>DAIOUH010000061.1:6994-14702 GCA_036751585.1 Prevotella sp. | reverse complement strand
GCGGTATGAGCCTTCGAGGTCATGCCGCCACGGCCGTGGCTGCTCTTGCTGGCTTGGATGTACTCGCTGATGTCCTTGTCGTAGTATACCGTTGGGATTACGCGAGCGCCGGGGTCGCTGGGATCGCCATTGTAAATACCGTCCACATTGGTGAGGAGGATGAGGGTGTCAGCGTTCATCATCTTCGCTATCAAGCCGGAGAGCTCATCGTTGTCGGTGAACATAAGCTCAGTGATGCACACCGTGTCGTTCTCGTTGACGATGGGCAGCACGCCGTTCTCCAGCATCACCTGCATACAAGCCTTCTGGTTCCTGTATTGTTCCTCGGACCCGAAGTTCTCCTTCATGGTCAATACCTGTCCTATCTTGACATTGTATTCCCGGAATAGACTGTAATAAAGCCCCACGAGCTTTACCTGTCCGATGGCTGAGAACAGCTGGCGTTGCTCCACGTTGTCGAGGTGGTGGCCCGTGTGATACTCGGCGCGCCCGGCTGCCACGGCACCCGAAGACACCAGTATCACCTCATAGTCGTGTTGACGAAGCCACACTATCTGGTCCACGATAGCCGACATCCTTGTCACGTCCAGTTTGCCATCGGGTCGCGTCAGCACGTTGCTGCCCACCTTCACTACAATTCTTTTCATCTTCTGCCTGTTGATTTTTCCTTCACTCGCCTGTCACTTCAAGCATCCTTTCACGCCTTGTATCACGGCATTGGTGAACCCAGCCTGCTCCATGGCGTTGAGACCGCGGATGGTCATGCCGCCAGGGGTCGTCACCTTGTCAATGGCAGCCTCGGGGTGCTCGCCTGTCTCTTGCAGCAACTCCACGGCGCCCTTCACCGTTTGCAGCACTATCTTGCGCGCGTCCTTAGCCTTGAAGCCCAATTCCACGCCAGCCTCCACGTTGGCCCTGACGTAGCGCATGGCATAGGCAATGGCGCACGACATGGCTGTGGCGGCGGAGAAGAGACGCTCCTCCATGACGAGGCTCTCGCCCACCCCATCGAATATGTCGGTCACCTGCTTGGTATCGGCGGCGGAGGCGTCCACGGGAGTGATGAAGGTCATCGACTGCTTGTAGGCGATGGCTATGTTTGGCATCACGAGGAAGAACGTCGGGGTCGCGCCGTCCTTGTCGAGCCATTGCTTGATGTCGGCGGACGGCACGCCGGCGGCTATCACCACGAGCTTCTGGCTCTTGTAGTCGAGCACGTCCTTTATGCCCTTCAAGGTTTTCTCCACGCACCATGGCTTCACCACCACGCACACGATGTCGGCGCCACGGCACGCCTCCTTGTTGTCGGGGCTCACTCGTGCTCCTTTGCTCGCGAAGTGGTCCAAGACTGGCTGGTTGTGGTCGGAGACCGTGATGTCTGAGGATGAGAAGCTGTCGCTCTTCAATAGGCCTTCCACCATGGCACCACCCATGGCACCTGCTCCAATAACGGATATTTTCATAACCTTCGGATTTTATGTGTTACATGTTAACGTGGGAAAATTACTAAGAATTATCGTAAAGGCAGCCCGCCGTGGTCGTTTTTTAACTTTATTTGATGCCGCGAGCCGATGCCCTGCGTGGTTTATGCGCCTTTTATACACCCATTGGCGCGATTTTATGGTCAATGTTTTAGGCGCGCGACATGATTTATCCACATTCACGAACATAGAGAGTAGATTATGAAGACATAGAGAAAAACGAGGACATGAGAGAAGCCCTTTGAACCTTTTCCCTGTTTTTTAACGTGAAATGATAATTAAAGCGTGAAAAATGCGTTAAAATGTAAACATATTTATACCTTTGCAGTTAATCTGTTATAAACTCCATTAAAAAAACAAACAACACATTTTGACAATGAGAAAGAAATTGTTCATTGCGTTAGGATTGTTGTGCTTGGCATGCGTATCTTTCGCGCAAGGCAAGCGTACGGTCCTGAGCGCGACAATAGATGGTTACCAGAGAGACATGGTATACTTTGATTGCGTGCAGACTCCATTCATCCGCCAAGAGTTTCATGCAAATCCTGGTGATGAACACGTGTATTCGTTTGATACGGATCGCTTGGTGTCGTTGATTATCAACGGTCGCACCACCGTGTTGCTAATGCCAGGCGACAGCCTCCACGTTGACTTGCAGTATCAAGGCAAGCAGGTGAAAAGCGCGAAGTTCTCGGGCAGTGATCGTGCCGTGGCCGGCAACGAGTTGTATGCTGCCGTTGGCGCGTTTAAGCGTGAGATAAGGTATAAGACCCAACTCCTGGCTTGTGCCGTGGTCGACGTGAAACCTGCCGATCGCATCAGCGACTCACGCAAGCTCCTTGAGCATACACGCCAGTTGGTGGAACAAGCGAAAGGCAAGGTGGATGACGATGTGGCCAACTACGTGATGGCGGAGAGTGAAGGTCTGGCTTACACGTCTTTTATAGAATATCCATTGATGTATGAGGAAACGCGCAAGTTGCCCATAGCCGAACAGGGCATTGGCGACTATTGGAGCTTGCTCAAAGGTTGCAAGTTGAGGGATGACGTGGCATCGTTGAGTTGTCCTGATTATTGTTCGTTCTTGCTCTTGAACATGGCATACGAGAAAAGCCGCCAAGCTCACGCGAAAGGCACGGAATATCGTCGTCCCGACAAGTTGGAGGACATGTTTGCCGAACTTGCCTCATTCTATGACGGAATGCGCAGGGACGTGACGCTTTATTCCATAATATCCAACTACATACAAGGGGGCAAGGACATAGAGCGTGTAGAGCCGTTGATAAAGCAATACGAGGACAAGTATTGCGTGGACAGTCAGCACGCCAAGATTATCGACTCGCTAATGCAGTAGTAAAACACAAGAATCCAAATATCATAAAATGAACAAGAGAGAGTCTATGTTGAAGCTTGGCTGTTGTGCCATGCTTTTCTGTGGGACGCCACTTCCGATTCCTCATCTGGCTACGGCAATGGCCCAGACCGTACGGCCGGCAGAAGACGGATGGAAAAACACGCCAGTGACCTTGCGTGTCAGCAATGAGACGTTGGGTAACGTTCTTGCCAAAGTGGCCAAGTCGGTTGGTGCCGACCTCGTATTCCAAGGAGTGACATTGGTTGGAATCAACGAGCTGACCACGCTCAATGTCAAGGACAAGCCACTCGACAAGGTAATGGGAGAGCTTATCGGCAACCAGAACGTGCGTATCGATTATCAAGGCGGACACCGCGCCATAATCATATCGCCTTATGAGAGAACGGTTGACAGCGCCCAGTCGTTCGAGGTGGGTGGTGTCGTGGTTGGTGCCGATGACGGCAAGCCCCTTGTCGGTGCCACGGTGTCTGTGACCAACGGCACGAACCGCAAGGGAAACATGGGATGCATCACCGATGAAGACGGCAAGTTCAGCCTTCGCGTCAATCGCAAGGCTTCGATAAGCATTTCATATCTCGGCTACGACACGAAGTCGATACAGATTCTCCGTCCTAATCTTGACATGAAAGTCAGACTGGCACCTAACGCCACGAGTACCGACGAGGTTGTCGTGACAGGTATCAGCCGCCGCAACAAGAAGAGCTTTACGGGCAACTACGTTTCGGTGAAGGGTGAGGACTTGCGCAGGATAAACCCAAACAATTTCTTGCAGAGCTTGCAGTTCTACGACCCAAGTTTCAAAGTCAAAGAAAACAATTCAAAGGGTTCTGACCCTAACGCGCAACCAGAGTTCCAAATGCGCGGCGACCAGTCGTTAGGCTCCACCACGAGCATGAACTCCATGGACTTGCTTCTCGACAACGTGTCGAGTCGCCCCAATACCCCACTCTTCGTACTCGATGGCTTTATCGTGCCAATGACGCGCATCCTGTCGCTTGACCCAGAGCGCATCGACGAGGTGACAATTCTCAAGGATGCCGCTGCCACGGCGGTATATGGCTCAAAGGCGAGTAACGGCGTGGTCGTAATCTCCACCAAGGTGGCTCCCGATGGCGCGTTGTCGGTGAACTACAACGGAACGATGACCATTGAGTCGCCAGACTTGACCGACTACAACATGATGAATGCCTCGGAGAAGTTGCAAACCGAATGGATGGCTGGCGTATACGATCCCAATAGCGTGGTCGACATGAATCGTTACAACACCTTGCGCCGCAACGTGCTGGCAGGCGTGGACTCTCTCAACCATTGCGCACGGCCGTGCAAACACGCCACTCCTTGACAGCGGCTGGCGGCACCGACGTGTTCAGGTACAGCCTTGGTGTCAACGCCTCGTTCATGCCAGGCGTGATGAAAGGCTCGTCAAACAACACCAAAGGCGTGGACTTCTCCATGACCTATCGCAAGCGCCGAGTGACCGTGGGCGCGAATATCAACCTGTCGGAAACATCGGGCAACAATTCGCCTTATGGCTCTTTCTCCTCTTACAGCCAGGCCAACCCTTACTACCGCATAAAAAACGACAACGGCACCTACGACCAAATACTCGACAACTTCACGGCCGCGGGCAGCACCACGGTCACCAATCCGTTGTACAATTCAAACATAGGCATCAAGGACTTTTCAAGAAGCTTGAGCATAGCGAGCAGCCTCAACTTTGAATACATGATTCTCGACAACCTGCGCCTTACAGAGGCGTTGCAGTACACACGTGGCACGGCGCGCACGGAGAAGTTCTTGCCTGCCGACCACACGAGCTTTGCCAACGAGACTGACAAGACGCTCAAGGGCAGCTATTCCAAGAACACCGGTGAGTCTACCTCGTGGTCGAGCAATCTCGGTATCAACTACAACCTGCCCATCGACAAGCACCTCATAAGCATGTTTGCCAACTGGACGGTGAGCGAGGATCGCAACAACTATGTCAACCTTTTCGCCACCGGTTATCCCGACCGCCACATGGACGACTTCATCTTCGGCAACAAGATGACGACCAACCCCAGTGGTTCGGAGGCACTCTCGCGTGCCATGAGCTTCATCGGGCAGGTGTCTTACAGTTATGACAACCGCTACTCGTTCGACTTCAACCTGAGCGAGGAGAACTCGTCGCGCTATGCCAACAACAGCTTCACGCCGTTCTGGTCCACGGGTGTCCGCTGGAACGCGTATCGTGAGAAATGGCTTGAGGGGAGAATATCCAACCTCGTGTTCCGTGCCACATACGGTGTCACGGGCGAGCAAAGCTCCAACCCTTATGAGACCATGGAGTTCTACACATTCACCAACACCATGAAACCCTACAACTCCTTCGGTTCGCTGGGTGCCGTGTTGCAAGGACTGAACAACCCTGACCTCAAGTGGGCGAAGACCGACCAACTCAGCCTTGGCGTGGACGTAGGCTTCTGGAAGAACCGTATCAACGCCACGTTCAACTATTACAATAACATCACGCGGCAAATGATGACCCAATACGACTTGGCTCCATCAACCGGATTCAGCTCGCAAAATATCAATGCCGGAGAGCTGCAGAACCAGGGCTTCGACGTTACCCTCAACGTGATAGCCTACCAGAACGTGCGCAAACAACTCTATTGGACTGTCAACGCCAACGCCAACCACAACAAGAACAAGATACGCAAGCTCTCAGCATACTTGCGGAAAATCAACGAGCAGCAACTCGCGTCCAAGAGCGCGCCTCTGCCAGTGCTGCAAGAGGGGTATTCCACCACGACGCTGTTCACCGTGCGTTCGTTGGGCATAGACCCCGTGACGGGCAACGAGGTGTTCCTCACGCGCGACGGGCAGAAGACCTTTGTGTGGAACAGCAACGACAAGGTGCCTGTGGGTGACACCAACCCAAAGGTGAGTGGAACGTTCAGCAGTTCGCTCAACTACAAGGAGTTCAGCTTCAACGTGGGATTCACCTACAAGTGGGGTGGCATTGTGTACAACTCCACGCTGGTAGACAAGATTGAGAACCGTAACATTGCCTACAACCTCGACCGTCGCGCAATGACGAGCCGATGGATGAAGCCGGGTGACGTGACTTATTTCAAGAAGTTCTCACTTGATGCCTCGGCAAGCCAAACCGAGCAAAGCACGCGTTTCATCATGGACGACGACGAGCTCAAGATGTCTACTCTGAGCCTTGGCTACCGTATGCGCTATGAGAAGTTCGCCTTTCTCAGGAGGATGAATATAGACGTGTTGTCGCTCAACTTCACCACTAACGACCTCTTCCGCTTATCGCGCGTCAAGATGGAACGCGGCCTCGACTACCCGTTCGCCCGCTCCTACACTCTCTCCATGTCACTCATCTTTAAATAATAATAACGAGGTAACACCATGAAATTAAAATCAATATATTTAGGTGCCGTCGTCTTATTGGCCGTTGGCATGAGCTCATGCTCCGACTGGTTTGACGTGAGTGCCAAGACGGATGTCAAGGCGGAGGAGCTTTTCGAGACTCCAAAGGGCTTCGAGAGCGCTCTCGCTGGCATATACATTTCCATGACCGATGACGACAGTTATGGTCGCGACTTGTCGTTTGGGCTTGTCGACCAGTTGGCCCAACTCTACGACTACGTGCCCGACGGCACCACCGACCGCGAAGCCATCTATCAGTATGAGCAGGCATCTGACGGTTATTCCACCAAGTCGAGACTGGCTGCCATTTGGTTGAAGTCTTACAACCTGATTGCCAACACCAACAATTTCTTGAAGTGGCTTGACCGCAACGGACAGAATGTGCTGAAAGACGAGCAGACACGCAACCTTTATTATGGCGAGGCCTACGCTTTGCGCGCCTTCCTCCATTTCGACCTGTTGCGCGGATGGGGTCCCATGAATTACCAGGCAGGCAAGTCGAGTCTGAGCATTCCGTATCGCTTGGTGGCCGACAACAGCAAGCAGCCACGCCTTTCGGCTGAGGCCGTCGTGGGAAAGATTCTCGCCGACCTCAAGCAGGCAGAGACATACCTTTCCCAAGAGAAGTCTATGAGTCTTAAAGGCAACGACCGCCGCTTCCGCATGAACTACTATGCCGTAAAGGCACTTGAGGCACGCGTGAATTGCTATGCGGGCAATGCCCAAGACGCCATCAGCGCGGCCGAGGAGGTGATAAACCACTGCGGGCTGACCTTGCAGACATCCAATTCCAATGACCCCGCCCAGTTCGACGAGACGCTCTTCGGTGTGAACAAGTATAAGATGAGCGACAACTTCTCTTCTTATTTTTCTGAAGGTCCCGACTTCACCACTCAATACTGGCTGAGTCTTGCCAACTATAAGCGCATATTCGAGGCAGAGGGCAACGAACGCGACGCTGACTTCCGCGCTCGACGTGGAGCAGGGTTCTTGGTCTACGATGGTGTGAGCCGTGTCATCAGCCGCAAGTATATCAAAAACGACAATGCCCTCATTCCATTGATTCGTCTCCCGGAGATGTACTACATCCTGTGCGAGATGTCGCCACTCGACACCGCCCCACAGTATATCAATACGGTGCGTAACCGCCGTGGCATATCCAACTCCAACGCCTACGGCACTTTCGCGTCCGATGACGCGCGTGTTGATGCCCTGAGCAAGGAATACCGCAAGGAGTTTTATGCCGAGGGGCAATATTTCTACTTCTTGAAGCGTCATGCAATCAAGAACCTCGACTATTCTCACGATACCGAAACCGAGGCGACGGTAAGAATGAGCGAGCAGCGTTATGTGTTCCCATTGCCCGACAGGGAAAAGGAATACGGCTGGACCAATGAGGAATCAAACAACACTTCAAACGAATAAT
>DAIOUH010000061.1:0-6984 GCA_036751585.1 Prevotella sp. | reverse complement strand
TCGAAGAAGGGAAACTCATCGAGTGGATGAGAGAATCATGAAATCATGAAATCACGTATCAGTATAACATATATAATGGTCTTGATGGCATTGTGTGGCATCTTTTCCGCTTGCAGCCATGAAGACCCCACTTTGTTTGGAAGCGAGTCTGACGGATTCTACTTCGGATACGACTCCAAGGATGATTTGAGCTCCACCATCAATTTTGCCGACTCTATCCTCACAGAGGCTAAGGTGGGCTATGTGCCAATCAGAATCAAGCTGCTGGGCCACATGTCCGACCAGACTACGCCCATCAAGCTCAAGGCTGAGCCCGTGGAGGGATACAAGGAGGCGAAGGTCACGTTGCCCGACGTGGAGGTCAAGGCTGGCGAGTATGAGACTGTAGCCAAAGTAGCAGTGGAATGTCCCGACCAAGAAGACACTACCTATGCCGTGAAGATAACTTTTGAGCAGGGCGACAAGAGCATGAAGGATTTCGACGGTTTCATAATCTACTCCAAGGAATCTTTTGAACAGCCATCAAACTGGAACAACGACTATTACGGCCCTTGGACAGCCGACAAGTTCAAGTTCATATGCAAGACGTTGGGGAAGACAGGCTTCTGCGATGACGACAGCTACACGCAGACTAACAAGTACAACCCCACGCTTGTCAACGCCGTGCGCGAATGGCACAAGTCCCACCCCGGTGAGCCCATTGCCTATGACATTCCTTTCCTTGATGGCACATTGTTTTATGACGCTTACAATCAGCCCGACTATTGGGGCGACTTGCAAGACAAGTACTTCGGATACTACGACGGTTACGGTTTCGGCACATTGGCTTCCAGCCTTGGCGTGACCACGCAAAACGAAGAGCAGGTGTTTGGCTCCACGGATGAGGCTGTGTTGAAAGAGTCTAACAAGGGCGCGGTGCGCCTTATGCTTGAGAACTACAACAACGAGTTTGAGCAAGGCTACAACTATTGGGGATTGAACTCGGCATTCTCCGTTCCGATGATAGATGGCATCGACTACGACATAGTGGCACCCGCCTTTTGGACTAACAGTCTGACAAAGCCATTGATTGATAAATATTATGGTGCTTACTCGGAGCAAAAATACAAGAAGATGCTCCAAATTGCGAGCCACGAGAAGGGAAGCGATTTCAAGCCCTTCCTGTTGTTCCCTGTCAAGTTGCAGTGGGACGACGCGACCATGGAGAACGTGCCCATGTGGGACACGGACGCCAACATCGACTGGACGTATTATGGCGAAGAGGTGATTTACCAATTCTACCAGATGTTCAAGCAGGAAGAGCCCAGCCTGTTTCCCGACAACGTGCCGGCACCCTCGGTCAACGCAAAGCTAAAGGCAAAGGCCATGGAAAAGGCGAAAGCAATGACCAAGGCGATGTCAAAGAGAGGTAAATGAGTTTCTAATTAAACGACAATTATGAAAAAGACAATATATGTAGTCATGAGTGCCCTGTTGCTCACTTCTTGTTATGAGGACAAGGGCAATTACGATTACCATTTCGACACCATGAACAAGGTCGACATCGACAACGTGGCATACACGCCAGCGGCCTACGATGGCTTGTCGGGCAAGGTGATAGAGGTTCAGATGCCAATGACCGACGACAAGGTGCAGAGAGTTGAGGCGAAGCTGGACCAGACCTTGGCAGACAACTACGACAACCTCGACTTCTCGTGGTTCACGGCGTTTAGCAAGACGGAGCGTGACCCTAAGACGGGCAAGGAGGTCAAGACTACCGTGCGTGACACTTTGCACACAAAAGGCTACTTGGATTTGGACTTCCCTGCCAACACAGACCGTAACTACAGCGTCATAATGGCGGTGAAAGACAGGACCACCGACCTCGACTATTATGCCAAGCTGAATGTCAAAACGCGACTGCTTTTCAAGAACAGTCTGTTCTTCTTGCACCAAAAGGGCGGCGAGACGTTCTTGGGCAACGTGGAGAGAATAGGCACAAAGCTTGAAAGCCGTAGCGACGCTTATAAGACCGCGAAGCCAACGGCGACAGACAATCCTTTCTCCAATGCCGTGAAACTGGGCTACACCTCCTGCTATTCGCCAGAGGTCAATGGGCTTATGGTGTTTAAGTCAAATGGCAGGGGAACCACATACAACGTGTTCAAAGGCTTGGAAGCCTACAACGTTCCGCTGGTACCGGCAGGTTCTTCGTCGTTTGTGGCGAGCAAGGTATTTGAGGTTGGCAACATCGAAACATTCAATGTGTTTAAGTGCGTACTATCGCGCGATGGACAGTTCTATATTGGCAAGTGGGCGCCTTATTTCACCATTCCTGGCGAGGATGCCGACGAGTCTCTCAGGCCAGGCGATTACCGCGTGACCGCTGCTACGGTATCAAGCGACTATTACGTATTGTGGGATGCCAAGAACAACCGCTTCCTGTACCAGCCGAACAGCGATTGGTTCCCTTATAGCCTCAACGATTATGTGCAGAATCCTCCTCATAGCTCCAATGCCGTGAACGACGCCAAAGTGGACTTCAGCGCTCTCGGCACCATGACACCCGTGGGCAAGACGGCTGTCTACGCGTTTATCTCCTCCCACTCGGAATTCTTCCCTGATGCCAAGCCTCAGTTCATATTCAAGGATTCCGACGACAACTTCTATCTCTATGAGCTCACGCCGACCGTAAGCGGAAAGGGCGCGAAGGGCAAGGACGGCAACGATGGCGACGACTCGTCGGAGAGCGCCTTCACCATCACGGGAAAGCAGCTCACCGACTTCCATCCAGGCTCCAACTTGTCGAGCATAACGTATAACCCTTGGTTCTCAACCAACTATATTTTCTATGCCAAGGACGATTGCGTGATACGCCACAACCTTTCCAATGGCGATGAGCAGGTGGTCTACACCGCGCCCGTGGGCTACACGGTGAGCGTGATAAAGTTCCGCACGGAGAACGCGGCGAGCAACAGCTCATACTCCTCAAACTTTGGCGACCTCGGACTTTATCTCAGCATTGGCATGAACAAAGGCGACAATGGCGCCGTGGCGGAGATAAAGTTGACACAGGCTGCCGACGTTGATGATTCTTTCAGCATCTTCTGCGACAAGGATGCCGATGGCAACGCTTTCGGGCGCATCATTGACTTGCAGTTCGCTCATGTTTACTCATTCAGCAAAGATAGTCAATAATCATGATTCTACGTTTCATATTCATCTCACTGCTCGCCTTGGCGGGCGGTGCGCTCAATGCTCAGGCACAGTCTGCCGTTACCATATCGGGCAAGATAGAGGGCATAAAGAGTGGACGGCTCGTCTTGGTCGCTCAGACGGGTGAGGACAAGGTCGACACGCTTGGTGCCGCCGACTTCAAGTCGCCCAAGTTCGTGCTCAAGGCACATGTGCATGAGCCTGTCATGGCAAGGCTGGTGGTGAAAGGCTATGGTGGCGGTTTTGACTTCATCGCCGAGCCTGGCACCACTTACCAAGCCCTGCTCCGCGATGGCGACGGCGCTTACATTAAGGGTGGTAGGTTGCAAGACGAATGGGTGGCTTTTTCCAAACGTTCAGCCGAATTGCACGCCAAGGCCAAGGCCATGAGGGGGCGTTATGAGGCCATGCGTGCCGCCAACAAGTTTCGCAGTGCGAGCGCGGTAAACGACTCCTTGCAAAACCTTGAGGAGCGGATAAACACGGAGACCCACGACTTCCTGAGCAGTCACGACGACGTGATCACGGCCTATACCTACAACGACAACGCTCTGAGGGCAGAATTGAACCTTGCCGACACACGCCGTCTATATGACCAAATGGGGGATGGCGCGAAAAACACGCCAAGCGGCCGCATCATGCTCCAAAGGATTCTGCGCATGGAGAAGGTGTCGCAAGGCCGCATGGCACCCGACTTCACCCTGCCAGACCTTAAAGGCAACATGACGACCTTGAGCAAGGTTAAGGGCAAGGTCAAGATTGTTGACTTTTGGGCATCGTGGTGCGGTCCATGCCGTCTCAACAACCCCTCGCTGAAGAAGCTCTACGCCCAATACCACGACAAGGGACTTGAGATCGTGAGCGTATCGTTGGACAACGTGCGCGCCCGCTGGGAAAAGGCTGTGAGCGACGATGCCCTTCCGTGGATTAACGTCAGTTCGCTGAAAGGTTGGAAATGTGACGTAGCGCGCACCTACGACGTGAAAGCCGTGCCTGCCATTTTCATCCTCGATGCCGAAGACCACATCATCGCCACCAATCTACGTGGCGAGGCCCTTGCAAACTTCTTGAAGGAGAGGTTGGGACAATAACAAGACAACAAACCCACAAAACATAACAAAACAAGATATGAAAAGAAAAATAGCTATCTTGACCTTGGCATGGCTGGGAGCGGCAACCTGTGTGGCACAAACCTCACGCCGCTATACCATCGATGGTGAACTGACCCGCGACAGTTTGCGCTACACGCCACAGGCCATAAGGAAAGTTTATCTGAAGCGCGTTGTCAATGGCGAGGAAATATTGGCCGACTCTGCCCTTGTCAACAACCGCCGTTTCCATTTTGAGGGCACCGCGCCCGAATATGTCGAGGCAGCGATGATAACCGGTTTCGACAATGGCGTGGCGCAGTTTCTCCTTGAGCCAGGCAACATAAAATTTCAGCCGTTTGACGGCCATTTCCCCGTCGGGGCAAAAGCTTACGGCACCAAGAACAACGATGTCTTTGCCGGTTATGCCATGCTCCACGCAAAGAACGCCAATGATTCCAAAAAGAGCATAGATAAGTTGAGAGCGTCATTGCCCGACAGCATTGTCAGCGATGACCGCAAGTATATGCCTTACCACAGCGCGCTGTTCAACGCCAACGGCGTGTACTACAAGGCCGACGTGATGGATTATTTCTTGAAAAACATCAATAGCGAGGCAAGCCTGTTTATCTTGAAGTATGACCTTTATTACATGTTCAAGCCGCAATACCTGCACGACGTGTTCATGGCGGCTTTGCCAGAGCGCATGCGCAAGCATCCTATCTACAAGGAATTGGAGAACCAGTTGCTTTCAAGCGAGATGACGGAAGGAAGCCCCGCGCCCGACTTCACCGCTCTTACCATGGATGGCAAGTCGCTGTCGTTGTCGCAGTTGCGTGGCAAGTATGTATTTCTCGACATTTGGGCTTCGTGGTGCGCTCCTTGCCGCCGCGAAATTCCTTTCGTGAAACAAGCGTTAGCAGAGGCCAAGGGCAAGGGCAATTTCAAGGTGCTGAGCTATTCCATAGACAGCAAGCGAGCCGATTGGGTAAACTGCATTGCCAAACAGCAGATGACCGACAAAAACTGGATTCACGTTTCAACACTCAAGTCATGGTCGTCTGACATCATACGCCTATACAATGTGCGCGGCGTGCCTCATACTGTGCTCATAGGCCCTGACGGCAACGTGGTGAAGTTCAACCTGCGTGGCGAGGAACTTGTCAATACCGTGAAGGACATCTTGAGCAAGCCTTTCAAGGCGAAGGCTGGAAAGACCACAGCCAAGTCCACGACCGTGGCAATGGAGCCGTTCAAGGCCACCACGACGGCAGACAAGCAGCTTTATGATGAATATGAAGCCATATCCAAGCGTAAGGACTTGAACGAAATATCCAAGTTGGAAGCACGACTGCGCTTAGTCCTCGAACACAACGATTCTCCCGTGACGCCTTATGTACTGGAGCGCGATTTCCTGCCCACTCTCGACAAGGCTTACGACCAGCGCCTTATGAAGGCTCTATCACCAGTATTGAATGGCAATCCATATGCCAAGTCGTTCAACAACAAAGTGTTAGAGCTGTTGGGCGAGGAAGATGACGGGGAAAAGTAATCTTGTCACTTAGCATTTCTCTGAAACAGCAAAAGCGGCAGCCAATGTGTTTTTGGCTGCCGCTTTTCTTTTGATTCTTTCTATAGTCTTTTATAAGTCGTATATATGGTTGAAGAGCTATTGAATTGACTTTCACTTTCTATAATTCGTTGAGCACCGTCTCCAGGCGACCGATGAAGTCGTCCACATTCTCCTTGGTCAAAACCAATGGAGGGAGGATACGGAGGATATTCGTGCCTGCGCAACCCGTGAAGCAATGCTGCTCATGGATGAGCTTGCTGCGAACCTCCTTGTGAGGGATGTCGAGCACCACGCCTATCATGAGACCCCGGCCACGCACTTCCAGGATATGGTTGTTCCTTTGCTGCAACAGCCTCAGCTGATCCAGGAAATAAGAACCCACCTCGTTGGCGTTGTCCACCAGATGCTCACTCTCGAACACGTCGAGCACGGCCAACGCGGCCGCGCAAGCAAGATGACTGCCTCCGAACGTCGTGCCCAGTTGACCTATGACCGGTGGGAAGGCTGGCGAGATGAGCACTCCCGACATGGGCAATCCGTTGGCTATGCCTTTTGCCACGGTGATGAGGTCGGGCTTGATGCCAAGCCACTGGTGGGCGAAGAACTTGCCGCTCCTGCCATAGCCACACTGTATCTCGTCGCAGATGAACACCGTGCCATGCTTCTTGCACGCCTTAGCGAGACCTTGCGCAAACTCAGGCGTTGCCATCACGCAACCGCCAATGCCCTGGATGCACTCCAGTATTACGGCGCACACGTCGCCCTTGGCGAGCTCTTCTTCCCAAGCCTTGAGGTCGTTCATGGGGAGGAAGGTGACATGATGGTTGTCGTTGATTGGAGAGAGGTATTTCTTGTTGTCGGTCACTTCCACGGCAAGCGACGTGCGGCCATGAAAGGAGTGACTTGCCGCCAACACCCGCTTGCGACCATTGTGGAAACTGGCGAGCTTGAGGGCGTTCTCATTGGCCTCGGCTCCACTGTTGACCAAGAAAAGGCTGTAGTCGTCGTAACCGCTGATCTTGCCCAAACGAGAGGCGAGCTGCTGTTGCAGGGTGTTGATGACGCTATTGGAATAGAAGCCTATCTTCTGCACCTGGTCATAAATGGCCTGAACATAATGTGGATGGC
>DAIOUH010000060.1:0-14745 GCA_036751585.1 Prevotella sp. | reverse complement strand
TCCACCCACTCCACCTTGTCTTGCGGCAAGAGCGAGGCGTGATACTCGTCGAGCCCGAGGTCTGATGCCACATGCTCAGCCACGCGCTCATGGTCGCCAGTGAGCATGACGGTCTTCTCAACACCAAGCTTCTTCAGACTGGCAATGGCATCACGGCTGTCAGCCTTCTCCCTGTCGGCTATGACGATGTGGCCAGCGTAGACACCATCAACCGCCACATGGATAATAGTGCCCACGGCGTGCTTGCATTTCTCACACTCGGTGACCTTGGCACCCGAAGCCTCCATCAACTTCACGTTGCCAACGCTGACAGCGTGACCATTAACCGTGGCACGGATACCCTGACCTGCTATTTCCTCAACATTATCCAACCTGCACCCGTCAGCGAGCACTTCGCCGATGTTCGTCACGTTGGCATTGCCAAGCGCGGCATCCTTAAACGCCGCGTTGTCGAAAGCCGCACGGAGGGCGGAGGCTATGGGATGAGTGCTGTACTCCTCAGCGTGCGCGGTGAGATGCAACAAGTCGTCGGCATCGATTGCCTCCGGATGTATCGCGTCAACGGCAAAGACTCCTTGCGTAAGCGTGCCCGTCTTGTCGAACACCACGGTGGAGAGTTTAGCGAGCGCGTCCATGTAGTTGCCGCCCTTGATGAGTATTCCCTTGCGCGAGGCTCCTCCTATCCCGCCAAAGAAGCTCAACGGGACTGAGATGACGAGAGCGCACGGACAGCTCACCACGAGGAAGCTCAACGCACGATAGACCCATGTGGCAAGCCCCTGCGCATAACTGTCGCAGAAGAACGGCGGCAAGAAAGCCACGGCAATGGCAAGAAACACCACTATCGGGGTATAGACGCGAGAGAAACGGCGGATGAAAGTCTCGCTATGCGACTTGTTCTCAGCCGACTCCTCCACGAGCTTGATAATCTTGGATGCCGTGGAGTCGCCAAACAACTTCTCCACCTTAATGCGCAGCACGCCCGACACGTTTACGCAACCGCTCAGAGCCTCATCGCCCACGCCCACGGCACGAGGCACGCTCTCGCCAGTCAATGCCACGGTGTTGAGACTGGACACGCCGTCAATCACGGTGCCATCCATCGGGACTTTCTCGCCAGGGCGCACCACGACGGTCTCGCCCACGGCAACGGTCTTGGGGTCTACGGCACTGATCTCGCCACCGCGCTCCACGTTGGCCACGTCGGGACGAATGTCCATCAACTTGTTTATCGATCGCTTGCTCTTGTCCTCGGCATAATCCTCAAAGAGTTCGCCGACCTGGAAGAAAAGCATCACGAACACGGCCTCGGGAAACTGCGGCTCAGCGCCTGGAAGAAAACCTATGAGCAAGGCACCTATGGTGGCTATGCACATGAGGAAATCCTCATTGAAAGGATTGCGCTCGCCGATGCCCTCCTCTATGGCCTCGCCAATGACATCATAAGATATAATAATGTATGGCACGAGGAAAACGAGAAGCTGACACCAAACAGGCATCACACACGAATTGGTAATCATCCATGCCACAAAGAGCAACACGGCAGTAGCCGCAATGCGAAACAAAAGTTTTCTGTCCATATTTCTTTTTATCTATCAGATAACATCTTTATTATGTGAGCGCAAAGTTATAAAGTAAAAAGCGCAACCAAGTTGCAAAGTGGCAGCCGTGATTTTTTCACAACAAAATCGGGCTATTTGATAGCCATGCGTGTTAAATATTGCAAATAGCAAGAAAAAATCAGGCGCAAAGTATCGAAATGTAACCAACTTTTCCTAATTTTGCTTTCGTAATAAAAGAATAACACCTATATACAAAAACCACAATGATTGACAAGACCATAAAAGAAGAATACGACGTGATTATTGTCGGCGGTGGAATCACCGGAGCCGGCACTGCACGTGACTGTGCTCGCCGCGGAATGAAAGTCCTTCTTGTCGAGAAGAACGATTTCACCAACGGAGCCACTGGTCGTAACCACGGTTTGTTGCATAGTGGCGCCCGTTATGCCGTCACCGATCAGGAGTCGGCTCGCGAGTGCATAAAAGAAAACATGACGCTGCGTCGAGTGGCTCGCCATTGCGTAGAGGAGACCGATGGTCTCTTCATCACGCTCCCTGAGGACAGCCTTGATTACCAGAAGACTTTTGTCGAGGCTTGCACGAAAGCTGGCATCAGGGCCGATGTCATCTCGCCCGAAGAGGCGCGCCGCATAGAGCCCGCCGTCAACCCCACGCTCATTGGAGCCGTCAGGGTGCCCGACGCATCGATAGACCCATTCCGCCTCACCACCGCCAACATCATCGACGCCAAGCGTCACGGTGCCGTGGTGCGCACATACGTTGAGGTGATAGGATTCATCATAGAGAATGGCGTGATGAAAGGCGTGAAGCTGCGCGACAACCGCACGGGCGAGCAATCGGAGGCTCACAGCCGTCTCGTGATAAACGCCGCTGGCATCTGGGGACAGCCCGTCGCCCAAATGGCTGGCGTGAAGATAAACATGTTCCCTGCCAAGGGCACGTTGCTCATCTTCGGCCACCGTGTCAATCATATGGTGATAAACCGTTGCCGCAAGCCCGCCAATGGCGACATTCTCGTGCCCGACGATGCTGTTTGCGTGATTGGCACGACAAGTACGCGCGTGCCTTTCGACCAAATAGACGACATGCGCGCCACTCCCGACGAGGTGGAGCTGATGATTCGTGAGGGCATGCACCTCGCGCCGAGCCTCGCCACGACACGCATAATCCGCGCCTACGCTGGCGTGAGACCTCTCGTGGCATCCGACGACGACCCGTCTGGTAGAAGCATCAGCCGTGGCATCGTGCTCCTCGACCATGAGACACGCGACGGACTGAAAGGCTTCGCCACGATAACCGGCGGAAAGATGATGACCTACCGCCTCATGGCAGAGAAAGCCGCCGACCTCGCCTGCCAGAAGTTGGGCATAGACAAGAAGTGCGACACCGCCGTGGTGCCACTCCCAGGCTCTGAGGAGACCGACAGCGAGATAAAGGCAGAGATGCACGACGACATCTACAGCGATCTCGTGGCATCTACAAGCCGCATTGCCGAGATTGGACGTCATGGCACGTTCACCAAGGAAATTCCACACGAGACGATAGAAGACCGCGCACTCGTTTGCGAATGCGAGGAGGTGAGCGCCGGCGAGGTGAAGTTCGCCGTGGACAAGCTCCACGTCCACAACCTCATCAACCTGCGTCGCCGCACACGCATCGGCATGGGAACGTGTCAGGCAGAGCTTTGCGCATGCCGCGCCTCTTGCGTGTTGTGTCAAGTGGGCAAGAACAAGCCGGAAGACGAGCTTGCCGACCTCGCCTCGTTCATGCAAGAGCGCTGGAAAGGCATGCAACCCGTGGCTTGGGGCGACACGCTGAAAGAGAATCAGCTGACGCTGAAGATTTACCAGGAACTTTGTGGACTTAACGCTTGACAAAAATGAAATTCGATACTATCATAATAGGTGGCGGACTGAGCGGACTGACGTGCGGTATCGCCCTCGCCAAGAAAGGCAAGAAAGCCGCCGTGGTTTGCGGCGGACAAAGCAGCCTGCATTTCAACTCAGGCTCATTCGACCTCATCGGCTACAACGATGGCAAAGAGGTCGCCGACCCGACCCAGGCCTTGAGCCAGCTGCCTGAGGGCCACCCATACGGCAAGGTGAAAGACATTGAGACTTTGGCCAAGGAAGCCAAAGAACTGCTCAATGAGGCTGGCATAAGCACGAAAGGCGACAACCATAAGAACCACTACCGCCTCTCGCCCATTGGCAAGCTCATACCGACTTGGCTGACTATGGACGGGCTCTTCACCGTCAACAATGCAGAGGAGCTCAAGGGCAAAAAGATATGCGTTGCCAACATCACTGGCTTTCTCGATTTCCCGGTGCCTTACATCGCCAACGGCCTGCGTGGACATGGCGCGGAGGTGAGCCTCGTCACCGTGACGACACCTCTCTTGGAGCACGCGAGGCAGAGCCCAACCGAGATGCGCGCGACCAACATCGCAAACTACCTCGCCAACGACAACAACGTGAAGGAAGTGGCAGAGAAATTGAAAGCTGCAATACCTGCAGGCATCGACTTGATTCTCCTGCCCGCCGTGTTGGGAGTGGCCAATGACCATGCCGCAAAACTGCTGCAAGACAGCCTACCCGTAAAGACACAGTTCGTCGCCACGATGCCTCCATCTGTCCCTGGTGTTCGAGTGCAGACCCTTCTGCGCCAGTATTTCCAGAAACTCGGCGGCACGCTGATTCCAAACAACACCGTCGTGAAAGGCGAATTGGAAGGAAGTCACCTCAAAAAGGTATATACGGACAAACTGGACACGACGGCACTGGAAGCTGACAGTTTTGTGCTTGCCTCTGGCTCATTCCTCGGAGGCGGATTGACATCCGACTACGAAGGCGTGCGCGAGCCAATTCTGAACCTTGACGTGGATGCCGACGAGGACCGCACAAAATGGACTTCATACGACCTCTACGACAAGCAGCCTTACCAATCGTATGGCGTGAAGACAGGCGACGACCTGTTGGCAACGAAGAACGGTCAAACATTAGACAATGTGTATGCCATCGGTTCCATCCTCAGCGGCAACGACCCACGCATGGCAACATCAACGGGAATCGACTTGCTGACGGCTCTTGCCGTGGCTTCAACCCTGACATCATCCGATAAAAGATAACAGCTATGCAAGAGAAGATACAAATAAAAAATCTCAGCGAACACGACTATGAGCAATGCTTGAAGTGCAGCATCTGTACAGCATATTGCCCAGTGTCTACCGTGGAGCCAGAATATCCAGGCCCTAAGCACGCCGGTCCCGACTTGCTGCGCTACCGCTTGAAAGACCCCGACTTCTTCAACGAGACTTTGAAGCTCTGCCTCAACTGCAAACGTTGCGAGGTGGCTTGTCCTAACGGCGTCAAGGTTGGCGACATCATCCAAGCCGCGCGCATCGAGTTCAGCACCCACGCACCAAGCCTACGCGACAAGATGCTCGCCAACACCGACTTCGTTGGTTCAATGGCAACACTCGTGGCTCCATTGACCAACTTCTTCCTCGGACTGAAACCCGCCAAGGTCGTTCTCGACAAGGTGATGAAGATTGACAAGCACCGCCAGTTCCCAGCATACGCCGGAAAGAAGTTTGAGACGTGGTTCCGCCAGGAGGCAGAGGCTAAGCAGCAAGAATACAAGCACTTCGTCAGCTATTTCCACGGTTGCTACGTCAACTATAACTTCCCACAACTCGGTAAGGACTTCGTGAAGGTCATGAACGCGTGTGGCTATGGCGTGCGTCTCTTGGAGAAAGAGAAATGCTGCGGCGTGGCTCTCATAGCCAACGGTCTCCCTCAGCAAGCCAAGAAGCAGGGAGAGCTCAACATATCCTCAATGGAGAAAGCCGTCAACGGCGGCAATGAGGCAGTGCTCACCACAAGTTCCACCTGCACGTTCACCATGCGCGATGAATATAAGGACTTGCTCGACATAGACAACTCGAAGGTGCGCGAGAATCTCATGCTCGCCACGCGATTCCTCTGCCAGAAGATTGACGAGGGAAAGATAAAACTCGCCTTCCGCAAGGACTTCCACAAGAAAGTGGCTTACCACACCGCTTGCCACATGGAGCGAATGGGCTGGAGCGTTTACTCCATCCAACTGCTGAAGATGATTCCAGGCCTTGACCTCACCATCCTCGAAAGTCGCTGCTGCGGCATCTCCGGAACCTACGGATTCAAGAAAGAGAACTACGAGCGCTCACAGAAGATTGGCGCGCCGCTCTTCAACCAGATCCGCGAGGTGAACCCCGACTGCGTGGCAACAGACTGCGAGACCTGCAAATGGCAGATTGACATGTCGACAGGCTATGCCGTAGAGAACCCCATTTCACTCCTTGCCCAGGCCATCGACGTGGAGGCCACAAGAAAGTTGAATGCATAACACCTTTTTCTCCTGCCACTTAGTGAGTCATCAGTAAGTGGCAGGAGGATAAACCAGCCCAAAAAGCCAAAGGCATAAAGCAGTGATTGCCAAAGCCTTGAATCCGTAATACGGGACACAAAAACGGAAGTAATGGCATAAAAAAAGAAGTTAAAACTATTGGAGGCTATTGCTTTTTTACCTAATTTTGTAACATGGGAATAGCAAAGCCGCTCTTCATGTTTTTAGCTATTATGCTACCCAATAAGAACTAATATAACCGTCTAAAGACGACAGTTCTAAAACATAACACAAACTTAAAAACTCAATTACTATGCAAAAGTACATCTTAGCTCTTGACCAGGGGACAACCAGCTCCCGCGCGATCGTTTTTGACCATAGCGGAAAGATTTGCAGTGTAGCACAAAAAGAGTTTACACAGCACTTCCCGAAACCAGGATGGGTAGAGCACGATCCTAATGAGATTTGGTCATCAGAGGCTTCCGTGATAGCAGAGGCCATCTCAGCCATCGACATCAACGGCCTCGACATCGCCGCCATAGGTATCACCAACCAGCGTGAGACTACCATCGTGTGGGATATAGACACGGAAGAACCAATATACAACGCCATCGTATGGCAGGACCGCCGCACGGCAGAGTTCTGCGACAAGCTGAAAGCGCAAGGCCTCGTGGACAAGGTTCGCGAGAAGACAGGTCTTATCATCGATGCTTATTTCAGCGGCACAAAGATCAAATGGATTCTCGACAACGTTCCAGGCGCACGCGAGCGCGCCGAGAAGGGCAAGTTGCGTTTCGGCAACGTGGACTCTTGGCTCGTTTGGCGTCTCACACGCGGTGAGGTCCACTGCACCGATGTCACCAATGCCAGCCGCACGATGCTGTTCAACATCAACACCCTGCAATGGGATGACGACCTGCTGAAACTCCTCGACATTCCTCGCAGCATGATGCCAGAGGTGAAGTCATCTTCCGAGGTCTATGGCCATACCAAGACCACTATCTTCGCCCACGAGGTGCCTATCGCCGGTATCGCTGGCGACCAGCAGAGCGCGCTCTTCGGCCAGATGTGCCTCACACCAGGTTCTATCAAGAACACTTACGGCACAGGTTGCTTCGTCATGCTCAACATTGGCGACAAGCCTTTGCTCTCCAAGAACAACCTCCTCACTACCGTGGCATGGAAGATTGGCGACAAGGTGAAATACGCGCTCGAAGGCTCCATCTATGTTGGCGGCAGCGTGGTGCAGTGGCTTCGCGACGGCCTCGGCTTCATCAAAAGCAGCAGCGAGGTTGAAGAGCTCGCATCTTCAGTGCCCGACAGTGGCGGCGTTTACTTCGTGCCTGCCTTGACAGGTCTCGCCGCTCCTTATTGGGATCAATACGCACGCGGCACAATCGTGGGCATCACCCGTGGCACCACTCGCGCCCACATCGCACGCGCGGCCCTCGATGGCATTGCCTTCCAGACCTACGACATCGCGCAGGCCATGGCCAAGGACCTCGGCGCTCCTCTCACGGAGCTGAAAGTCGACGGTGGCGCATCACGCAACAACCTGCTCATGCAGTTCCAGTCTAATCTTCTCGGCATTCCTGTGGTTCGTCCGAAGATCACGGAGACTACAGCTCTTGGTGCCGCTTATCTTGCAGGTCTCGCAGTGGGCTTCTGGAAAGACATCGACGAGATCAAGAACCAGTGGCAGGTTGAGCGCACGTTCAATCCTGTTCCTGAGAACGAGGACATCACCGCAGCCAAGGAAGGTTGGAAAGATGCCATCCAGCGCACATTGACCCACAAGTAAAGCACGCTTGGACAAAACGTAAAGCACGCTTTATCTTCAAATAAGCAATCTTTATCCTCGCCTCTCCCCATTGCCGAGGAGAGGCAGGATACTGACCTCCCCAAAGGAAACATAAAAACTTTATAAACCAAAACTATTTACTATGGATTATTCTATGACTACACAGTTCCTCATGGAACTGATTGGCACCATGGTGCTCGTGATTTTCGGAGACGGTGTTTGCTGCGCTGTCAGTCTGAATAAGAGTAAGGCCCAAGGAGCAGGTTGGGTTGTCATCACCCTCGGCTGGGGTCTTGCCGTATGCATGGGCGTGCTCATCGCCGGCCCTTACACAGGCGCTCACCTTAACCCTGCCGTTACCGTAGGCCTCGCCGTGGCTGGCAAGTTCCCATGGGCATCCGTTCCCGCGTATATCATTGGCCAAATGATTGGCGGTATCGTTGGCGGCATCATCGTATGGCTGTTCTACAAAGACCACTTCGACGCCACCGAGGACAAGGACACCAAGCTCGGCGTGTTCTGCACGGCTCCTGCCATCCGCAACTACCCACTCAACTTCCTCAGCGAGTTCATCGCCACATTGCTGTTGGTATTCCTTATCATCGCCTTTGGCACAAGGGGCAACGTATACAGCCCAGAGAGCAACACGTTTGGCCTTTCCGCTCTCGGTCCTGTGCCTATCACTTATGTCATCGTGGCTCTCGGTATGTCTCTTGGCGGCACCACAGGATACGCCATGAATCCTGCCCGTGACCTCGCCCCGCGTATCGCTTACGCCATCTGCCCGATTAAAGACAAGCGCGATCCCGACTGGTCTTACTCTTGGGTTCCTGTCTTGGGTCCTGTGCTTGGCGGCGCCGTTGCCGGTCTCTGCGGCATTTGGCTCATGAGCCTCTAAACGCACGAAAGACGCTTAGATATAAAGAAGCGATAAAAACGAAACCATTAAAGACACTCTTATGAGAAATATTGGCAAACTATTATGCCTGGCTGCGATATCTCTTCTTCCATTGAGCACACAGGCACAAAAGCTACACGAGTCTGCCAGCTTGGAGACCTCGCACCTATGGCGCGGCCTTGAGGTCGGAAACGGACTTATATTCAACAACGACGTGTCGCTCAGCGACAACAACGACCACTTCAAGATAGGCTTGTGGGGCGGAATGGCCACCGATGGCGACTACAAGGAGGCCGACGTCTACGTCAACTACAACAACAGCGGCTTCAACATTGCCGTGTGGGACTTGTGGAACTTCTCCGATGGCATCCCTGGCAACGGCAAATACTTCACTTGGGACGCTCGCAAGACTTCACACCTCCTCGACGCTGCCATCAGCTACGACTTCGGCGTGAAAGCCGGCTTCCCGCTCACGCTCTCATGGGCCACCCTTCTCGTGGGACGCGACCGTGGCGCAGCCAATGAGCAGAACGTATATTCCACGTTCGTTCAGGCAAGCTATCGCCTCTACGACAGCAAGGACTGGGCTGTGGACGCTTCCGTTGGCGGAATATTCGCCCTCAACCCATACGACAAAGACAAGTATCCAGGCGAGAACAACAACCTCTACGGCAAGTCAGCTGGCATTAATGACATTCGTCTCGGTGCCACTTACAAGTTGAAGATTGGTAAGTACGACATGCCTGTGTCAGGTCAGATGATGTGGAACCCGGAGGCCAGCAAGGCTTACTTCAGGGCAAGCATAACGCTCATCAACCTGTAGACACATCTTGAAACTCTTATAACAGAAGCCTCAGCTTTCACGAGCTGGGGCTTTTTTCGTGCCTTGTTGACCTGAAAACGGCATGGAATCATGGAAAAATCGCCTGCCCTGAAGGAGCCTTTCGGCTTTTCAGTTGTATCGCGGCGCGGTTACGCTTAAATCGCGTTGCGATTACAGTTGTTTCGCACTGCGATTACAGTTGTTTCGCGTTGCGATTACAGTTGTTTCGCGACATGGTAACAATCGCATCGCGGTTACGCTTGTTTCGCGCCGCGTTTACAGTGAAAAGCGAGTTTAGGAAGATTGGGGCTTTACCTTTTGAAAGGACAAGCCCTAATCCCTATTTTAGAAAGCACGAGGTGAAGATTGCGCCATGTTTTAAGTTTTAGCAGATAGTAATTTTAGTTAATTAATGTAATAAAAAGTCTTGAAATTTTTGAAATAAAAGTTGTTTGATATAATTTTGCGCACTAAACGAAAACCAATCGCATAAAGCGAAACACCAAGGCAACCGACCAACTTAAAATAAACACTAAAATAATATGTGGAATTTTTTAACACCGCCAGCTTTCAAGGCTGAGCAGAGCGGCCCTGAGGCCGACGCACGCTATCGCAAACTGCGATGGCAAGTATTTTTGGGCATATTCATCGGCTATGCGGGATTCTATATTGTCCGCAAAAACTTCTCCATGGCCATTCCTATGCTCGCGCCATTCGGCTTCGAGAAAGACGAACTCGGCGTTGTGCTTTCGATGAATGCCATTGCCTACGGATTCTCCAAGTTCATCATGGCGAGTGTCTCCGACCGAAGCAACGCGCGCCGCTTCCTCCCGTTGGGTCTTATTCTCGCCGCCCTGTCGATGATGTTCATGATCGTGCCCGTGCAGTGCATTGGCCCCGAGCACAAGGCATGGGCAATAGCCTTGATGGCGGCGCTCAACTTCCTCGTGGGTTGGTTCAACGGCATGGGCTGGCCTCCCTGCGGCAGGGTCATGACCCACTGGTTCTCCATCAAGGAGCGTGGCACATGGATGTCGGTATGGAACTGCGCCCACAACGTCGGCGGTGCCTTGGTTGGCCCAATGGCCGTGTATGGTGCCATGTGGTTCGGCTCATGGTTCTATGGTGCCGACACTCAGCGCTACTTCCTCATCGGCACGTATCTCTTCCCCGCTTGCGTGGCTATCTTGGTGGCCATTGTGGCTTATAGCCTGATTCGCGACACCCCACAGTCGTGCGGGTTGCCCTCTATCGAGAAATGGCGCGGTGATTATTCCGACACCTATTCAGACAAGGCAGAGGAAGTGTTGTCCACGAAGGAAATCTTCCGCACCGTCCTCACCAACCGTTTCCTTTGGTATATCGCATTTGCCAACGCTTTCGTCTACATGGTGCGCTACGGCTGCCTCGACTGGGCACCTACCATCCTCACCGAGAAGGGCATCGACATCAAGGAGGCCGGCTGGGCATATTTCGCCTATGAGATGGCCGCCATCCCCGGTACCATCATCTGCGGCTGGCTCTCCGACCACGTGTTCAAGGGTCGTCGTGCCATACCCACAATATTGTTCATGGCCGTTGTCGCAGTCTTCATCTTCATCTATTGGCAGAACCTCGACAACATCAACGTGGTCATCGCTTGCCTCATTGGCATCGGTTTCTTCATCTATGGTCCCGTGATGCTCATTGGCGTGCAAGCCTTGGACCTCGCCCCGAAAAACGCGGCTGGCACGGCTGCCGGTCTCACCGGATTCATGGGCTACGTCTTGGGTACGGCTCTTCTTGCCAACGTGGTCATCGGCTTCGTGTCTGAGCACGCTGGATGGGGCTGGACGTTCATCCTCCTCATCGCGGCTTGCGTCATGGCCATATTCTTCATGATGCTCACATACAGCAAGGAGCAATATCTGGTAAAGAACAAGAAATAACCATATGCGGTGATTCGCGATAGTCAGAAGGGAGATTATGATTATGAATTCCCCTGCTGACTATCACGAACACTCTACGCTTCGCAAATAAATAACCAAACAAAGCTGAATTTATCGCAATCTCTTTTATAACCAATTCATGAAAACAAAACACTTTTCAATTGGGTTGGTGAGCATGGCTTTGCTCGCCGCTTTCACCGCTTGCTCTGATGAGCAGCAGTTCACAAACGAGAACACTGATGCCAAGCGCATCAACGTGCAACAGTTGTCACCCGAAATGCAAAAGGTTCGCGACTACGTGCCTCTCTACGCTTGCGTGGCACACCGCGGCACGACATATTGGGCTCCTGAGGAGACAGAGGCCGCCTGGAGATGGGCCCGCACCATGGGCGCCGACTACCTTGAGTCTGACATGCAGGTGACCAAGGACGGCGTGGTGCTCGCCAACCACGACGAGAACCTGAAACGCACCACCAACATCGAGGTGGTGTTTTCCGACGAGGTGCCTACTTGCAGAAAGGACTTCTATCGCAGCTTCCGCAACGCCGATGGCAGCCAGCACTTCTCTGAGGCCGACATCGACGCCCAGTACAAGCGCGACGTGGCCGACTTCCGTTCCAACTACGCCATGTCCTACTACTATGCCGAGATGCTTATGCTCGACGCCGGCGGCTGGTTCAACGATTCTGACCCCGAGCAGGCTCGCCCGTCATACAAGGCCAAAAACAATGGCAAGGTGGTCTACGACAATAACGGCGTGCCTTCCATACAGTATTCCGATGGTCTGTACGTCTCTGCCCTGCAAGACCAGATCAACTACGCCATGGGCAACAAGCTCAACCGCGACAAGGACGGCAGGCGCGTACTGACCTACAAGATCAAGGACGAGTACAAGGACATGACCTTGGAGCAAATCTACAATGCAGCCAAGGCTGCCACAAAGGTCGACGACCCAAGCTACAAGGCAAGCAAGGCAGCCAAGTACATGGACTTCGTGGAGTACAGCTTCGGCGACAAGAACGGTTCCACTGCCTACGTGCACGACGAGATGGACAACGGCAACCGCCCTGGCATCTATCCTGAGTTCAAGGAGTCGTGGCTGAACCCGAAGGACATCGAGGTTCGCGTGTACAACACGCTCGACGAATGGGGCTGGAACATCATCACCAAGCCAGAGAGCGAGACAGTGCCTTTCTATAAGGACGGCAAGGTCAACGTGGGCAACACCAACGGCAAGGTAATCCTGCAAACCTTCTCATTCGATGGTCTCACGCGTGCCTATGGCGTGTTCAAGGGCAAGGTGCCAATGGACTACCTCCTCTGGACCAGCAATCCACCTTACGCTACCGACTTGGCCTACGACACTCCTACCGGCTACGCGGCATTCATCAAGTGGGCACAAGACCACGGAGCCCACATCATCGGCCCATCTATCGCCGGCGCGCCTAACAACTATCCTGAGATGGACGCTCCTTGGCAGGCTTACATGATTCGCAAGTCGGGCATGATCAACCACCCATACTCGTTCGACTCTTACGCGCAGATGACCAAGTACATGGGCTACTATGTCAACTTCTATGGCGAGAACGGCACTGAGTTCGACGACCTGCTCGCCGTCACGGTGCCTTCCACACAGTACACCACCTTCCAGGGCACCAAGACACACCCTGTATACATGGATGGCTTCTTCACCAACCACTCTGAGATTTCTCTCAAATACATGATTGAGAATGGTTTCCGTTGCAACGCCAACCTCGACAACCCATTCCATCCTGGACAGAAATACGACAACTCACAGGCTCCTTCCGTCGTTCCTGACGCCACCAAGACCTTGGAGTCATTGGGCTATTAATGACTGAAAGAGAGCAAAATCGCAAAGAACAAAAAACAGAACAAAAGAATTTCGATTGTATGAAAAAATACATTGTATTGCCCGTATTGGCAATGTGCGCATTGGCAACCAGTGCCCAGGACTTCGACTCCAAGCCGACCGTTACCATTGACAACCAGAAGGAAGACCTGCACTTCACCGTCGGCGCCCGCTTCATGGCGGATGCCGCCTATTACCACAACGACTTCACGCCGATGCAGTCGGGCGCGTCTATCACCGACGCACGCATCCGCACGAGCTTGACCTATAAGGACTGGTACTTCTACGCCGACTTCGGCTTCGGCGGCGGCAAGTTCTCGCAGAAAAACATCTTCATGCAGTACAGCCAGGAAGACAAGGCCGGCAACATCCACGCCTTCAAGGCTGGTTACTACAACGACCCTGCAGGATCCATGGCACGCAACACCTCGCTCGGAAGCTACCACTTCATCTCCCGCCCAGGTTCAAGCAACGCCCTTGGCGAGGGTCGTGAGCTCGGTATCACTTACAAGTTCACCAACAACAAGTTCATGGCTTACCAGGGCGTGTTCACCGAGAACCAGTACAACAAGATCGAGTCTGGCTTCAACGGCATCGTCCTCGCTGGCCGCTACCAGTATCGCCCAATAAGCGATGAGAACCAGACCTTGATGATTGGCGGCAACATCCGCTACCAGCACGTGGGCGGTGGCGTCACCGAGAACAACGTCCTGAAGAAGACCCTCAACCTCGCGCAGAGCGTTGAGACTTTCGTCGATGAGGACGACCAGTTCGTGAGCTGCTCCTTGCCTTGGGCAGAGAACGTGCTCGACGCTGGTGCCGAGGCCCTCTACCACAACGACAGGGTCTTCGTGCGTGGTGAGTACATGTACAAGCACGTGACCAAGAAGCGCGACTCAAGGACGCTCTTCGAGGCAAGCAACAACAACATCGACACATGGGGTACCTACGACGCGTGGATGGCAGCCAACCCATTGCGCAGCAACAACTTCCACGGTGGATACGTGGAGGCTGGCTTCCTCGTGTTCGGCAAGCCATATAGCTTCGACTCTCGCGAGGGCGTGTTGAGAGGCTTGTCTGGCCAGTCGCTCGAAATCGTTGGCCGCTTCAACTACACTGGCCTCAACGACATCGTGAAGGGCGAGTACTACAACGCCGGCCGTGACCAGTATTATCCTGGAGGCGAGATGCAAGACTATCCTTACAACTCTTCGAGCGTAGGCGGTGGCAACATCCGCTCCTACACCATCGGCGTGAACTACAGCGCCAACCGCTTCGTGCAGTTCATGCTCGACTACACTTACAGCCGCCTCACCAAGGACTTCTTGCCATACGACAAGAACCTCCACGCGGTGCAGGCCCGCATGCAGTTCGTGTTCTAAACGACTACTTGATTAATACCCAATAACGTGAACAGGGGGGAAGGCTCATCGGCCTTCTCCCCTGCTTTCGTTTT
>DAIOUH010000059.1:0-14766 GCA_036751585.1 Prevotella sp. | reverse complement strand
AAGCTGCCCGTGGAAAAGATAGTGAGCACGGGCAACATCTGCCTGTCGATGTTTCTCGGAATGGCGATGATTTCGCTTAAACTCTGGGAGCTGGAAAGTCTCGCCTTGCCACTCATCACCATTCTCGTGGCACAGGTGGCGATGATAATATTGCTCACCTACTTCGTGGCGTTTCGCATGCTCGGCCACGACTACGACGCCGCCGTGCTCGTGGCTGGCATTTGCGGATTCTCACTTGGAGCCACGCCAAACGCCATGGCAAACATGAGCGCGGTGTGCTACAAGTATCATTATTCCACCAAGCCTTTCTTGATAGTGCCTATAATCGGCGCCATGTTCGTTGACTTGATAAACACGGGTGTAATCACCGTGTTCCTCAACTGGATAAGCCTTTAACGGACTTCCCCAAGCATTCGCATTATTTCCATTGCGTCACTGGTTGCCCTGACAACAGTGCCGTCAGGACTTATGACAACAAGATAAGGAATGAACTTCACCTTGTAGGCTTCGCTTGCCGCACGGTTCATGGCCTTTTCTTGTGGCAAAGCCAATTGTTCCCAAGGCATGTTCTCCTCTTTCATCGCGCGTGTCCAATCGGCAAGGTTCTTGTCGCAAGAAATGCTCACGATGTTGATTTTCGGATTGGCGGCATGCAAACTCTTTATTTTCGGTATTGAGGCGCGGCATGGGCCACACCACGAAGCCCAAAAGTCGAGCAACGTGTATTGCCCACGCTTCACCAAAGACGACAACTTCACGGCCTTGCCATCCACGGAGCGCAAGGTGATGTCGGGATAGGCCATGCCCTTGGCGGTCTTCTTGGCCTCCTCTATCTTCTTGACAAAAGAAGCATAGCCCACGGTGTCGCCATTGCCCCTGAAACGTTCAGCCATCTCGTTGAGCTGGTCAACGGTGTAAAGGAAATGCTTGTCAAGGTTCTTTCCTTGCAGATAAAGGCTGTAAGGCTCATTTGGGTGCGCCCAAACGTAGTCGTCGCTTTGCAGCTTGTAAACGCCTTTCAAGGAGTCGGCAACCATTTCCAGCCTTTCGGCGATTGCCTTGTCCACGTGTTCCGGGCCACCATACTCCTTGCCGCCATATTGATAACGCCAAGCCTTGACACTTGCCTCTTCCGACGCTTTCAACGATGGCCACACGGCATCGTGCCACGCCTGGTATTGGCTTTGGGCCTTGCCACCCTTGACCACGTAGCCGTACTCGCCCAACACGGCAGATCCACCCATCTCGTAACTAAGCGGTATGCTGTCGTAAGCCGCCGACGAGACCGTGTAGTCGGCATTGTCGAGGTATAGCTTCACCACACGGTCTTGCATGAACTCGTCTTCAGGCAGCGGACGCAGGCGATTGTCTATCACCAACGTGCACAACGTAGGCTTGTCTACCTTGCCTGAAAGCACAAACTGGCCATTGCTTACCTTTGCCGTAGCTATGTGGTCATGATTGTCAGCATTCACCAGTCTCACTTCCGCGCCCTCTGTCATGCCCGGTATGGCTGAGCGTATGGTAAAAGAAGAGCCTGCCAAGGCATTCTCTATCTTGGATGGGTCGAAGGTTACGGTTTTCACTTTTCCATCAACGCCAATGAGCACGAGATGCGGAATGGAGGTTATGGCATAGGCGGAGACAGCTTTCTCCTGTTGTGCCTTGTTGAGCCAAAGCTGGGACCAAGGCATGGCCTCACTGGCCTCAGCCTTGCGCCAATCGGCCTCTCGCTGGTCCACAGACACGCTGACCACGTTGAGGTCGCCTTTGTGCGCCTCCAATATTTTCTTCACCTTTGGTATAGCGGCGCGGCATGGGCCACACCATGAAGCCCAGAAGTCAATAAGCGTGTACTTGCCCTTGGCGACAAACGATGATAAAGACACGACCTTGCCTTCTTTTGTCGTAGCCGTGAAGTCGGGGAAAGAAATGCCGAGCGAACGACCGAGCACCATGTCGCGGTTGCGATTGAGGAAGCCCACACGAGCCGTATCGGCGTTGCTGGCCGTCACCTCACCAATCCATTTCGCCATGTCGTCCCTTGAATAGGCAAACGGCTTGTAGTAGCGTGTTCCCAACAAGTATGCCGCGGCGGCAGTGGTCGAATGGTTCTCCATCCAAGCCGTCTTCATGGAATCGAGACGGGCCGCCTCACGCTCCTTGGCCACTACCAGGTTGCCGCAATCGCTCAGGTCACCATTGTGCTCGAAATAAGCCGCGGCCTCAGCATAAGAGGCATCGTCGGCCACGCGCTGCTGTTTGTGGATATGGCGATTGTAGTCGAGCCACCCAGCGAGGGTCTCACCTCCACCATCGACCCGCATCGCCACGAGAGCGTCTCTGTCGTAGAGCTGGGCAGTGTCGCCCATGAGCTTGATGTCTGCCTTGCCATCAAGCAGCAGAGGCAGCGACGCCAGCCTTCGTCCCTTGCCGCTTGCCTTGTCGAACTGTCTGAACAAGACTTTGCACATTCTTGGTTTCGACACCGATACGCCAAGCGAGAACGAACCGTCGGAACCGACTTTCGCGCTGTCGAGCTGCTCTGTCTTGTTTGGATTGTCAACATCCATGAGGTACACAGTGACGTTTTTGCCAAGACCATTCACCTTGGCCGAGATGGTGTGGCGCTGCGCCATCATGGAAAATGGCAAAAGCGACACCAAAAGAGGAAGCGTCAGCCTCATTATTTCATGGTTTCTCATAATATAATAATGTATTTTACTTGTCGTCGCGCACATATTTCACGCTCATCCATCTCAGGTCGGTAGGGCACGCCACACGCTGCACCTTGTTGCCTCCAGCCACCAACACCCTGACGAAGGCACACTCGTTGCTCTTGGTGGTGTCTTGAGTGGCCGTCCAATAACAACCATAATCGCCAACATGGTACTTCTCTGGATAAGCTGTGGAATAGCTGCCCAGTTCACCTGTCAACAAGAACGCCAACCGTGTGCCCTCACCCTGCTGCATCATCAAGGATCCAGCACCATTTCGCCAGCCTTCCTTGTTGGCATCGCTTGCCTTCATGCCCAACGCCATTTCAAGGTTCTTGAAATCATCGTCGGTGGGTAGGCGCCAGCCTTCGGGAGCGCAGTCCTTGGCCTGCTGCCAAGTGAGATAGTTGCCTTGATTGGCTATCAACTCATCCTCTTCCTCCTCGTCGTCCACTTCAAAATAGCTTTCAATGCCATTGGCGACATAGCTTTGGGTATACCATGCTTCACCACCGCGGTAGTTTTCCACCATCCAGTCGAGGTTGCCAATGCGCACCCAATGATACTCCGTGCCATCGGCATCGGTGAACGTGCCCACATTGGACGGCTCCACCACGGGATCCTTGTCGTCATCACCACACGACGACAAGGCCATGGCCAACACGAGCGCGAAAGTCGCGCGCACTATTGTCTTTATCTTTTCCATGTTCATATTTTCTTGTCATTAGATATTGAATCCCATCTGCTCTATAATGCCCTTGATCGTGTCGTACTTGTTGACCATGATCTGCACGCTGCCGTACTTGGCCACAAACTCATCGCGAGTCATGGTGAGCACGGCATTGACCCAATCCTGAAGGTCGCGTTTCTCAAATGGGAAGTAATAGTCGTCGCCGCCCCAGACGTCCTCAAACTTCTCCATGAACCCATACTGCCACTCCACGTTTTCTATCGTGGCGTCTATGTCGTGGTCGGACAGATATTCGCCATACAAAGTCTTGCCATAAGCGTAGAAAGGATCGGTAACAGAGCCTGGCTGCCTGCCAAACTTGTCGATAATGATGCCAGCTATCATGGCAGAGAAGAATGCCTCAGTGTCATTGAATATGGCCCCATCGTTGCAACTTATGACATAGCCACGCGTGGCAAGAAGGTAGTTCAAGTGCTTTGTGTTGCCATAGCTGTTGACATAACTGATGTCGTTCACAAGCAAGAAAGAAAAAGGCTTGGCCTTTCCGAGCTTATCCAATAGATAAGTGCGCACGGCATCGGCGAACTTCTTCTGTTGAGCCACATCGGTTATGTAACCGTACTTGTAGTCGTAGGTGTTGCTGCCCGTGCCTATCATGGCATAACGCGCATCGAACAGCTCGGGGTTGCCCTTGGTATCTTTCGAATTCAGGGTGTCGTTGAAGAGCAGATACGATCCCGTTTCCTTATAGAAGTCGTTGCGCAGCTGTGCCGTGGCACTGTTGTCACCTGCCTCTGGCGCAAAGCCATTGACGTCGGCGTTGCTCGGGGCGAGGTCGTCCTCGCCACCGCAAGCCGTAAGTCCCAGCAATCCAATAAACGCCAGGAACACGCATTCATATATTTTTCTTGACATGATATTTATCTTCTTGGTTTTTGTAAGTCATTATCTTATCATCACATATCGTCGTCGCCACTGTCGGATGCCAAGACCTGCTTGAAATAAGGACGGTCGGGCCTGTTGTTGCTTCCAATGGATGGCTGGAAGTCGCGCACGTCCTTTGGTATGTTGAGAGTGTATGCATCATCGTTTGGTTCAAGACGATAATAGTTGGTATACTGTCTCACGTCGTCATAGTCCACCGTGTGGTATGCGCTCATGGTGTGCACGATGGTCGTGGTCTGAGGATATTTGGCGTCTACCATGTAGCGGCGCAAGTCAAACCACCGGTGACCTTCGAAGCAAAGCTCACGCTCACGCTCCTCGCGAATGAATCTCACCAGGGTCTCACCGCTCAGGTTCACAGTGGCATTGGATGCCACGCGCGCCTTGCGCAGCCTGGAGAGCCACTGACAAGCCTCGGCGTCCTGCCCCAATTGAGCGTATGCCTCGGCAAGGTTGAGATACGCTTCCGCCGTGCGTATGCAGAACACGTCGCTGGCGGTGTTGTAGACATTGAAATGCTTGGTGCTGTTGTTTATCTTGTGATAAGACCAGCAATGGTTGTTCACGTCGTCCGTGTTGGTGATATAGGCCGTGCGGCGACCATCGTCCTTGGCAAACAGCGACACGAGATGGTCGCTCACCTCAAAGGCTGGGCTGTATACATTGCCATAACTATTTTTCCTTCCAGGATAAGGGAAGACTATGTTGCCAAAGCACGATGCCCCGTTTGAATAGACGACCTCCTTGTTGTCGGAGCTGATGGGATAGCCAGATGTCCATCCCACAAGGTTTTGGAGGTAGCTGTCTTGATCCAAGGCTAACTTGGCGTAGTCGACCGCTTTCTGCCAATCTTGCATAAACAATTCCACACGGCTGCGGAACACGTACACGGCCTCTATTCCAACATGATAAACGCTGGCTGGCGAGGTCACGTCTTTCAAGTCGTTCTCAGCCTCGTCGAGGTCGGCAAGTATCTGGCTGTACACCTCGGCCACGCTGGCCCTCGCGTATTCCTTGTCCTCCACATTGGCCGATGTCTTTATGGGCACCCCCGGCGTGTCAGCGGCAGTGGAAGGCGCGTAAGGCTTGCCATAGAGATTCACGAGCGTGAAATAATATGTGGCGCGCAGATAGTGGCACTCACCCATCACGTGCCTCAACAGGGCGCGGTCATCGTCGTTGTCGCAGGTCACGCTCTTCTCCGCGTCAATTACCATATTGCAGTTGGCAATTTTCTCATAGGCCAAGTTCCAATAGTTGGCCTCGCTTGAAATCAGCGTTCCCTTGCCCTTGAAGTCGATCCAAGCGTCGCGTTGCCAACAAAAGAAAGGGAAATAAGTGCTCGCCTGGTCGTATATGTCTGGCTTGCCACTGGTGGATATGTTCTCCTGCAACTCATCGCCCATGAAATGCAGCACGGCATAGTTTGGGTTGTCGAGGGTATAATAGGAGTTTTGCATCTTCGCCTCGCCCAATGGCATGGTGCAATCGCCCATGAGCAGTTCATTGAGGTCGGTGGCCGTCTTCACTCGGCTCAGGTCCTGGGAATACTCCTTCAGAAAGTCGGAGGAGCAGGAGCTTGCCATGAGCAACAGCGTGGCGACAAAAAATGTATTTATATGTTTTATGAAATTCATGACTTTGATATAACATTTAGAATTGTACGTTCAAACCAAAAGAGAAGCTCGGCCTGTCGGATAGCTGAATGGTAGAGAATCCGCCTTGTGTCGGTGTCTGGCCTTTCAACGCCGGGTCGCAGATGGTGAAAAGGTTGTAGGCCGACAGCGTGAGAGCCAGGCGCTGCAAGCCGATCCTGTCGAGAATGTTGTTTGGCAACTCATAGGTCAGAGACAGGCTCTGAAGTTTCAGGTAGTCGGCGCTCACCACTCGTATGTCTGAATAATCGTACATCTCCCAATAGTTGTCGCCTATTGGGTTCACTTCAGAAGAACCACTCTTGCCCGTCCACACACTGGCGTATTTGTAGTATGCCGAAGAACTCGGGCTGATGATGGACGGCAAATTCGTGGTTTTCTCATCGCCCGGCTTGCGCCAGCGGCTAATGTAGTCGCGGCTGTAGTTTTTCTCCGAATAGATATCCGCACCATATCCACCGGCCGCCTTTGAGCCATACATGGCGAAGAGGCGCGTCTTTGCCCCAAGGCTGTAGCCCAATACCACCGAGGCGTGCCACTGCCGATAGCGGAACGTGTTTGTGAGGCTGCCCTGTATGTCGGCCTCACGTTTGCCCGAAGCCGAGAGCAACGTGGTGTATGTGTCATACTTGCTCAACCCGCGCAAAGCCTCTTGGTTGTTGTAGTAATCGTCGATTAGAGGTCCACCGTCCACCGGGCTCAAGCCGAGGAAGCGGTAGCTGTAGAACGTGTTGACAGCCTGTCCTTTGATAAGGGCGGTGCCGTTGAGGAAGTCGGAAAGCTCATAAGTCTGCGCGGCAGGTCTCGAATCAAGGGAGTTGACGATCTTGGAAAGCGAGGTGCTTATGCTCCAGCGGAAATCGCGCGTGCGCAAGGGCGTGGCGGTGATGTCGAAACTGTATCCCTTGTTGGTCACGTCGCCTCCGTTGATGACGTAGCTATCCACTCCATTGACGGTGCTCACGCGCTTGTTCATGAAAGCATCGGTGGTCTTCTTGTAGAAGGCACTGAGCTCCATCTCCAGCCTGTGGTCGAAGAAGCTCATGTCGAGACCAAGGTTTATGGAATTTGTCTTCTCCCATTTGAGGTCAGGATTTGGTCGCGAGTTGATGGTAGACAAGTTCTCATTGTAATAGGAGTTGAGCGTTCCCTTGCGTATGGTCATCATCGGGCTCTCCGTGTCGAGCATGTTGCCCTGGAATCCATAACTTGCCTTCGCCGTGATGTAGTCTATCCATTTGGCATTGATCCAGTGACCCACGTCATAGCTGCCCGACACGGACCAGATGGGCAGGAAGCGGTCGTTGGAGCGGTCGCCAAACTTGTTGCTGCCGTCCACGCGCCCATTCAGGTTGACACGCCACAACTGCTTGTAAGCGTATGTCACGGAGAGATATGTGGAGAGCGTGTTGCTTAGGTCGTCGATTATGGATGGCACGTTGCCCATCGCCCAAGAGGCGTAGGCCGTGTATATGGTGGGATCTATGTCGCTCACGAAGGTCTCGCCACGGTCGCGGAAATATCCGCGCTGCTTGCTGGCGTAACTGCGGTACTTCGCGCTGTTGGCCTCAACGCCAAACGTAGCGTATATGTTGTGCTGGTCATCGTCACCAAAAAACTTGTTTGCGTCTATCTGGAAGCGTGCCGTGTAGCTGCGGTTGGTCACCGAAGTGTGGTTAAGTTCACCTCCCACCGGGCAGGTGGACGATGATGGATAGTCGATGGTGGCACCATATTCTGAACCACGAAGCGTGGCGATGTGCCATGTGCGCTCACCCCACCAGTCCTCAAGCTCCGTGTTGGAGTTAGTCACCGAGAGTATGGCGTTGGCCGTAAGCCAGTCGGTGAACGTGAAACGCAGGTTGGTGGTAAAGGTCATGGAGTTGACCTTCTGGTGGTTGTAGCTGTTTGCCAGTTCGTTGAGTATGTTGTAGTTGTACAGGCTGCCGTCGCTCTGCTTGCGCTTGTAGTAATAATACTCGCCGTTGTCTTGGTATACTGGCAGTGTGCGCGTAGTGGTGTAGGCGTAGTTGAGCGGGGAAATCTCGTCTTGGTAATAGCTTCGCCGCTGGTGGTAGCCATTGAAGGTGAACGATGCCGTGAGCAGTTTAGAGAACGTGTTGTCAAGGTTGAGCGACCATGTATAGCGCTCGTTGGCGTTGGCCTTTATCACGTCTTCCTCGTTGTCGTAGCCCATCGAGGCATAGTAGCGCGACTTGCTTGAGCCACCGCTCACGCTTGCCGTGTGCTGCGTGCTGAGCGCGTCGTGGCAAAGCAGCTTAAACCAGTCGGTGTTGCGAGTCTCATCGCTGGCCACCCGCCGCTGGAACTCATCGAATGTGATTGTGCCGTTGTTCAGGTCCTGCACGTTTTTCTCGTATCCCACAGTAGTCATGAGATATGGGAACTGGTAGTGGTCTTGCACCAGCTCACGCGAGAACTCGACCCTCTCCTTAGAGTTCATCACGTCCACTGAGCGATCCGTATAGCGTGGCCGCACCTTATAGTTCATTGAGAAGTTGTAGCTCACCACGGGCTTGCCTTCATATCCTCGTTTCGTCGTCACCACTATCACTCCATTGGCAGCCTTGGTGCCATATATGGCCGTGGCCGCGGCGTCTTTCAGCACGTCGATGCGCTCGATGTCCTGTGGGTTGATGCCGGCTATGGCGTTGCCAATACGGTTCACGTAGTCAGGATCGTTGAGCTCCTCGGGGGAGATTTCCACAGGATCTTGCACCACGATGCCATCCACGACCCACAAAGGCTCACGGTTGCCTATGAGCGTGGACGTGCCACGAATGCGAATCTTTGGTGCCACACCAACCTCGAAAGAGTTGTTGTTTACCAACAGGTCTGGAATCTTGCCCTCAAGCATCTGGTCGAGCGAGCTCATGTCGGTGCGCTCCAGGTCTTTCATCTTCGCCGTAGAGACCGCCGATGTCAGCGAGCGCTTGTTGAGCACCTGATAGCCAGTCACGACAACTTCGTCGAGCGACTTGTTGTCATCGTGAAGGATAATCTTCGCAGGATGACCTGCCAAGAGCGTGCGCGTGACGCTGTTGAAGCCAAGATAGCTCACCTCCACCGTGAGTTTCTGACTTTCGGTGAGAATCTGGAAATGGCCATTGGTGTCGGTCGTGGCACCTGTGCCAGTGCCCTTGATCTTTACCGTGGCCCATTGCAATGGTTCACCATTCGCGTCTACCACAGTGCCGCTTATGGCCCCGCGTTGCCGTGCCACGCCGTGGTTGCCGTTGCCACGTTTCAGCACAATTGTCTTGCCGCTTATCTCATAGGCCAGACCGCAATGGTCTCGCAGCACGCAATCGAGCAGCGCGCCGAGCGACAGGTTGGAGCACTGGCACGTCACGTCGGGCACGCCATCGAGCACCTGCTTCTGGTACACGAAGTCGTAGCCAGTGCGTTGCTGCAAGTCCTGGACTACCTGTTCCACGGGCTCGGCATGGTAGCTCGCGCTGTAACGCTGCGCCACCGCCGCCAAAGGCAATGCCAAGAGCGTGAAGACAAGCAAAAGAAAATTTCTCAATCGTTGTTTTTCTCTCATGAATCAATAAACACTTTATGTTTTTCTAATCGTTATCCGTTTCTATTCCGCCATTATGTCAACGACCTTGTCCTTGACCCTTATCCTGATGCCGCCACTCATCTCGAGTATGCGGAGCACGTCCTGGAAATTGCCATAGCGAGGCACGCTGCCCATGAACACCGTGGAAGCCACCTGCTGGTTGCTGAACCTGTATCGGAAATCGTACCAACGGCTGAGCTGCTCCATGATTTGCGCAAGCGTCTGGTTCTCAAACACGAACTTGCCGCGTGTCCAGCTGCTCACCACTTCCGTGTTGGCTTCATGGATGGTGGCCGTGCCTTCGCGCCTGTCATATTCCGCCTGTTCACCTGGCCTAAGTGTCAGCTCTCCACCTTTGCCGCCCATGGGCCTCAAGGATATGCTGCCGCGTATGAGCGTGGTCACCACCTTGTCGGGTGAGTAAGCGTTGATGTTAAACTCTGTGCCAAGCACCTTCACCTCCTGTCCCTCGGTCTCCACCATGAAAGGATGCTCGGTGTCGTGCGCCACCTTAAAGTAGACCTCACCGGTGGTCTTGACCTTGCGTTGTTTTCCGTCGAACACGGCAGGATATTCTATTCGCGACCCTGCATTGAGTCTTGCCTCGGTGCCATCGGTCATGGTGAGTGTGTATTCGCCTCCACGTGGTGTCTCAAGCACCACCATGCCTTTGTAGTCATGGCTCAATGCACGACCAATAGCCACATTGTTTTTGTTCATGTCGCCACCAAGACGTATGACACTGCCATCACCTAACCTGAGCACAGCCTTCGTGGAACCGGCCTTGATGCGAATCTGGCGCGACATCTCAGCCTTGGCAGTGGCCTGGCCTTTCCATTCAACCACTCGCTTGTGATATTCCCAGCCGCCCCATCCTACCATGATAATGGCAAGCACAATGGCAGCAGCCGCGATGACCCTACGCAGCGGCATCAACATGGTGGTTTTAGCCTTGGCTCCGCTCTCGCCTATGCGTCGGCGCATGTCTTCAAGGGCGCGCGACGAATCCACCGACGCGCGTGCCTCCACGTCTTCCCTGACAGCCCGCAGGTCGCAAAGGTCATGGTAGAGACGGCTGTGACGGTCGCTGGACTCTACCCATGAACGAAGCTCAGCGCGCTCGGCATCGGTCAAATCGCCACAGAGATGGCGCACTATAAGATAGGATATTCTTCTTTCCTTGTCCATAATCAGATTATATATCCTTTAACGCAATATGTCGGAAAAAGTGGACAAGGAAATGTGATTTTATTAAAAAAAAGCAGTAATTTGAAAATGAAATGTTAATTTTGCAAAGGAGAAACCTCCGATATGGCACACTACACATGGACAATGGCTTGGGCATGAGCAAAAGAAACACATACCAAGAAGCGTACAGCCTGTTTCTTCAAGGCGACATAGACTCTTTCTACGAAAGCGCCTACCCCTCGCTCATTGTGTTTACGCGCCGCTTGTTGCCCGATGACCTGACGTTGCTCGCCGAAGACTGCGTGCAAGACTCCATTTTCAAACTTTACCAAAAACGTGAGGAAATGGCATCGGTCGAAAAAGCCAAGTCGTTTCTATTCGTCTGTATACACAACGCCGTGGTGTCATATATCCGCAAACACAACAGCCAGATGCGTTATGCCAGCCTGGACGACAGCGATTTCGAAGACGACTTCTCCACGGAGCTCATACGCAAGGAGACGATAGACAAGCTTATGGAGGCCGTGGACAAATTATCAGACGACATGCGGCAGCTGTGCTCCATGATTTTCGACGAAGGACTGAAAACGGCGGACATAGCCATACGGCTCAACATGACAGAAAACGGCGTCAAGAAAAAGAAGCGGCGACTGCTCAATCTTTTGCGAAAGACGCTTTCGCCGGATGCCCTTTTGTTAGCATACGCATATATTGCCTGTTAAGAAAGCCCAAACCGGCCATTTGAGACTATAGGCTTGCCATGAAGCATGGCAGCGACATCTCAAATGGCCGGTTTTGATATTGGGTTATGATATTTCTATTGTTTGTAAACCTCTATCTGGTCAATGACGACCCCCTCGTCGAGAGCCTCAACCGTCAAGGTGTGGTTGCCTTGTGAGCCAAATGGCATCAAGAGCGTTCGCAAGGCCTGGTTGCGCATCACGTTCTCTTTCCACTCATTGGTTCCCACCACGGCGGCATAATCGACCACCACAGGCTTGCCACCATCGAGCGAGACGCTCACGCGCAACTTGTCGCCCTCAACTGGATGGTTGGGATACATATGGAGCACTATGCGAGCCGTGCCTGTGGCAGAAGCTCCAAAATGATACGTAGCCGTGGCACCTTTGGCCAAAGCGGCGGCCTTGCCTTCGTAGCCAAGCATCTCGCAAGGTGTGAGAGTACCATTGCCATCGATGGCATTGAAAAACGCGAGAGGAATGGTGTCTTGAGGCAGAGGACAGTTTACCGTGTTGTGCTTCAGGCGCTGGAAGACAGGCAACTCGCGTGGACGCATATCCATGATGCGGTTCCACTTGCCGTTGTTGCCGAATCCCTCGTTGTAGCGACGCGTCATGTTGGCTATGCTGTCGTAAGCGGCGTCGCTCTCGCTCCATTTGGCCAGTCCGTGACGCGCCAACTCGCCAACGATGAGCTTACGGTTCATCTGAGTGGCACCCTGCACCGGATATTTCACCAATTGATAGAACTCATCTTTCTTCTGCTCAGGCACCGAGGTGAACATTTTTTCCACCTTGTCGGACAATGCGTCATATTTGGCGAGGCGCGAGCGCATGTGGTTCTCGCTCCATCCGAGACCTTTCACAGTCTCCCAGTCGCCCACGGGCCACTCCAGCGTGCGCGTGCCACCCATGTGCTCTGGCTTGCGCTCATAGGCAAGACGGTAGAACTCGGCCATCACGTCAGTCAGTTCGCTACCTTGCTTGCGACCAAACTCACGCTTCAAGAACTGGTCGAGGTGGCCGCGCACTCCAAGGTGACGCACGGAGTCGATGTCCCAAGCCATGTCGAGGAACAGTTCCGTGAGATACTCGTCGGGCTTGATGTCGCCCACGTTCAAAATCCACTCATGCCGTATGCCACGGTCGTAGGCGAGGTTCATCTGCTGCTGCAACTGCGCTGGCGACGAAGTGCCAAGCCACAGATAATCGTGCGGCTTGCCATAGTAGCTCACGTGATAATAGATTGCGTTGCCGCCCTTGCGCTGCCGCTCCTCGGCTGTGGGGAAATGGCGTATGTAGCCGAAATTGTCGTCGCACCACATCAGCGTCACGTCATCGGGCACTTTCAGTCCGGCATTGTACACGTCGAGCACCTCCTTGTAGGGCACAAACACTTGTGGTACCTTGGTAATGTCGTAGTTGACATATTTTCGGAGCATGGCACGCTGCACCTTGAACACTGAGTCGAGCACCACTTTCTGTTGCTCCACGGTCTTGGCACCGTTCATGGCACCATCGTGAACTCCACGCATTCCTATCGTATAGATGATAGGCTGCTTGCCAACCTCTTTCATCCTCGACTCCCAGAAATCTATCACGTTCTGGCGGTTGTTCACAAAATCGTAATCGCCCTTGCCGCGGCGTGGCCATTCTCCAGCCGTCGAGCAAGCCATTGGCTCGCAGTGGGAGCCACCCACATATATTCCATACTTCATGGCCACTTCTCGGTTGCCCTTGGTGAGGAAGAACGGCACCGACACCTCATGCATAGGTGGCCAGTAGGCGTTGGCGCGCAGACGAAGCATAAGCTCGAATATGCGTGCAGAGGTCTTAGGGCCTATGACGCCCTTGCCCAGTCCGGGCTCGTAGGTCTCGCTGGCCCACGGGTTGAGCCCCCAGTCCTCGTCGTTGATGAATATGCCACGGAATGGCACCGACGGTTGCTGCTTATCGCTATATCCATCGGGCAAGGCGAAGCCGGCACGCTTGGCAGGCGTGGCATCGGCCCACCACTCCCATGGCGACACACCAATGAGGCGTGAGAGCTGCAACAGGGCGTAGGCCATGCCGTGAGAGTCGGCAGCAGTGATGCGCAACTTTCCATTGCTCACCTTGATGGAAAAGCCTTCCCAAGGCAGCAAACGGTCAAAATCGACGGTCACAAGCGCGCTGTCGGCGTTGTCCGCCTTAACGACGTGCGCTGAAAGCACCTTCTGCAAGTCGCCGTCAAACATGTCGAGGGCGGTCTGCGCCACTGGGTCATGCTTGGGGTTCATCCATAGCCTCACCTCAGAGCCTTGCACTATCTGGAACACGCTCTTCAGTCCAGGAGCCACATTGTCGAGAAACCACCGCTCAGCGTAGGGCAGGTAAAGACGGTGCCCGTCGGCATTGAGATGCGCCCAGTCGCGCACGGCCTGAAAATAGCGCGCACGGAAAGCGTCGTCGCGCACATGGATTGGGCAGTCTTTGCGATAGTTGTCGAGCAGCGGCACGTTCATCTCACGGCACACCTGGCGTATGATCTTGCCTACCTGCTTGAAACCCACCGCCTCATTGTTCCAAGGCGACACATATCCCAATCGCGCCTTGGGGCAATGCTGGCGTATGCCTGTGATAAGCGCACGCAGGGAGTCGGTGAACATACGCAACGAATCGCGGTTGGCCTTGCACTTGTGGGCATCGTTGTGGCCACCTATGATGAGCACATAGTCAGCATCCTTGTCTATCTGCCGATAGCGCTGCAGGAGCGACTGTCCACACCACTCCTTGGTGCGGTCGAACGCCACGCACGAGCCATTCTTCCCGACATTCTGGTAGTCGAGCCCAAGGCGTTGCGCCATGAGGTAGTGCCAAGTCTCGGTGTATGGCCGCTTGTGGTTCTCGACATACGAGTCGCCTATGACGGCAAGCTTGCCAATATGCGCCAGTTGCCGCGCGCACAAAGCCAATGGTACATTGGCCAGCAACACAAAGGCAAGAAATAATTTGCAGAATATTGATTTCATAAAACCTATTGATAATTAAATATGGGAAATGTCTTGCGTGAATTCAACCAGCAAGTGCAAATTTACTCAATCTGTTTGTAAAAGCACTCTATTGGAGTTCTGAACTTTAATTTCTTTCTTGGTCTCATGTTAATTTTCTTTGAATACTTTGTAATCTGTTGTTGGCTGACATGTTCAAAAATTTGTGATTTCGGCATGTATTGTCTAATCAGTCCGTTTGCGTTTTCTAT
>DAIOUH010000058.1:0-14778 GCA_036751585.1 Prevotella sp. | reverse complement strand
AAGATATTTTCCCATAGTCGTGGTGTTTTCCGCAAAGTTAATGATTTTATTCGTTACGAGAAAGTTTTTCACGGATTTGAATAAAAAAGAGGCAAGCTACTCGTGCTTGCCTCTCTTTTTTTGTTCATAGCAATGGTGTCATATATATTGGCACCAATAAAGTCGGGCCATCTTTCCTCAAGTCCTTTGTATACAGCAAGTACCTTTTGTCGATTCTGTCTGAAAACTTTAGGCAAAATTCATCGAGCGATTTATGAGAGTTATATCCAGAGGATTTCACTTCTATCGGGTATATCTTCTTGCCACGAGATAGCAAGAAGTCTATCTCGTAATTCTTATGGCTTGTGGCATGGGGAAATGTGTAATAGAATAGTTTGTTTCCTGATGCCGTGAGCATCTGAGCCACAAGGTTTTCATAAGCGTATCCCATGTCGCTGCTCAATTTGTCACTCAACAATTTCTCATAGATGATATTATCGGTATAGTCTTTATCCCAAAAAGCGAGTGTTACAAATAGTCCAGTATCTCCAACGAACATTTTGTAGAAATTTTCATCGCTGTGTAGCGAAAAGCCAACGTTAGGGTCATTCGCATGATAAGCAAAATTAACCACCATACTGTCTTTCATGTCAGTGAGTACTCCTGCGATGTTTTTTCTGCCGGCATCCCCCAATACGCTCGTCACTTGGTATCTTGCCGCGTTTTTGTTCAATTCGGAAGGAATGCTCTCGAATAACTTTGCAGCTCTTCCCGACTTGTCTATTTTTCGGAGATCATCAAGGTAGAGCTCAATGATTTCTCGTTTTACCTTGTCAGTCTTACTCAGGTTGTTTGTCTCCAAGTATTCGTTTACGGCTTGTGGCATTCCCCCAACGAGCATATACAGACGGAGGTTGCGCATGGCTTCTCTATGGGCTTCCCCCAATGGGCTTTTTGCGTCAAAGAATTGTTTGAGGAGTGGAAAAGTAGCAGTGTCACCCATTGCCCATCTAAACTCTTCATAGTCTAATGGATATAGCTCTAAACGTGTTTCCTCGCTTGGAATGACGATGTTCTCTATGTTCTTTTTGATACTTATGAGAGAGCCGGTTTCGATGTAGTCATACCTCCCATCGGCGACTAAATATTTTATGGCTTGTCGTGCTGGAGGGCACATTTGTACTTCATCGAAAATGATGACGGATTTGCGTGGTTCTAATATCGTCTGGTAAATGGATTGAAGGCGCAAGAATATATAATTCAGGTCCATGAGACTGTCGAATAGTTGTTTTACGTCCTTGGATGCTTGTGCAAAGTCTATAAGAATATAACTCTTATATTCGTTCTTGGCGAAAGCTTTGACAATTGTTGATTTTCCTACTCGGCGTGCTCCTTTGAGCAAAAGGGCGGTACTGCCATTCCTTTCTTGCTTCCAATCGAGCATTTTGCTATAAATTTTTCTTTTGAAAATTCGCTTTCCCATAAGTCTTTTATTTTGAGGACAAAATTATAAAAAAAATCCAAAGCCCCCAAATGTTTTCAGCTAAAATATTCCAAATCCTCAAAATGCTTTCTTCGGAAATATTCCATATCCCCCAAATTGTTTAAGGCTTTGTGACATCATGCTTCGGCTTTACGTTAGAATGCCGTTGCCTTATCACTGAAAAGCCGATGCGATATTAGTGTAAAGCCTATGGCATCCCCACTGCCTTGATAGCCACCAAGTACATTGGTCGGGTGCTGGCTTTGTACCCGTCCGCATCCCTGATGGTTTTCAAAACATACAGCTTTATTGTTGGGAAAAAATAAAACCGCATAAATCTCTCAAATGAGTAGAACACTACATTTTGGAGATTCATGCGGTTTAATAAAACATGCCAAGTCTATGCTATCTTAGCCTTGCATTTACTTTCGTATTACAGTCTTCTTGCCGTTCACGATGTAAACGCCGGTCTTCGTGACATGTTCTACACGACGGCCCTGAAGATCGTAGATGACCTCTGCGGAGCTGTCTTCAGCTTGTACACCGTTGATGCCGGTAAGGTCGGCGTTGATGTCATAGCACCTTGTGTAGCCCTCGTTGACCGTGCACTGTGACGGACTGATACTATAAGGGTTTTGCAAGTATTTGCCATAGTTGCCGTCGCCAAACGCACCTTCAGGAATGATGAAGATGTATTGGGTTGACCTAATCTTAACCAGATCTATGGGTGTATCCCAAACAAGTTTGACGGCATAGTTGTTGTCAACGCTGTGTTCGGGGTCTTCCACGAAATGGCCTTCGCCAACAAGTGTATTGGCCCAATTTTCCTTAAGCTGTACCTTGACATTGGGGTTGCCCACGAGACCATCCTTTGACTGAGCTCGATCGATATACACTATAAACTGTGTTAAGTAATCCTTAGGATACTTATCTTGACCTTCTTTCGGCAACTTGCTCCAGAATTGGTAGTGCTTGAAACCTGCCGGCAGTGGATCTGAACCAGGATCTGGCGTTGAGTTTTTTGACACTTTTATCTGCGCCTTGAACTCATTTGAAGTCACCTGTTTGCTGTCCTCCTTGAAGCTGAATGCGCCCTTTGGGATGACAATGTAATAAGTACCATCTGTGAGGCCGTTTAGCGTGATGTCAAAGTCCATGGTGGAGTTCTCCACCGCAGTGATGGTTGCCGTGGCACCGCTCACGGCTTTGCCGTCGGTATCCGTCACAGTAGGCTCTACACCATCTTTCAAGGTCACGTTATCATTGTGGGTGAAGCTCAGGCGGATAGGCTCGTCAAGATTCGTTATAGTCGTTCTGTCCAGATTGGCATTTATGTCAACGCTCTCCACGGCAGGCTTTTCGCCCTCTTCGAAGACAAAGGCGTTAGAGTTCTTGTCGTTGAACATTAGTGTCTGGTAAGATGGATCGGTGAGGACCATATTGAGGGAGAAGTCGAGTAGGGCGTATGCTGATGCCGACTGGCTCGTTACGGGGTCTGTGCCCAAGTTGCCATGCACGCTAAATGCGCCAAGAGTCTTGGTGTCCTCAACTCCACTTACAGAGAAGCGGGCAAGTGCCAGGTCGTTGACGGAAGCGTCGTATGCTGTCGTTACGTTCTTAGACGATGTGCCAGTGTACTTGTCGCTTGTAGTCAGCAAGTGCAAGTACTTGCCGTCAAGGGTAGAAAATGCCACTTTGCCCTCGCCTTTTTGTTCAGCCTTGAACGAGTAGGCATCGGAAGCGGCAGTGGTAAGACCAACAGCGTATCCATCATAGCTAAGATACAGTTTGTCGCCCTTGTCGTTGATACCGCTGATCTTATAGTATTTGCCAGTAGTTGGCAGTTCTACGTCAGTTTCGCCATAGAAATTTGCCATCAACGTTGTCAACTGCTCGTCTGTTGGAACGACATCGCCATTTATGGCTTCTTCAAGAGCCTTGCGCGAACTGCTTGCCGCTGACGGATAACCCACTCCTGTCTTTTTGAGGAGTTCCTTTGCGGTTTTCATCGTTTCCGTATCCGGTTTCTTGTTGGATACCACCCATGTATAGGTCACAGACTTGTTCCATGCGTCCGAGCCTTCGATGTTGTACAGCGCATTGTGTACAAAGCCCTCGGGAATGGTCAGTGTGTACGTACCTTCCTCTGCCATGGCTTGCTCCACGTTGAACTTGCCAATTATGGTCTTGTTGTCCTGCCCAATCGTAAAGGTGACACCGTTCTTAGCAGTTCCGTTCAAGTAGAGAGGTAAGGCCTTGTCGCTCACTGTGCCTATGAGCTCTGGGAACGTAATGATGATGGGGTCTGTCAGCTTCATGCTTTCTTGATAGCCCTCGGCTGGCGATACTGACTCGGGATTGAACGTGGCTTGGTCTTTCTTAACCGTGAAAGTGTAGCTCAGTGCCGTGTTGGTGTACCCATTGCTTGTTTTCACCATGCCTTTTGGCACGTTTATGGTGAAGGTGCCGTTCTCTGTAATGGCCTCTTCAAGGCTCAATGATAGTGTTTGACTGCTGACGCTGGCTGTCAGTGTTTGATTGTCTGAACCATCTGATGACAAAGTGGCATCAACACCGCTGTTCAGGCTAAGGTTGCCGCTGAATGTCAGGTCTATTGACTTGAAACTACCTACCGTGGCACCGTTTGATATGGACGTGGAGGTTGGAGTGAGCACGTCGGCGCGTGGCGTATAGTTGATAGTAATCTTATTGATTTCAGTGCCCTCGCCAGTGATAAAGAACTTTACGGTCTCATAACTGCCTCCATTGGCAAACCACTTGCAACAGTATTTCTCTGGTGAAGCATAGTCAAACTTGCCATTCTGTCCAGGAGCTGGGGAAAAACCGCCTTGGTCACTGTTCTTGTCTACTGTGATAGACTCAATTTTCGCACCGCTCGGGACTGAAAATATTACGGTGGAGTTGACCTTGGGCTCAAACCAATACCCATTGTCTTCCTTTGCGAGCCATACTCCAGGACAGTTTCCTGTCTCTGTGAATGACAACGACACGTCTCCCGACTTGAACGTCACGTCTGATACCTTGATTGAGGTTCCCGCATCTGTTTGGAATGCCTTGTCGGGATATGATGGCGTTAACTTGGAAGGCCTTGAAAAATCAAATGAGACACTCTTCGTGCTCTGTCCGTAAGTGCCAAGGCAGCAAAGCAGTGTCAATATCAGTAAAAAGTGTTTCATAGACAAATTATCTCATGTCAGGGTCTATCTCGTCGGCTTGTGTTTTCACGCAAAGTTTCCAAGTGCCGTCGACCTTGACGGGATTAAACATATAAGCAGTTTTGGCTGGTGTACCTGTACCTGTTTGCTCCGCCTTTGCCCATGTCACGTTGTAGCGCACGTCATTGCATCCTTCTAATTGGAACGAGAAGAACTGGCGGCTATAGTCGAGTACGGGAAACATGTGGAAACGCTTGCGGTACCTGTCGGCGGTCTTTTTTGTAAGAGGTTTTACCTCCTTCGTGGAATCATTATACTCGTAGAGGTTGCCCAAGACTCTATCAATCTGACCTGCTTTCAATTGCTCCATGGCATCATCGCATAGCTTGAGCATTTGGGTGGTGTCTTCATGATTGAGAGTGCTCCTGAACTCTGCCACACTTTCCTCGCGAGGCTTCTCCTTGTTAGAAGAGCAAGAGGAACAAGATGAAAAGAATGGGGCAGTTAGCAAACCTAATAATGAAATTATAATTAGTGTCTTTTTCATAAAGAAAACAATTAAATGAAAAGAGGGTGTGTCTGCTCTTTTGTAGACACACCCTCTTCATTAAGAGCTTATATTAATAGAAGTGCAAGACTTTGTTAGTTATTCTTCGTCCTGTCAACTGTTACAACAAGTGTTGTGTAGAAGTCACCCCAAGTATAGCTGATTGTCACAGGAATCTTAAGAGTGAACTTGGTCACGTTCTCACCATTGTTCTTGTAGTAGATGGCACCGAAGATAGCCTTGTCTGCTGCGATCTTGTCGAGAAGAGCCTGATTCTTGTCAGAGCTGTTATAAGCTGAGAGGTCGAATGTGAACTTCTTTGAACCCTTGTTGACGGTAGAAGTGCCGTCGTGAGTATAGAGCTCAGCTTTCTTGGTGATAGTGCCAAGCTTGACGAACGTGTTCTCGTTTGCCTGATGCATATTGGTCTCGACAACTGATGGGTTGACGTTAACCGTCACGGCATTCACGCCATAATATGCCCAGTACCACTTGTTGGCACCCTCCATAGAGTCGTTACGCCAATCGTAGAGGTTCAAGAGGTCGCTCAGGTAGATGATATTGCCATCTTCCTTAGCGTCGATCACCTGCTGAGGAGCGATTGTGTTGAGGTTGATAGGACGCTGCCAGCTAACGAGGAACGAGCCATCGGTCACAGGAACTGCGACACCGCAACCACTTGAAGCGATAACGCCAACGTATGTGCGAAGCTCATCCGCGATGTTGCCATGGTTGGCCTTGTAGCCGATAGCGTTGAGCACATCCTTTGTTGCTGCGTTGTTGATGAGCTTCAACTGACCAGCGTTGGTGCCATCCTGGGTGAGGGTGGCAATCTTAGTGTAATTGCCATTGTACTCGGCATAGAGTGCATTGTTGGTAAACACGCCCTTATTGTAATCCACTGCGCAAGCGTTGAGCTGGTCGGCGAGCTTAGCCTCGTTGTATTCATCAGAGTGATTCTCCACATACTTATCTACCAAAGCGTTCCACTTAGTGTCGGTGGCAGAACTCTTGGCCGTGATGGTGTATGTCTTGCCGTTCTGAGCGGTAATTGTAACATTCTTAGGAACGAAGTAGTACTTGTTCTCCAGTGTCCCAGTAGCAGCCTTGTTGCCGACGAATGTCTTGGCAATACTGTTGTTGAAGGTATTGGCATAACCACCGCTGATAGGCTCGTGAATATCGTTCACAATGGCAGTATTGCCACCATCAGCACCAGTTACGGCGTCAAACCAGTGGTTTCTTATCTTCTCGGTAAGTGCAACTGGGGTGTTCTGCTTACGTGTGAGGTTAACCGTAACCTTGACATAGATGTACTTGTAAGGAGCGATCTTGGTACCCACGACAGCCTCCTTGAGGTTGTAGCGGAAGTAGCGAGTCACTGTCACAGGATACTTATTGGCATGGTGAGTCAACTTCTCAACCTCTTCCTCAGAAAGAGTCCAAGTCCAAGTGTGGTTGGTTGTACCCTGATCGTTTGCTACATAAACGAGGTCTCCGAGCTCATCCTCCTTGAATGTCTTGCCGTCTGTTGTGGTATAGAGCTTCAACTCGTCTTTCTGATTGCCTTCTGCAGTTGTACCTACATTTGCTTTCAGCACCTCAGGAGTGTACATTGCGTCAAATTCCTCTTTCTTCAAGCCGTTTGCGTCAACCTCCGTGAAGAAGTCTGACAATACGAACTTGTTGAATTGAGACCAAGTGGTCTGCACGCCGTCAACTGCGTTGCAGAGGTCAAACTGGGCGTCACCGGCAGGATAAGTGTCAAGTGTGGCAATCTTGTCCTCAGGAGCCTTCTCCGTGATATGGAGCAGGATATAACCATCAAGCACTACATTGCCGTCTGCGTTCTTCACAAGCACCTGTACCAAAGGCTCGCGGTCGATAGCCGCGCGGTTGTCCTTGGCTGGATTCCCGTTCTCGTCAACGTTGTTGGCCTTCAACACGCCGTTGGCCTCATCTTTCCATGTAGCGAACTTACTGTCAGCGGTCTTATTGCCGTCAACCTTGTAGTCCACGAGCTTGAACTCATAGGTCAGACCCCATTCGCGAGCCTGGTCAAGAGTCATGGTCTTAAACTCATTAGCCTTGCCATACTTCTTGTAGTCTTGTACGGCATAGTGGATGTTGATGTATTGCTTTAGGTCTATGTCGCCATTGTAATACAGCTCAAGGGCAGCACCGCGTGAGTCCTCTAAAGCCTCCTTAGGAGAGTCCCAAATGTGCACTTTGGCATTAGCGTCACCAAAGTCCTTCAGACCAAGCTCGTCGCCAGTCTCTGTGCGCTTCTCGAGATCCATTTGACCATACATTGGCTTGATAGCCCATGCAAGAGCCTCCAACTTGGCCTCCAATGGGTTGAGCAGGGCATAGTCAGAAGTGATTGTGGCGTCAGAAGCTGCGAGCTTGTTGTCCTTAGACTTAACCTGCAGGGCAATGGTGTTGTCCTTCTGATAGTTCTTGCTCGTAGGATCAGCATTCAGTTTGTCAGGATGCGCTATCTTGAGACCTGCGGTCAAGATGCCGTTGTCGTTCAAGAATGCTGCTGCGCCGTTGTCCTTCTTCTCAGGTGATGTCACGCCGAGCACCTTGGCGGGATCCTCATCGGCGCGTGTCTTCACGTACATCACTTCTGGCTGCAGCACATTATAGCCAATGACATCGCTATAGTCAGTGTTGGCGTTGGCAGGATTCAAGTGGTATTGTACAGTCCATGTAGGACCATAGACATACTCCTTGCCACCAGTGGCTGAGATTGGCTTATTAGGCAGAAGGTTTGACTGGTAGTCAACGATGTCGCCTGAGATAGACTTGCCCTGATGGTTCTTCAAACCGCTCTGATCCTTTGCTACCAATGTAGTACCAGTAAGATACGGATAGTTCACTGTCTCGATACCGTCCATATAGAGCTTTGGCATGAATACCAAACTCGTGAGGTTGCCGGTGAGAGAGATGACAACGTCGTCGCTGTAGCCAGTCAGACCTGACAAGATGAGGTTCTTGGCCTGAGTGTCAAGAGTTGCGGTGATTGTACCATCATTAGTGTTGGCAAATGAAATGCCAGAATCCTTCACCTTCTTGCCATCTTTGTAGATGTCAAAGTGGTGTGTCTCTGGGTTTGGTACATAGTACTCAACAGAAGCGGCATCCTTGCCGTCCTCGCCCTTATCACCTTTGTCGCCCTTGTCGCCCTTGGTTCCAAGTGCATAGTGATCTGTCTTTTGGCCGTTCTTGTACCAATAGCCGTCTGTGCCAATTTCCCAAGCGGTACCAGGAGCACCGTCTTGTCCAGGAGCACCGTCTTTGCCGTCTTTACCGTTGGTGAGACTGAAGCTCTTGCCATTGCTAAGACTAACGGTAACGCCAGTTTCTGATTGGGCTACGTTGGTGATGACAGAACCACCCTTGATAAGATCTTCGATCTCTTTAATCTTCGCAGAGTTCGCATCAATCGCTTTCTGCAGATTGTTGATGTCATCATCGTAGTCCTTACAGGAAGTCACTGTACCCGTTGCGCCTGCTGCGAGCAGGCCGATGAACAGGTAGCTGAAAACCTTCTTTTTGTTCATACGATTAAAAGATTAATTAAACATTTAAAAAATAAATTCCTTTTGGTTTTCTTGCGGCCTGGCACACACCAACAACTGGTATGCTTTGTGCCTTGCCGCGGGGTTCGTCAGCACGCAAGCCGGAGAGAGAAACCGACATACTCTTGTGTATCTCCCCGTGGGGAGACTTTAAAACGTGTTGCAAATATAGACATATTTGTTATAACTCACAAGTAATCTCTATCTTTTTTTGCGTTAGATGCCCAAAATTTAACCATTGGGGCAGTCATAACACAAAAAAGACCAAATTAGTTTGTGGTTTCCCATACGTCTTTTCATTCGCTTTTGCGCTTTCTTTTTGCAAAGTTAGCAGTTCTTTCAGACATAGGCAATATATTTTAATCTTTTTTTTGAAAATATTTTGTCAGCTGTCGCTCGCCAACCACCACTACCTTTTCGCTTGCTCGCGCCTTGCGGCCTTCGGCTTGTAGAGAATGTCCACTATCTGGCGGTTGGCACTGTCTATGCGTCCTACGTCTATTGAGGCGAGGTAGATTTGCGTCATCCTTTCCGAGGAATGTCCCATGGCATCGCTTATGAGAGCCGTTGGCACGCCTGAGTTTTTTGCCACCGTGGCCCATGAGTGCCGCGCCACGTAGAGCGTGAGCGGCATTGGCAAGGCGAGCCGTCTGCCGATGATGCGCAAGTGGTAATTGATGGCTTGCGAGCTGCGCTTGTATTCTTTCCACCCCTCCGCCCCTTCGGAGGAGATGAGCGGGAAGAGGTAATCGCATCCGCTACGTGCGTATCTATTGGCTATCCTCTGCATCTCCGGAATCCACGCCACCGATATAGGTCTGCCTGTCTTGTGGCGATGGTAAACCAGTCGGCCAGCCAAGATGCAATCTCTCCTAAGGTGCGCTATGTCCACGAGAGCCATGCCACGAGTGATAAACGAGAAGATGAAGATGTCGCGCGCCAACCGTTCCTTCTCGCTTTTTGGCTCCATGGCTGCTATCCGGCGTATGTCCTCGATGGGCAAGGCGCGCTTTCGCGTGCGTGCCTTGCCCGTGTAGACATTATCAAAAAGGTTCTCCGGCAATGCAGCCACGCCTTCATCACGTGCGCGGTTGCAGACGGCACGAAGGATGCGAAAATAAAACGACTGCGTGTTTTTTGTCGTTCCGCGCCTTCGGAGATAATCGGCAAACGACATCATAGCACGTGGCGTGACCCTCTCCCACGAGACCGTCTCCGCCGATTCAAGGAACCTTTGCCAACTATTGAGAGCGGCGCGATAAGCCTCAGCCGTGCGAAACTGGCTTGCCGCCTCTTTCTCGGCTATAATCTGCCGCATGAACTCTATCATGTCGCCATGCTCGTGAGCATTGGCGGCATTGGCGCGGCCTCTTACAGTGACGCATATCTTAAGCTCATGGCCTACAAGGTTCAGTAGTTCCTTTGATACGATAACCTCAATGTCTTTCTTTTTCATGTCGCATATATAATTTTTCATGTCGCATATATAATATAATGTGTAAGGCACACGGATGACCATTCGGGTTGCGGACGGCCACAGTGGTCGCACCCTGCAAATGTAACCGTTTTAAAGTCTCCCCACGGGGAGATTCGCAAAACCATGCTGGATTCTCTCTCCAGCTTGCGTGCTGACGAACCCCGCGGCAAGGCACAAAGCATACCAGATGTTGGTGTGTGCCAGGCCGCAAGAAAACCAAAAGGAATTTATTTTTAAATGTTTAATTAATCTTTTAATCGTATGAACAAAAAGAAGGTTTTCAGCTACCTGTTCATCGGCCTGCTCGCAGTGGGCGCAACGGGTACAGTAACTTCCTGTAAGGACTACGATGATGACATCAACACCAACAAGTCGGCTATCACTGAGCTTCAGAAGCAGCTGACAACGTTGCAGAGCGCGCTGGATCAGGCCAAGAAGGACGCTGAGACAGCTCACGCTCAGTTCGCTACCAAGGGTGACATCGAGTCGTTGCAGAAACAAATTGCTAAGCTCGCTACAGCAGACGCGCTGCAGAAGGCTATCGACCAGCTGACAGAGCTGATCAACACAAAGGTTGACAAGTCAACCTATGACGCTAAGGTGAAGGAAATCGAGACAGCTATCGATGGTATCGACAGCAGGCTCAACACTCTTGGCACAAGCCTCAACGACCTTGAGACAGCCCAGAAGGCTGCCGACGCTAACATCAAGTTGCAGCAGAAAACTCTCGATGACTTGAAGGCTGCTCTTGCTGGCAAAGCTGATCAGGCTGAACTTACAAAGCAAATCGATAATCTGCAAAAGCAAATCAATGCTCTCAGTGGCACAAGCACAACTCTTGATGAGTTGAAGAAGCAGATGAAGACCTTGAGCGACAAGGTTGACGCATTCAGCACACAAATCAACGTGCTGACCGTCTTCCTGAAGCACTCTTTGGCTTCTCTGACTTTCATTCCTGACTACTTCAACGAGGGTATCGAGGCTGCCTTGGTTCCTGCTTATGAGGGCATCTACCAGACAACTTCAGATAACAAGGCATTCGAGCAGAAGGATAAGGAAATGCTTTCAGGCTATGGCGTAGCTCGCTACAACGTTAGCCCGACAACCGTTGACCTGCTTGGCTCAAAGGTTGACTTCTACTCATTGGCTTCCACGGTGCTGACTCGCGCAGGACAGAACTATGTGGCTCCTGTTAGCACTGAGTTGACAGCCGCTGAGCTGAAGGAAAACTACAAGGACGGTGTCCTCACTGTTCCTTTCAAGGCAGACTGGGCTACAATCAATGCCCTTAAAGAAGACCAACTGCCTATCGCAGCCCTTCAGATTTCTCGTGGCGACACTACCGTCACTTCTGACTACGCCACAGTCGTTGCCAAGAAGTTCAGCGGCATGGTCGTTGCCGACAATGGCGCACACAACGCAGTGGTCGAGGCTCTTCCTTGCGGCATGAACAAGGATGGTGTGAAGCACCTTTACACTGGTTGGAGCGAGCTGACTCCCGCCAACGCCAAGATCACTCACAAGGTGGCTTACAACGGTCACTTGAACCTTGACTCTCTCACTGAGATTCACGCTTCCGTGAACGAGACAGCTACAAACTCTTCAGAGTTCAATCTTACTCCTGCTGAGCTGAAGGCTCTTGGCTTGAAGGTTGTTTACGCTCCTGTTGACTACACTCAGGGTGGCAACAAGACAAGCGAGACAGCTCACATCCAGCTCTCTAAGAACGCTGCTGGTGAGACAGTTGCATATCCTCGCAACGTTACCGCTGACGGTAAGACCATCGAGAACGAGACTGCTAACAAGTCTTCTGTAGGTCGTGAGCCTATCGTGATCGTGAAGGTCGTTGATGAGGCTACTGGCAAGAAGGTTTACGCTTGGGGTTATATCAAGATCAAGATCACGACTCCTAAGCAGGCTATCTCTCAGATCACAACAGCTCCTATGACGTTCGATAAGGACATCTATGACAACTGCAACGACGCTGAGCTTACAACAACATGGTCTCAGATCGAGGCTCTCGTTTACTCTAAGCTGAACCTCTCTAAGGAGGAGTTCGAGGCTGCTTACGAGCTGGATGACAATACAGCTGATGCTAAGCAGTTCGAGGTTAAGAACAGCGAGTATGTTGCTCTTGCCGCTACAAACAAGATCGGTACAGTGAGCGAGAAGCAGGATGCCAACGATCCTACGACAAACGTTCTGAGCTGGAAGTTCACAGCTGCTCAGCTCCACAAGCTGCAGGCTAAGGCTGAGACAGGCTTCACAATCTATGTACACTTCAAGCTGAAGGGCTCTTCTGAGGAGAGCGAGGGCGTATATGTTCCTCTGCAGATCAAGCCTAACCAGCTCCACTATGCAACAGCTACCGTTGAGGGCAGCAAGGTGCTCGCTCAGTGGTATGGTTTGAACTCTAAGAAGAACGCTGTTTCTGACGCTGACGCCGACGAGGTTCGTATCAACGTTCCTGTTCCTACAACAAGCGACAACGAGCTCTTGGCTACTGAGTTCACTCGTAACTTGCACAACTACTTCCTCGGCAACACTCTGAGCTACAAGCTCGCTGACGAGACACACTTCTCAAGCTTGAAGGCTAACGCAACTACCAATAAGCTCGTGTTCAAGTTCATCGCTCCTTCCAAGAAGCTTGGCAACGCTACATTCGATGCAGCTGCTGACGGCACTTGGACTGTGAATGGTGTTTCTGGCACTGTTTATACTTTGAAGGTTGCTGAGAACGGCAATTCTCTCCTTATCGTGAAGAAGGGTGCCGCTGCAGTTGACGAGACAATCGCAAGCTTGGCTACCGACGGAACTATCAGCTACGTCGAGAGCGCTGACGCTGACGACATCCTCAACTACAAGGGTCACGACGAGCTCGGTGAGCGTGAGACATTCACAGCTTACATCGGCCTCGCTATCCAGGGCACTTGCTACAATGTTCCTTTGCAGGGCAAGACTTGGTTCAACGTTCGCTTCGTTCGTCCTCTTGACTTGACACAGCCTAAGGCTGCCAATGTTAAGGACGCTCCTAACGAGTGGCAGACAATCGACGTTGCTGACCTCGTGAAGGTTAACGACTGGCGCGACTATGTAGGTGATCCTACAAACAGCAACAAGGGTAAGGATCAGAACAACAAGTTCGACTTCGCTTACTATGGCATCGTCCTCTCTACAGATGCTAACGCCATCTACACTGATGCAGCTAATGGCGCTAACAACCGTGAGATCCTGACTGATGTCGCCGCTATCAAGAAGCTCAACAAGACAACAGAGATTCCTGGTCTTGAGCTTAAGGGTGGTGTCGCAACAGAGCCTTCTAAGCTGCAGTACAAGAACAGCAGCGCTGTCACTGGCACATTCCACCTGTATGTTCCTGTGAAGATGACTTATGTCTTCGGTAAGACTCCTCAGACGCTCTACAGCGTTGTGACAGTCTCTAAGACTGAAGGTCAGCAGACTGCCAAGAAGCATTAATTGATTTGGTAATTCCTTACCTTACAAGGTAAATAATATTAAGAGGGGTGTCAATGGTTTGGCACCCCTCTTTTACTTAAAATTGGATAACAATGAAACCAAGATATTTGTTTTACACTCTGCTTGCGTTGACTTTTTCGCTTTCTTCTTGTAAGAACAATGAGAAGAAGGACGTAAAGACCTTGGAGAAAGAATATCTTAAGGATCCTCAGATGATCTTGTCAAACAAGGATAGTGATGAGGTTCGCCAGCAGGTAGAGTATTACCTCAACGCATTGAACAACAAGGATGTGGACAAGGCAATGTCGATGCTTTATTATTATGACCTTAAGACAAATAAGGTTCGTCGTCTTAACGATAGTGAAGCAAAGACTCAAAGAGCTGTACTCTCACGCTTTGCGGGTTTCCACGCGAAGATAGATTATATCAAGTTCTTCCGTGAGAACGATTCTGAGGTGAAATACAACGTTTTCTTCTCAGACAAGCCATCCACTCCAAGCAATCCCAATTGCATGGGCTTCATGATTCGCCCTGTTCGTCTTGATGGCAAGTGGTATCTCACGCTCGCTGGAGACAACCAAGCAACCTTTAGCTCTACAATAGACAAGTAGTTTTATGGTATCAGCAATGAGGGGTCTCCTGCTTGCTATATTCTCGCTTATCCTTCTTGCGTCATGCAATAAGGGTAGCAAGGTGCCTGTCACGTCATCAAAGGCAACGATCACTTTCGATGTGCAAGAGCACGATTTTGGTGATTCCGTGGAGCACGATAACCCTGTGGATTATGACTTCGTGTTTCACAACACTGGTTCCACGCCTTTGGTCATTCATAAGGCTATCACTGGTTGCGGTTGTACGCAGGTGTCATACGACAAGGAGCCAATCGGACCAGGAGATGAGGGCAAGATTCATGTCACCTATCTCGCTGACAACGGTACTGGAGTATTCTCCCAATTTGTTGCCGTTTACAGTAATGGCGCTGATAGTACTGGTTTTACATCTCTCCACATTCAAGGAATAGTACGCTAATATGAACAAGAATGCCGCACAAC
>DAIOUH010000057.1:1805-15046 GCA_036751585.1 Prevotella sp. | reverse complement strand
GCGAGGACAGCGTGGAGATGGACACGGCGGTGGTGTATATGCCGCCAAGCGCGGAGCTGAGCGCGCTGATAAGCAACGCCGAGGGTCTCGTGACCAAGGCTGACGCTGCCGTGACGAACGCCGAGAAAGCCGTGAAAGAGGCCGAGAACATAGACATTGACCTGACGGGCGGCGACTTGGAGATAACGCGCAAGAGCGGCGAGATGAAGGGCTTTGACCTCATGCAGTTGAAAGGCGAGAAGGGTGACAAGGGCGAACAAGGCAAGGACGGAGCGCAAGGCCCACAGGGTGAGCAAGGTCCACAGGGTGAGCAAGGACCACAGGGCGAGAAGGGTGACAAGGGCGAACAAGGCGAACAAGGAAAACAAGGAGAACAGGGTTTGAAGGGTGACAAGGGAGATGCTGGCGAGATGGGCCCCAAGGGTGACAAGGGAGATGCTTTCACCTATTCGGACTTCACGGCGGACGAACTCGAAGCCTTGAAGAAGCCTGCCACTGACGCGGCGGATGAGTTGAACCAATATCTTGACATAGTGAAGCTGCCAGTGGTGGAGGTGGCGGCAAGCACGGCGGAGGTGACGATGGAGCCGAACAGGATGTACAACATCAGTGTGGGTGATGCCGTGACGCTGAACCTCACGGCACCGACGGACACGACCGTGACTAACGAGTATCAAGGATGCTTCGACACTGGCAGCACGGCACCGACCGTGACATGGCCATCCAATGTGATATGGGCGTTTTCTGCGAGCGTGGACACGAAACAGCACTACGAGTTTTCGATAAGGTATGTCGGTGGCAAGTACTACGGCATAGTGTACGGGTGGGGTGCCTGAAGATAGAGCATTGTAGACTGGATAGACTATTATAGACTGAATAGAGATGAGAACATTGAGAAGAAGGCTGATAACGAGCTACGCAAATCTCGACCTGCCCGTGAAGTGGCAGGATGAGCAGGTGGCGGCGTACACGGCGCAACAAAAGATATACACGCGCAAGGACGCGGCGGCATGGAAAGACAACATGTACGCGGCGTTCACGAGCAACTCGAGCCTGAGGAGGTTCCCCGAGTTCAAGTGGTTCACTGGCATGACGGACTTGCTGCGGTACGCGTTCCGCTACTGCCCGAACCTGGAGGAGATAACGCTGCCCGTGAACCTCACGTTCATCGGCGCGCAATGCTTTGACGGCGACAAGAAGCTGGGGCCAGACTTCGTGATACCGCCCAAGGTGGCGAAGATTGACTGGTACGCGTTCCACGACTGCACGGGCATCAAGAGGTTCAAGGTGATGAACACTGCACCGCCTACAATCTCTGACATGCCCACGACCGCCAAGTACTACGTGCCCGACGAGAGCGTGGAGGCATACAAGGCGGCGGAAAACTGGAGCGAATTTGCCAGCAAGATACATCCGTTGAGCGAGTGGGTTGACTAAGTGATGAGTGAAGAGTAGAGAATGAACGATAGACATAATAGACAATTATAGACAAGATAGACTATGACAGGAAGATGGATTAAGGACGGCGTGTTCGCTGACATGACGATGGAGATAGACGGCAGGATGGTGAGCAACCCGACAGACGATATGTTGCGCAAAGCTGGGTATGAGCCTTACGTGCCGAGTGACGCTGAGCTGCTTTCACAGGCCAAGGAAGAGAAGATAGCCGAGATAGAACGGTATGACACCTCTGACAAGGTCAACGGCTTCAAGTTGAACGGGACGGTGTTTTGGCTCGACAAGGCGACACGTGTGGGTTTGATGAACTCGACCACGATAGCTAAGAACATGGGTCAGAAGACTACCGACTTGTGGCTTGGCGAGGTGAAGCTGACGATAGACTGCGACACCGTGATTAAGTTGCTTAGCGGCATTGAGATGTACGCCTTGCAATGCTTCAACACAACAGCGAGACACAAGGCTGAGGTGCAAGAGCTGAAGACCGTGGAAGAGGTGGAGAAGTATGACGTGACAGAAGGGTATCCGGAACAACTCTCTATCAATGTGTAACTAAGACATACTAAAAGAAAATGACATTAGCGATAATAGCTTTATTGATGCTTACCTCCTTGCTTGTAGGTACGGCTTGCAAGTATGGTTTGCCAGAGATGGTGAGCGACACTTACTACCAGCTCGGCAAGAAGTGGGGCTGGGCATTCACGGTGGTGATGGTGGCTGTGGCGTGGCTCATGATGGTGGCGATACTGGACACTGGCAAGGGCGTGCAGTGCCTTGCGTTCATCGGGTGCGCTGGACTGGCTTTCGTGGGCGTGGCACCGAATTACTGCGACAAGGACACGTATCCGATACATAAAGGCGGTGCGATAGTGGCTGCTCTCGGATGCGTGGGCTGGTGCATGAGCGTATGCTGGTGGTCGACGCTGCTGATAGCCTCTCTCTATGCCGCTTACATCACGGCGTGCGAGGCTTACAGAATAATGGACGCGGTGTGGTACATGAGCAGGGGCAAGGCTTACTTCCATCCGCTGTACTGGGCTGAGGTGGCAGGGTTCGCGGACGTGTGGGTGACGTACTTCGTGGCGGGAACGTGATAGGCCTTTATAGACGTGATAGACTTTAATAGACAAGATAGACAAGACAAGGAAGCGAATCTTAGCGATTACTAATAAAAAAGTTAGTAAAATGTTTGCGTACTATTCAAAAAGTTAGTATCTTTGCGGTGTTCAATCAAAAAACAGTCAGACATGAGAAAAAAAGACACTATCAAGATGGAGGTCACGCCTGAGGAAGAGGAACTTATCAAGGCTATCCGCAACTATTGCGCCAGCTACCCGAATGGCTACCCCGAATTGCTGGACTACGCCGAGGACATTTTCCAAAGGATGACCGACATGCCGAAAGAATAAGTCGATGAAGGCTCTCCCCCAAGTGGGAGGGCCTTCCGCGAAGAACATTATAACCCTACGATTATGGAAATAGCAGTAAAGCAAAAAGAAAAAAGGATCACGGACATGAAGAAGCGGATGCGCGACATCTACCTCACCGTGTCGTGGCGCGAGGTGTCTCGTACCTACTTTGACAAGAGCGTGTCGTGGTTCCAGCAAAAGATGTATGGCATAGACGGCAACGGCGGCAAGGGAGGGTTCACCCCGGAGGAGGCCGACAAGCTGTATTGTGCCCTTAACGACTTGGCCGACCGCATACGCAGGGCGGCTGACGGCATTAAAGCTCCGGCGACTGACGCGCCGTTTGATTGAACACAAAGAAGCCGCCGTTAGAGCTTGCGGCGCAAACGTGGCCCCGACACCCATGCGAGTGTCGGGGCTTTTTCTTCTCCTCCTTCCTCCGATAATGGCTATCGATGGGCATAATGGGCATGATAGGCTCATGGGGCATATTGGGCAAAGCGGTAAAACATTCCACGAAACGGTTGTGAGATAGAAATATATTTTGTACCTTTGTGGATGTAAAGAACTCTCTTTTCATTCATGTTATAATGATTGTTTCATATTTTGGTTTTCTTAATTAGTTTTAGGTTAGTAGCAAAGATATTTTTAACTGAAAGTTCCGGACGGCGCGCGTCGCGATGACGGGTGCCCGTTTTTTTTCGATTAGAAGATTGGTTAAACTTACGACTTTTGAAAATGTGTTGAGTTTTCTTTTTGAGGTTAGGGGACCAGCTTGCGCCGTTCTTGTCGATGGAGACAGGAGCGGCGCGAGTGTTTTGATGAACCGTGGCGCAAATTTCCCCGACAGGGCAGTGAGCCTTGTCGGGGATTCTTTTTCGCGCCTTAGACGGTCATAGACTGGATAGACTATGATAGACTTTTATAGACTGAATAGACGGGGTGGCAGGTGATGGTCTATTCAATCTCGCATTCTTTGAGGTCGTTGAAGTCTTCCTCGGACTGGCAGTCGTATGCGGTGTAGCAGGTGCCTGACACTCCCTTGGAGAGCATGATGACCGAGGGGTCATAAAGGATAGAACGCACCATGTCGTAGCGAGCGGCGGAGAGATACCCTTTCTCGTGGGATGTCATGGCCGCGGCAAGAAGCGCGTTCTCGCACAAGTCCGCATCGGTGACTTCGCTGACGGCGGAGATGAGGAAGTGCTTGCGAGAGTTGAGCAGCCGCCAGGCGGACTTGAGGTTGCGGAGCCTAATCATTGCTGGCCTCCGTTTCCTCGGCTGGTTGCTGCTTGGCCTTCTTCTGCGCCTTGTAGTCGGCGAAGAGGGTTTGACGCTCTGCCTCGATGGCGGCGATGGCCTTCTTGTAGCGAATGGATTCCGCTAACTTGCCGTCGTTGAGCTCGTCGGCGGCCTTGCGCTGGATGTCGTCGTAGCGTTTCTTCAAGGCGCGCATGGTCTCGGCGTTCTTGGTCATTTCGGCTTGTTGCATTTCTGAAAGCTGCTTGATTCTCGCTTGTAATTCTTCTCTTGTCATGATTATTTGTCTTTTTTAGGCTCAATGGGCATGGGAGGCATAATGGGCCAGGCATGACCATTGGGCGCGGTTGATTGATGTTGATGATTAATGTTACTTGTGTTTCTTGACTTTCTTTTGCCCGTGCTTGCGGTAGAGGGGATTGAGCTCGTTGTCTACGAGGACGGTGCCATAGATTTGCTCGTAGGTGTATTCTGGGAACGCCTCGGCTACCTGTGGCAGGGTAAGGTCGGATTCTATCAGGGTGCGCAGCTTGTTGCGGTCGATGCCGACAGCCTGTTGCTTGCCGTACTCATAGGCCGCGCTGTTGTTTCGGCGTGCCCTGTCCTGCTTCTCGATGAAAGCGGAATGCTTGATGCCCCAACGATGCAGCCAGCGCGTAATGGTGTTCCTGTCAACATGGAAATTCTCGGCTAATCTCCTTTCGGGCACTCCCCATTTGTATTGTTCGATGAGGAGTTTTTTCTGTTCTTCGTCGAGGTCTTGCGGTTCCTCGCTTTGCGAGCCTATGGGACGGCCAACGAGCACGCCCATCTTGACACGCAGGCGGAGACCTTCCTTTGTGCGCTGACGTATCATCTGACGTTCTATCTCTGCCGACAGGCCAAAGGCGAAAGCGAGCACCTTGCTTTGGATGTCGTTGCCGAGGGTGAACCTGTCCTTGACGGTGTAGATGACAGCCTTTCGCTCCATGCAGAAGTGGAGGATGTCCATGACCATGTAGAGGTCACGCCCGAGACGGCTTATCTCGGAGCAGATGATGATGTCGCCCTCCTTGATGAGCTTCAGAAGCGGGCCGAGGTTTCGCTTGTCAGGGTCTTTGCCGCCGCTGACACCCTCGTCGGTGATGAACTTGTCTATCTTCATGCCGTGCTCGTCGGCGAACTTCTCAACGCCTTGCTTCTGTGAGTTCACGTCCTGCTCGTCGGAGGAGACGCGTAAATATCCGTATATCATAGTATCGTCTCGATTAGTTGAACGGCCTTGCGGCCATAGTGCCTGCCGATGATGTCGGCCACGGACTCGGAAGAGGACTCCAGTTCGGGATGGCGGAGCGTCATGTCTTCGATAAACTTGTCGTAATCGAAGAATGCCGCCTCGTCGGTGGTCAGGGCTGTGTCGATGTACTCGTTCATTGCCATGCCAAACGCCTTTGTGAAGGCAATGGCGGTTTTGCGGTAATCTCTTGCCTTAATCATGTCGCTTTGCCTCAATAGGAGGTCGGTGATTACTTGTATTCCACGAGTCGTGAGTAGGAGCTGTGGATGTTGTATGCCTCGTAGACGCTATCCATGTGCATCTGAAGGCGGTCGTATTGCCATTCGGCGGTGTTGAGACGGCACTTCATGGAGGCGTAGACGGCGAGGTTGGATGCCACGAGGATGAAGAGCAGGACGATGACGACCGTCACGGGCTTGCGCTTGATGGCGGCGGCGACCTTGCGGAAGGCGAAGACCGCCGTGTTGACGATAAAGAGGATGACCGACCACAGGGTGCGGCCAACGCCGAAGACGAGGCCACGGAGGGCTTGGCGCGTGAAGCGCGCGATGTCGGCGTAGGAATCGTAAATGATTTTCATTGCTGTGTTGTTTTTTAGGCTCAATGGGCATGGTACTGCCATTCGGGATGCGGACGGGCACGGGACCCGCCCCTGCCAGGCATGGCTCATTGGGCGATAAGTGATGTCTTGCTATCCGATGTTGAGCAGTTCGGTGCTGGAGAGCTCTCGCATGGCTTTCTTGGCGCAGCCTGGGGTGCGGAAGATGTCGTCGGCGTAGTCTGCCACGGTGTCCACTCGGCTCTTGACAAGCGTGCGCCCCCTGATGAGACGGTTGGTCCACTGGTTAAAGGATAGCTTGATGTTCTCGAAGTCGTGGTCGTCGATGGTGACCTTGTCGAGCTCGGGGAAGAAGTCCTTGTGGGCGTCTTCCCATAGTTTTTCCACGGTGGCGAGGTCGAAAGCCTTGAAGAGGCGTGTCCACTCGTTGACGGAGCCGCCCCAGTCGCGTGCCACGGCCTTGACGACGAACTCGTGGCACTCGGTGGCGGCATTGAGGCTCATGTAGGCTCCCATGCTCCACGCTGCCGCCTCGGCGTTTTTCACCCCTGCTCGCTCGTAAACGAGGCGGAGCTTGTGGACGAGACAGGTGAGGAACTGCTTGTTGTCTTGGTACGCCTTGAAGCCGAAGGACGCCCAGAAGTCGTAATACTGTTCGTCGGTCATGTCCTTGGCGTAGTAGTTTTTGGTTTCCTCGGTCATGTCGGCGACATGGAAGAAACGGTTCTCGGACGTGTAGATGAGGTTGCGCTGGTAGGCTTTGAGAGCGTTGAAGCATCGCTGGTAGCCGTAGCCGGCGGTGTGGCCGCCTCGGACTTGCTGACGGAAGCGAGGCAGCGGCTTGAGGAACTCGTAGGCGTCGAGGCAAGCCGCCCACGCGGCGTTGTTGACCACGCCGTCGATGAGCTTGACGAAGGATGCGGCATTGGCCGCGGTCTCCGCCCATTGGCGATAGTCGGCCTCGGTGTAGGTGGGACGCTTGGCCGTGACCTTGACCGTTTTCGCGCGGTCGAGGATTATGCTCAAATTCGTGTTGTTTTTCGTGTTGTGATAAATCATGTGTGTTTGATGTTTTAAGCGATTTTTACCACGTTTCTGAAAGCGTGGAAGGATTTGCCGTGCTTATGACAGGGTCGGCGTTTTCTTCCTTGGCTTGCGCTTCGCCTTTTCAGGGTGGGGACAGATGATTTCCTTGCCCCATTCGGTGCCGTATCGCTCGGCGCAGAGGTGCCGCTTGAAGTCGATGGCCTTGGTGATGTAGGGCGAGATGACGATGCACCCGTGCCTCTGGCAGAGGTCTGCCACCCATGAGGCGTTGAGGTAGTAGTCGTGGGCGATGTCGTGGCCTTGTCGGTCGTGGAAGACGGCCTGTATGACGTGTGGTGGTTTGACTGTTTTCATTTGCTGTGTGACTTTTTAGGCTCGATGGGCATGGGAGGCTCATTGGGCGTGGTTGGAACGGTGAAATCAATTCGGAGGCCAGGATGGGCGGCGTAGCACCGCTTGCCCGTGGCGGCTCGCATGGCGCGGACGAACTTGCGGTCGTCGGCGTTGCCGTCGGAGATGTGGATAAGCAGTATCTCCCGGGTTCGGCTGAGGTCCACGTGCCTTGCCACGCTGAGGGTGTTGCGCAGGCTCATGTGGGAGTGCTTGATGCGGTCCTTGACGAAATCGGGGATACGCTTGGAGCGGTTGATGATGGCATCATCGTAGTTGCACTCCATGAGCCAGTGGACAACGCCGGGGAAGTCGTAGGGGACGAAACGGAGGCCGTCGTCGGTCATTACCTCGCGTGTGAAACTCTCACAGTCGGTGAAGAAGCAGACACGCCCGCATTCCTGGTGGTGGATGAGGAAGCCAAGCGTGGGGCAGGGCGAGCCGTCGGTGTTGAAGTGGCGTAGGGGAAAGGGGAGAACCTTGAAGCCTCCCACTCCATACCACGTACCACCCTTGATCTCGCGGACGCACTGGATGCCATTCAGGTGGCAGTTGTCGATGGTGTCGGCTGACGCGAGGGTGGTGAACCCCGCCTCGGCGTACTGCCACGCGAACTTGGCGTGGTCGTCGTGCCGATGGGAGACGACGAGGCCGACAATCTTGCCGACGTTCCACGACAACGCCTCCTTGACCTTTTGGTCGAAGGGAAGTCCCGCCTCGATGACGAGGGCTTCCTTCGAGTTTTGCAGCAGGTAGCAGTTGCCGGACGAGCCGGAACCGATAACCGAGAGCGTCATCATAGCGGGCACTGGCGTTTATGTTCGTCTTGCGACTTCGGCGCGCCCATGGTGCCGTAGTCGGGCTGGGTGGGCGTGACCTCCTCGTAGTCGGCGTTTTGCTCGAAGTCGTCGTGGTGCTCGATTGCCCTCGCCGAGGTCGGCGAGGAACTGGACAAAGCGGGCGATGAGGAATTGATGGCGGCGGCCTGTGACACTGGGCTGTCGTCATCGTCACGGTCGGAGGTTGACTCCAAGGCGACCTTGCAGGCTCGGGCGATAACCGTCTTCTTGCACATCTGGTCGGTGAAGTTGCGGTGGGCGCCCGTCTGCCTGTCGTGGTTGCCGTCGCCTCCTTGGTTCCACGCCTTCTGTATCATGTCCATCGTCATGACCTCAAGGCGCGTGGAGCCGTCCTTGTTGATGACCACGGCGTAGGCTCCGACAATGGGGTTGCCCATGGTCTGAAAGGTCGGCTTGTGGCTGACAAGTTGCAAGAGGCCGTGATTGTCCACGGTGTAGACGAACTCCTCGCCCTCTCGAATGACGTTGGCGTTGACTTCGGCTATCTCGGTGTCGCGCTTGGCTCGCATGAGCTTGCCCGTGTATTTCTCCATGAAGGTGAGCTGGTTGCCGTAGGGGATGAAATAGCAGTGCTTCATTGGGTATTCGCCTCGGATGACCATTTCCAGGAGCACGTTGGCGATGCTGCCCTTGGTGCAAGCCTCAATGGCCTTGTTGTGGTTGCGGTCCTCGATGGTCTGGAGGTAGAGCCACGCACTCTTGAGGGCGTTGCCGGCATGGTAGTCCTTGGGGAGCGTGAGTGCTCCGGCCTTTTCCATCTCGCCCACTCGGTCGAGCACTTGCGTGGCCACGTCTTCCTGCTTCTTGCGCAGGGCGGTGGCGTTCTGCGAGGCGGCTTGCACCGCCGGGGTTGCTGTTGGTTGACTTGTCATTTGATTTTGTTTTTCCATAGTTGAATTTGTTGTTTTATCTGTTTTTATCTCTGATTCCCATTATCTGGAACATGGCGAACTTGCTGTCGTTGCAAAGGTCCTTGGAAATTCGGAGCCTGAGCGAGTTGGGCTCTTCCTGCTTGTCTCCGAAAACCTGCCAAATCCTTCTGGCGAGGGGGACGCTGCAATATTGAAGCGACCACCCTGAGTTCTCAATGGAACTCCGCGCGGGGAGGAGCCCCTTGTCGGAGAACACCATGACCACGCCGCCGTCGCGTTGTCCCATGCGCATCCCAAGGATGCCTTTCCTCTCCAGTGTGGCACGCAGCACTGGATTGACAAGGAAGGTGCCGCCTTTCCTCTTCCCATTCTTGAAAATGACGCTTATCTCATCGGGGCGCAGATGGGCGTGACTGGTTCCCTTTACGTTTCCCCTCGTGGGCCATTCCTCGAAGCCGAGGTCGAGAGGCAGGGTCGGCGCATCTTCGCTGGCCTTGGGCTTCATCATTGGCGGCTGGCGTGTCACAGGCTTGAACCCGAATTTCTTCATGCAGCTCGTGCAGACGAGCCCCTTCTGCCCGTTGAATATTTCCGCATACCTTACCTCGGAGGATTTCACCTCACGTCCGCATACCGCGCATTCTACTTTGATTGCCATATCATTTTGTTTTAAAAGTTCTTTACTATCGTGAGTTGTTGGTCCGTGGAGACGTAGAGCAATATCAGTTGGCAGCCGATGCCGTCGGGGAAGCGGTTGACGCTCTCGCAGTTGTCGATGATGACAGGTGCGTGAACGCCCACGTGTCGCTGCATGGCTCGGACGCATTCGAGGCCGGCAAGTATCTTCTCGGAGTTGGAGAGGTCACGGAAGGGCACGCCGTGCATGGTGAGCTGGCAGGTGGGGCGCACACTGCCGTTGATGAGCGTCTCGAACATCTTGAAGCGGACGGTGGGGAAGAGCTCGTTGACACGGCTCTCAAGGTCGGCTATGACGGCGTGCTCCAACGCCTCGGCCTGACTGTCCTCGCGCTCGATGGAGGTGAGCTGCTGGGTGAGGTCGCGCTGTTGCTTCTCCAGCTCGGCGACACGGTTCTCACGGTCTCGCAGTTCTCTCTCGGCGGCAAGCGTGCTCATGAGCTCGTCGCGAGTCGCCATGAGGCGTTGCTTCTTCTCGATGATGGCTTTGGAATCGTCGGCCACCGTGCCCATGCCGTCGAGCTCGGCTTGCAGCTGGTCTATCTTGTCGGAGGCCGCTTGCCAGTCGGTGTCCTTGCGGTAGTCTCGCGTCTCCACCTTCACCGCTTGCGCGCCTTCGAGCCGTTCCTTTGCGACCTCGATTTGCGGCTTCACGGATTCGGTTTTCTGCTTGCAAGTCTCCAAGAGAGCCTCCAGGCGTTCTTGCTCTTGTTTGATTTGCCTTGCCTCGGTGTCGAGCTTGTCTTGCTTGGATGCCTTGGCGAGGTTGAATTTCTCTTCCAGTCGCTCACGCTTGTGCTCGATCATGTCGTCAGGCAGTCGCTGGCCGCACGTGGGGCAGGTGGTGATAACGTTGCTCGCAGGGAACTCCATGTCCTCGACCTCTTGCCAACGCTTGCGGAAGTCGTCCTTTCTGATTGCGATGTCGTCGAGAGCCTTGCGATACCTCGCGGCCTTGTCTTGCGCCTCGCTGAGGTTGAACCGCAAGTCGTTCAGTTCGTTTTCGAGCTTGCGTACCTCTGCCTTGTGGTCGGCCTTGGCCTTGGCGTTCATGTCCTCGTAGCGCAGTTCTACCTTGGTCATCTCGCGGCGGCAATCGTTTATATCCTTGCGCTTGGCGGCACGCTTGTCGTAGTCGGCGTTGATGACCGCCGTTGCGTCTGCAAGTTGCTTGTCATACTCCTTGATGCCCTTGTCGATTTCCTCGATACGCTTGCGAGTGAAGTCGAAGTTGGTGCCAGATGACTTGATCTTGTTGATGATGTCGGCGTTCTCGCTGATGCGTGGAGGTATGGAGGCGAGCTCCTTGCGCACTTCCTTCATCGTGTAGGCCAAGTGCTTGCGGTACTTGTCGATGGCTTCCTCGTCGTCGCCGTTGACCTTGCTCACCAACGCCTTGAAGTCATCGTTGCCGTTAGCCACGTCTGCCAGGCTCTTCATACCAGCCATCTTCACGAGCAACGCGCGCTGGCTGTCAGCCGTAAGTCTCGGGAAGTATTCGGGTGAGGTTATTGCCTTGAACAGGCTCTCATTGCAGATGTCATCTACGGCCGCCTTGTAGTCCTTTGCCGTCATGTTCTCGCCGTTGACGTAGCAGTCCACGGCATGCCCCGTGAGCACCTCGTCGTCCTGCCCGCGTGGCTTGCTCCATGTCTCACGGCGTGTCTTCATCAACGCTACTTCCCTGTCGTTCACGACCATTGTCAGTTCCACGGTGTTGTCGAGATGGTGGATGATGTTGTTGTCTCCGTCTTTCGGGTCGATGCCGAAGTCCGTGAGGCCTTGGCTGTTCTTGCCGAAGAGCACCCAGTTGATGGCGTCCGCCGTTGTCGTCTTGCCGGTGTGGTTCGCGCCCATGACGCAGGTTACGTCCGGCTCGAACTCCACGGTCAGGTCAGCCACGCCCTTGAAGTTCTGAATCCTTAGCTTCTTGAATTTGATTTCCATTTGATATGCTTGTTGATTGTAACTCTTTTCTCAGTAGGGGGGGTGGCTTCAGAAAAAACACCCCACCCCCATCGCTATACCCACCCGCGACTCATTTGCACACACGAATTTAGAATTTTGACCCCGTTTTTTTTTCGTGAGTTTCGCGCGGCTGGGATTGGCTTAAAATGGAGCGTCGTCCAGTGGTGGCGTGCCGTCCCGCGGCACCGTGCCTGGTGGCTTCATGCTGGTGGCTTCGCTGGCTATGCGCCTCACGTCATCGGGCGTGACGAAACCGAAACGCAGGAGGCCGCCGTATTCGGGTCGCTGGCGCGCCAGCGGGTCTTCGCTGTCGGGGTCGTAGGGACGCGTGCCCTCGTTGATGTAGTCTTCCGCGCCGTACTGGTCGATGGCCAGCCGCACGTAGTCGGCGGCTCCCATGACGTTGGAGGTGTCCGTGCCTTGCCATGGTCTCGCGTCCATGACCCTGCCAATGGCCATGCGCCACTTGTCCTCGAACAGGCGATAGCCTGACAGCAGGTCGCCAAGGTCGAAGGTGCTGAGGGCCTTCTTGTAGTCGGTGAGGTAGTTGGCGAAGTAGGTCATCATCATGTACACGGTGCAGGCCCTGCCGTAGCGTCCCATGAAGAGGCTCGCAGCCGTGCGGACGTTGCCGTCGCCCGGGGCGAAGCGCGCCGACGACATGTTTGCCACCTTGCTGATGTTCTGGTACACGATGTCCTCGGCGAGACCGGGCATGCCGTAGATGCCTTTCAGCTCGGCGAGACGCGGACACGGCACGGTCACGAGCCTGGTGTAGTCGGTCGTGGCGAACGGTGCCCAGTTGACTGGCGTCGCCCATCTCAGCAGGTCGTTGCCGTGGGGAAAGCGCTGGAGCATCTTGCCCACGCCGTTGTCGCGGTCGCCCATGTTGTTATTCATGTTGTTATTCATGTTGCTGGATCTGTCTCTCATGCCGTCAGATGCCCACGTCTTCCGCCGTGAGGCCGTATTTTGCGAGCATGTTGTTGACGTCGCCGCGGATCTCGCTGTCGCGGTCCCCGTGCCTCCGTGCGTTTCCAGCAGTTTTCTCGCCATGTCCTTGGTTATTATCGCTTCCATATCCCTTGCCCTTGTTCTTGTTTCCGTCCTTTCCGTTTATCTCCACGTGTCGCCGCGTCCAGTCGAAGAAATGACGCTTGTAGTCGTCCATGCCCGTGTGCTGCTTACCTTTAGCCTCGCACTCTCTGGCGAACGAGGCGAGCAGCGACCAGTAGCGGTCGGTGCTAATGTCGAAAGCCGCGCTCATGGCGTTCATCATCTCCACAGAGCCTTTCAACGCATCATTAAACCTTTTCTCGGAATCGCCCTCGCGCGTAGGAGGGGGAGGAGGAGGTATTCTTTCTTTCTTTTTTCTTATATTCTTGTTTTGTGGGTCAACAGGTGGGTCAACAGGTGGGTCAACAGGTGGGTCAACAGGTGGGTCAA
>DAIOUH010000057.1:0-1705 GCA_036751585.1 Prevotella sp. | reverse complement strand
GGGTCAACAGGTGGGTCAACAGGTGGGTCAACAGGTGGGTCAACAGGTGGGTCAACAGGTGGGTCAAAAAATGTCACCTCTTGATACTTGGTATAATTGAGAATGGTCACGAATGTGCTATTCCCTTGCTGCTCTCTTGTTATCTCTTTCGACTTCTCCAGCGTGTTGAGGCCTTTTCTCACCGTGTTCCGGCTGAGTCCGGTCGCCTCTGCAAGTCTCCTCGTGCTTGTCACAACTTGCCCTTGCTTGATGACCATGCCTTTCCATCGCTTGTCTTGACGGTTCGCCATGAGCAGCAGGTGGATGAACAGGTGCGCCATTGAGGGCACGGTGTACCATTCCCACTCGGTGATCTTGCGATATAGCTTTATCCATCCTTCCGCCATCTCACTGCAAGTATTTATAGAGGGCATCCTCAAGGAACATCAGCCGGCCTTGCTGTGGGCCGTCGCCGAGCTTCTTGTGGGGAAATTCGTCCTTGTGGCGGCGCAGCCAGTCTACCGACCGCGAGAGGATGGCAGCCGCTTTCTTTGCCGTGACGTAGCGCGGGCGGTCGTCTGCCAGCTCATGCAGCTTGGCGAGCTTGGCGACTACGGCATCAGCCACGTCGTTGACCAGCTTCTTGTATTCGTATCTTGACAGCTCTGCCATGGTAGTAGGGGTTTTAGGATAACACGTTTCCAGCCACGATAGCCACGGCTATCATGCCGGCCGTGACGGCGTTTGCCGCCAACACCTCGGCGTGGGTGAACGTCTCGCCGCACAGGGCGGTGTAGGTTTTCGACTCCTTGCTGAGCCAACTGCTGAATGATGATTGCTTCTTCATGGCGAAATGGTGTTAAATGGTTCTGTGTAATTATTCGCTCTTTATCACTCCGAGCTTCACGAGCTTTTTCCGTATGCCCTCGGAGGTGGTGGGCGAGGTGTAGCCTTTGCGGAAGAGGAACTCCACCGCGAGGCGGCACACCTGCGTCTGCGACAGGCTCACGTCCTTGCGGCCCATCATGCTCTTGTAGTAGCTCACCAGCAAGCGGTCTTTCGCCTTTTCCGCTTGCTTGACCCTCGCCAGCACGCTCTCCACGATGCCCGTGGGAGCGGGTGCGGTGACGGTGTTGTTGATGTTGTCTGTCATTTGCTGTTTTATTATCTTAATAGGATTTCCAATATCACTATTATTATCGCTATTAGGCTGGCACCTATAGAGATGTTTGAAACCATGTCTATGCGGTCGTATCGCTCCATCTCCCTTTCAAATTCCTCGTCCGTCATGGTCATTACTTCAAGTTGTGTTTGATATAGTCACGTTCCTCGGCGGACAGCGCGGCACCATGCTCAAGCTTCATGTCGATGACGGCCTTGATGCCGTAGACCTTGGCAAGCGTGCCGTAATAGCCGCACTCGGCGAGACCCTTTGCCATTGTCTTCTTGTCTTCTTCGAGGTCTTCGGCGCGACCGCGCCAGTAGCTGATTTCCTTTGCCGCCTCCACGAAGAGCTGTGGCTTGTCGGTCATGAGGAACTCGCAGAATCGTTGCTTGTCGAGCCTTTCGAGCTCGTTGTAAAGTGCCTCGTACTTGCGGTAGGTCTCATCGCTGAGGTCGCGGAACCTGTTGGGGCCGTACTGCTTGCATAATTCGATAAATTCTTGTTTCTGCATGATGATTATTTTTGATGTTAATTTCGTTGTGTCTTTCACCCTTTTTGCCT
>DAIOUH010000056.1:0-15056 GCA_036751585.1 Prevotella sp. | reverse complement strand
GTGATACTATGCCTCGCCTCCTCGGGTGAAGCACCACTCATATACTGCATATCTTTGGTGACACCAAAGAAATAAGTGGTGCCATTGCCAGAATAGTAGTAACAATTCTTTCCCCAATCACCAATGTGTCCTCCTGCTGGGACGCTTTCCTTCCAATAGTCAACATCAGCAAGCCAAGGCGCGCCAGATAGGTGTGCAGCCATCATCATGTGAAGGTTCTCTTTTCCAAGCGAAGAGGTGACAAGGGTTAAATCTCCGTCAACGCTTTTTATGATATTATCCATGTCAATAGCAGTGTTTATACCAGCGAGCATGGCAGTTGCGGCTCTGTTCTGAATCATCAACTTATGGAATTGTTTACCATCAACATTCAAGAACAGTCCAAGCACATCGTCTCGCGACATTGCTTTTATATAATCTCCCTTAATTGGACGATACACAGCAGTCGCCTTTTCAATAGCGGAATTAATGCTCTTCTTGTAAGATAAGGTCTTGCCATGCATGAGCAAGCGACCGTTTTTAACCTCCATTGCCGCAGCGAGGATGACATCGGCTGGGTCTGCATCTTTAGGAGCGCCCATTGTGAATGGTGCCACAAATTGCTCAGGCAGGGCCTTTGTTTGAGCCACTATCGACATTGGCGCGTCGATTGAGTCAGACGTGGCGTACATGGGCGAAGATTTTATGCCCTGGTCCTCTTCGGAGCCAAGGTAGCGAGCCATGAGAGTGATAAGGTCGTCTTGCGCAGCTGGGACAACTGGTCCCATCAGCAATGCGGCATCGTCTGAAAAGCCTATTACCCATCCCGATGGCAAGGGGGCAAATTTATAGTCTCGTCGCTTTATAAGGGTTATCCCAGTATTCTCCAACGATTTTGCGAGTTTACTGTCGCTGCTGACCTTAGCGCAAAGCCCAAAGTTGCCTTGTCCATCTTCAAAGAAGAAAACGTCTTGTGAAAGGTCTATGCCAGACTCGTCAAAGTTCTTCACATGAAGCAAAGTCTTCAATATCAGTGGGCTCTGTGCACCACTGAGTTTAGTGGGGTTAAACCTTATAAGCATTTGGCTCTCAGAAGGAATGGCGTTTAGATAGTCACTTCCTGAGCAAGAGGACAAAAAAACAATCGTTGCAAAAATACAGAATGTCCACAGGACAAGTGTTATCCTAATGTGAGTAAACATTTTCATTTTTCTATCAAATTATGTTTATTCTTGATTGTCATTTTCTTTTTTGTATCTGTGCCATGGTAACGGCCATGAGCCCTGCGGTTTCTGTCCGTAAGCGGCTGTTCCCTAATGTAATTGGCTCAAAGCCTTTGCCAATGGCAAACTCAACTTCATCAGCAGAGAAATCACCTTCTGGTCCGACAAGCACGCACACATTAGCATCTTCGGGAATACATTCAAGCTTGTCAAAGAAGTCTACACGTTCACGGTCATTATAACAATGGGCTATGAATTTGTAATCAGCGTCGCATGAAGCCACAAACTCTTTGAAAGCTGTGAGCGCGTTTACCTTAGGCAAAAAAGCCTTACGGCTCTGCTTCATCGCGGAAACCACGATTCTCTCTATGCGATCAGTCCTTATGACATGGCGTTCGGAAAACTTGCAATCAAGAAAAGTCAATTCATCGAAGCCTATCTCAGTCGCCTTCTCTGCCATCCATTCTATGCGCTCCATCATCTTTGTCGGCGCTATGGCGAGATGGATTGTTCCTGACCACGTTTTTTGTTGTGGCAAAGTTTCAAGGATATTGTAGATACAGCGCTTTTTCGTCACGATTCCCACTTCAGCACGGTAGAAGTTTCCTACGCCGTCCATTAGCCATATATGGTCACCTTCACCTAATCGCAACACACGTACTGCATGCGTTGCTTCCTCTTCGGGAAGCTCTTGGCTCTTGGCCGCATTTGGCACATAAAAAAACCTTTCCTCTTTCAAGACTCTGAATTATTATTATTGTTCAAAGACATTATTCTATTTCGTTGCAATAGAATCATCAACTTTCTTCCTTCTGTTCAATTCATCTCTAAGTTGCGATGCGAGTTCATAGTTTTCTGCTGCCACAGCCTTGTCAAGAGTTTTTTTGAGCATTGACACTGGCAAGGCATTAACTGGAAGAGCGACCCCTTCGGCTTTCATGTTGAATTTAGAACTTTGTCTAAGAAAAAGAGCTTCATCTATGTAGAGAGGAATTTTATCATTGCTTATTTTGTTTAGCAACACCGCTTCCACTCCACCAATATTCATCTGTTCATTTGTGTCTTCATTGTTGATGACTGCACAATAAGATCCCTTCTCCACCTTCGTGATGAGAATGGAAAGTGACAATGTTGTTTGACGGTTAATGACATCTATCAATATGTCAACCAACCCCGAATGGGTCTTATGCTTGTCAAATCGAGACTTAAACTCTTCCAGCAAACGACCTTTGCAAGGCACCACAAGTTGGCGCTCCTGATAAGAATCTGTGAGTACAAGCAAACCTTCCTTGTCTCCACCAACGACTTCTGTTACTTGCTGAAGAAACAACCTTATTCTTGGCATCATTAATTTCCCGAACTCAGAATTATGTAGTTAGAACTTAAAGTTCATTTTTACAATTGGTATAGTAACTATTTTTTCTTAACAGGCCTGAATACTAATGCGAATGCCATGCCTACCAAGAAAGCGAATCCAGCGAATATAAACCAACAAGCTTGCCAATTGCCCATAAGGAAAGAAGCCTCGCCTCTCTGTGTCCAAGCGCAGAAATGGTTTACGATGACACCTGCCGACAGTGTACCTATCGTGGCACCGATACCATTGGTCATCAACATGAACATTCCTTGAGCGGAAGCCTTGATAGAAGCATCACATTCCTTATCAACGAATATGCCTCCTGAGACATTGAAAAAGTCGAAAGCCACACCATAGACAATGCATGAAAGGATAAACCATATCACGCCTGGCATTGTGGGATTACCTATTCCAAAGAACCCGAAGCGTAACACCCAAGCAAACATGGCTATCAACATCACGCTCTTTATGCCATACCGTTTAAGGAAGAATGGAATCAATAATATGCAGAAGGCCTCACTGACTTGGGATATGGACGTAAGCAAAGTGGCGTTGCTCGCCGCGAACGACGACGCTATGAGTGGATCAGAACTGCCCTGGAAACTTGAAATGAATGGGCCAGCAAAGCTGTTGGTCACTTGCAATGACATTCCCAACAATGCAGAGAATATGAAAAACAAAGCCATGCGACGATTCTTAAACAACTTGAACGCATCAAGTCCAAGCAACTGAGACAAAGACTTTTTCTCAGTGCCAACACTTCTCTCTATCTTACATTGAGGAAGAGTGAAGACATACAAGAACAGGATGAGACTCAACAAGCCAGAAACAAGAAACTGGTTATACGTATATTGAAACTTGTGGGCATCTTGCGCAAGTGTCATGGAAAAAGTACCATTGTCCCATGTCGCGCAATTCACGAACCACATGACTACAATAAAGCCTACTGTTCCACAAGAGCGGATTGGAGGAAAATCAGTAACGGTATCACCTCCGTTATTTTTCAAGACGGTAAATGCCGTAGTATTCGATAACGCAAGTGTTGGCATATAAAAAGCCACGCTCAATGTGTATAATGCTATAAATAGGGACTTGTCAGCCACTTGATTGCCGAATCCAGCGTTCATGCCCATGCCCCACAACGACAACATGAATATGCCCGCAATCAAATGACATATTCCAAGCAGACGCTGTGGTTGAATCCATTTGTCAGCTATGATTCCTATCAATGTTGGCATAAAGATGGAAACTATACCTTGAATAGCGTAGAACCAAGAAATCTCTGATCCCAAGCCAGCTACACCAAGATAATTACCCATGCATGTGAGGTAAGCTCCCCAAACTCCAAACTCGAGGAATGTCAATACCGACAAACGTATTTTCAAGTTCATAAACGTAAAAGTTTTCTTTTTATAAGTTCGCTATTTTGCTGCAAAAATACACATAATTATTGACATACAAGAAACAAGGGTAAAAAGTTTAGCATAATTATATTGCTAAATATTTGGTAAGAAGAATAAAAAGTCTTATTTTTGCATACGGTAAATATTAATGTAAATAACGTTCTGGCCTATAGGATAGATTTTTACTTCATTAATACACGATAAAATTAAATGGAGAATTACACTAAGTCCCTTGCGGAAATGAGTGATGAGGAACTTGCCGTTCTATATATGAGGGGCGAAGATAAAGCCTTCGACCTTTTATTGGAGCACAACAAGTCTAAGCTTTTCTCGTACATATATTATGTGGTTCATGATGAAGATCAAGCCAACGATTTGTTTCAGGATACGTTCATCAAGATTATCACAAAGCTAAGAAATGGCATGTATACGCCTACTGGCAAATTCCATTCATGGTGTTTGCGTATCGCGCACAATGTCATAATGGACAATTTCCGAACTGCCAAAAACAATAACATTGTTGAGCCGACAGACGACAATGATCTCACCAACATTCGTAACAGCGATGTTGAGGAAATGAACATTGAGCGGATGTTTATCAATAGCCAAATTCTTGAGGACGCGAAAAACATAATGAACAATCTTCCCACGTCACAACGTGAGGTTGTATACATGCGCTTTTTCCAGCAAATGTCGTTCAAGGAAATATCTGAAGCCACAAACGTCAGTATCAACACGGCTTTGGGCCGAATGAGATACGCATTGCTCAATATGCGCAAGATAGCGCACGATCATAATATAAACTTGTATGTATATTAACTATCATGCACTCATTGTGCGATGGTTTACTTATAAAAAATGTGGAGGTGTTTGTCGCCTCCACATTTTTTTATTGTCTCAATTCTGTCACTCAGAATCAATTTTCCTCTATATACTTGGCTATCCACTCACCCACTTCCTTTGTTCCGTAGTGTTGGCCGCCTTCAACCTGTATCTCTGGTGTACGAACATTTTCAAGCAGACTTGCGTCACATGCTTTACGGATGGCCGCGCCTTCTTCTTTCAAGCCGAAATGCTCGAGCATCATTGCAGCGGAAAGAATTTCCGCGAGAGGATTGGCAATGTTCTTGCCAGCAGCCTGTGGCCATGAGCCATGCACAGGCTCGAAAAGTGGCGTGTGTTCGCCAAGCGACGCGGATGGTTGCAAGCCCATTGAACCTGTAATTGCCGAAGTCTCATCAGTTAGAATGTCTCCAAAGGTGTTCTCCGTGACAATGACATCGAAGAAGCGAGGCTCCGTCAAGACACGCATTGAAGCATTGTCGATGAACATGTAATCGACAGTCACCTCGGGATATTGAGGTTCCATCTCCTTGGCGATTTGCCTCCAAAGGCGTGAGCTTGCAAGCACGTTGGCCTTGTCCACAACTGTCAAGTGCTTGTTGCGACGCATTGCAAACTGGAAAGCCACCTTCAAGATGCGCTCAATCTCTGGACGATAATAGATGTCTGTGTCGTATGCTTTATCATTGTCTTGGAACTTCTCTCCGAAATACATTCCGCCAGTCAGTTCACGTATTACGACGAAATCGGCTCCTTTGATAAGTTCCTCTTTCAGTGGGCTCTTATGCAACAAGCAATCGAATGTAGCAACAGGACGGACATTGGCGAAAAGGCCCAACTTTTTGCGCATTGCGAGCAAACCAGTCTCAGGACGGACCTTCAACGTGGGATTATTGTCGAAACGTGGGTCACCCACAGCCGCGAATAAAACGGCATCAGCATCCATGCAGGTCTTGAACGTGTCATCAGGAAATGGGTCTCCACAAGCGTCAATGGCATGAGCGCCACAGAGAGCCTCTGTGTAAGTGAACTTATGCCCAAACTTCTTTGCTACGACATCCAGAACCTTAATGGCTTCTGGCATAATCTCCGGACCTATACCGTCGCCCGGAAGAACTGCAATTTTCAAATTCATTGGTAAGATATTTTTGTTTATTTGTTTTCTAAGACATGCTAACAGTTTCTTCAACCATGTTGAGCATTTTTATTGTGGCTTGTATGGCAGCTTCAGTCTGGTCTGCGTCAAGTCCACGTGTGCGCCATTGCTTTTCTCCGTCGTTCCATGTGATTACCGTCTGCACGAGGGCGTCTGTACGACCGCCTGGGGGAATAGTCACGGCATAGTTTTGCAACAATGGGAACGTTCGGTTGAGCTTTTCCTTGTATATCTTGCGGAGAGCCCTTACGAAGGCGTCATACTGACCGTCACCTGTTGAGTCTGCCTCATAGTCTTTGCCATTGATGCTGACCTTAAGGCTCGCGATAGGCTTCAATCCATAACTTGTTGAAACCATGTAGCTCACGAGTTTCACCCTTTGCTCGGGAGAAGTATGTTTCAACACGTCGCTTACTATATATGGTAAGTCGTCTTGTGTAACGAGCTGCTTCCTGTCACCCAATTCTGTAATGCGTTGAGTCACGGCTTTGGTCTGTTCTTTGGTGAGCTCCAAGCCTATGTCCTCAAGGTTTCTCACGATATTGGCCTTTCCGGAATTCTTGCCCAAGGCAAATTCGCGATGCCTTCCAAAACGTTCTGGCACCAGCGCGTTGCTGTAAAGGTGAGCCTTGTTGTCACCGTCAGCATGCACTCCCGCAACCTGGGTAAACACGTTTTCTCCTATCACTGGCGTGTTTGGAGAATAAGCTATGCCGCTGTAACCAGCCACGATGTTGCTAATCTCCATGAGCGTGGACTCATCAATCCGCTCCTTGACGTGCATCTGGTCTTTCAACATGACGTGAATGCTGCTCAATGGCGCGTTTCCGCATCGCTCCCCAAGACCATTCACCGTGACATGCAATCCTGAGCACCCTGCCTCAACAGCCATAAAGGAGTTGCCGACAGCCATGTCATAATCATTATGTCCATGAAACTCAAACTTCACCCCAGGGTAGCGATCGGTCATTGCCTTAATATACTCATAGGTGTTAACAGGATTGAGTATGCCAAGAGTGTCAGGCAGCAAGAACCTTACGATGCTTTCATCTTTCAAGGCATCCATCATCTTCCATACATAATCGCGGCTGTCTCTCATGCCTTGTGACCAGTCCTCAAGGTAGAGATTCACTGTCATGCCCTTGGAATGAGCATAACCGATAACCGACTTGATGTCACTGACATGTTCTTCAAGGGTCTTTTTCAGCTGGAATTGGCAATGTCTCAACGACCCCTTAGCCAAGAGATTTACCGTCTTGCAACCGCACTCGGTAATCCAGTCGACAGATTTCTTTCCGTCAACGAATCCCAACACTTCCACCCTATCAAGCATGCCATGTTGCTGAGCGTAATTGCAAATCATGCGAACGGCGTCTTTCTCACCATCCGATACCCTTGCGGAAGCCACCTCAATGCGGTCAACCCCGACGTCGGACAACAGGTAACGCGCAATCATGAGCTTTTCATGAGGCAAGAAACTCACGCCATTGGTTTGCTCTCCATCGCGAAGAGTTGAGTCCATTATCTCTATTTCGCGCTCCGTATTAGCCATTATCGTTTGTTCTTTTCTTCCCATGCCTCTACCTTGTCGCGGTTCTGCACGAGAAAATCAACATCGTCGAGACCATTCTCCAGGCAATGTTTCTTGTATCCGTTTATTTCAAAATGCTCACTACGACCCGTGGCCAGATTCGTCACGGTCTGGTTTGGCAAGTCAACCTTCACCTGGGTCTTGTGATCCTTGTTGATGCTGGCGAACAATTCCTTAAGGAAGTCTTCCGAAACCACCACAGGAAGTACGAAGTTGTTGAGTTCATTGTTCTTGTGTATGTCAGCGAAGAAAGAACTGATGACCACACGGAAGCCATATCCGGCAATTGCCCATGCGGCATGTTCGCGCGATGAACCCGAACCAAAGTTCTTGCCTGCTACCAGTATGACGGCATCCTTGAAATCAGGATTGTTTAGCACGAAGTCCTTTTTCTCGGAACCATCGGCATTGAAGCGCCAATCGTGGAAAAGGAACGGACCGAATCCGTCTTTCTGGGTCAATTTGAGATAACGTGCCGGTATTATTTGGTCAGTGTCAACGTTCTCCAAAGGAAGAGGCACACACGTTGATGTTATGATATTGAATTTCTGCTTCATGATTAAAGAGTTCTGGGGTCTGTGATTTTACCTGTTAATGCCGCAGCCGCTGCTACGAGTGGGCTTGCGAGAATAGTGCGACTGCCAGGTCCTTGGCGTCCCTCAAAATTGCGGTTGCTTGTGGAAACGCAATACTTCCCTGCCGGTACCTTGTCGTCGTTCATGGCAAGGCAAGCCGAGCAACCAGGCTGGCGGATGGCGAAGCCTGCCTCTGTGAGTATCTTGTCGAGGCCTTCTTCCTTTATCTGTTTGGCCACGAGATGTGAACCTGGCACAAGCCATGCCACGACGTTCTCCGCCTTATGCTTCCCTTTGACGATTTGCGCGAAGGCACGGAAGTCCTCAATGCGTCCGTTGGTACAAGCGCCAAGGAATACGTAATCTATAGGATGCCCGAGCAGCTTCTCACCTGGCTGGAACCCCATGTACTTCAAGCTCTTCTCAAAACCAGCCTGCTCTGCCTCTGGTATCTCGGCAAGAGTTGGAATTGTCTCGTTGATGCCAATGCCCATGCCAGGATTTGTGCCATAGGTTATGCGAGGCTCAATGTCGTCGGCGTTGAACACAAGTTCCTTGTCGAAAACGGCATCGTCGCCACTCTTCAACGTCTTCCAATAAGCCACGGCCTTGTCCCAATCAGCACCCTTAGGAGCATATTCGCGTCCCTTGATATACTCGAATGTAGTCTCGTCGGGAGCTACGAAACCGCCACGTGCGCCCATCTCTATGGAGAGGTTGCACAGGGTCAAACGACCGTCCATTGTCATGTCGCGTACCACATCGCCAGCATACTCGACAAAATAACCGGTTGCTCCTGACGTGGTGAGCTTGCTCATGAGATAGAGAGCCACGTCTTTTGCCGTAACGCCTGGCTTCAGTTTACCATTGACGCTGATACGCATCGACTTTGGCTTTTGCTGCAATATGCATTGCGACGCGAGCACCATCTCCACCTCAGAAGTGCCAATGCCGAAGGCCACGGCTCCCATTGCACCATGAGTCGAAGTGTGACTGTCGCCGCAAACGATGGTCATGCCAGGAAGCGAGAGACCCTTTTCTGGGCCAATGACATGGATGATGCCATTGTCCTCAGTGTTCATCTTAAACTCCGTAAGGCCAAACTCCTTACAGTTTTTATCGAGAGTGTCTACCTGCTTTCTACCCACGGGATCAGCGATTGGCTTGTCTTGGTCGTGAGTCTGGATGTTATGGTCAGGCATAAAGAAGTTCTGCTTAGGGCGAAACACTTTCAAGCCACGCTGACGGAGCCCGTCAAAAGCCTGTGGAGTAGTCACCTCATGGCCATAGAGACGGTCTATGTAAAGTTGCGTGGGACCGTCCTTGACAATCTGAACGACATGACTGTCCCAAATCTTATCAAAAAGTGTATTCATAATATTTTTGCTGGATATTTTGCTTTGTTATTTGCGAAACTTGTTGATACAGTCGAGATATGCCTCAACAGAAGCAGTCACGATGTCGGTGTTGGCCCCAAAGCCATAGTAGACATGACCATCGTATTCCACCTGCATGTGAACCTTGCCTACGTCATCAGAACCTTGCGTGATGGCCTGAATGGTAAACTCTTTCAGTGTCATCTGTCTATGAATGATGCGCTTGAGCGCCTTGATTGCCGCGTCTACAGGGCCATTGCCCGTAGCGCTATCCTCAAACTTCTCGCCCGCTATGTCGAGACCGATGCTTGCCACGTTGCGGACACCCTTTCCTGCTGTCACCTGCAAATAGTCGAGTTTCACCGAATGAGAGGCGGCCTTGTCGGCTCCGGCAAGCATCAAAACGTCGTCGTCGGTAATTTCCTTCTTGCGATCCGCAAGTTTCAGGAAATCTTCATAAATCTTGTCCAAGCGGTTTTGATCCTTGATGTCTACGCCGTTGGCTTCAAGCCTGTATTTGAGTGCTGCGCGACCAGAACGGGCGGTGAGCACAATCTCGTTGTTCTCCAAGCCTATGTCTTTCGGGTCTATGATTTCGTAGGTCTGAACGTTCTTGAGCACGCCATCCTGATGAATGCCAGACGAGTGGGCAAACGCGTTGCGTCCAACGATAGCCTTGTTGGGCTGTACGGGCATGTTCATCAACGATGACACCATGCGAGAGATTGGATAAATCTTGCGGGTATTGATGTTGGTTGTTATGCCAACGTTCTTATGGCATTTCAGAATCATGGCTATCTCTTCGAGCGACGTGTTGCCGGCGCGCTCACCAATGCCGTTGATTGTCACCTCTACCTGGCGGGCTCCGTTTATCACGCCTTCAAGAGTGTTGGCTGTTGCCATGCCAAGGTCATTGTGACAGTGAGTAGAGATTATAGCCTTGTCGATATTGTCGACATGCTCCTTGAGGTATTTTATCTTTGCGCCATACTCGTTTGGCAAGCAATAGCCCGTGGTGTCGGGTATGTTGACCACTGTGGCACCAGCCTTGATGACGGCTTCCACCACTCGTGCGAGGTACTCATTGTCTGTCCTACCAGCGTCCTCCGCATAGAATTCCACGTCCTCAACATATTTCTTGGCGTAAGCCACGGAACGCACCGCACGCTCAAGGATGTCCTCCCTATTGCTGTTGAACTTGTATTTAATATGATAATCGCTCGTGCCCAATCCTGTATGGATTCTCTTGTGCTTGGCATACTGCAGAGCCTCTGCCGCACAGTCGATGTCCTTTTCCACGGCACGCGTCAATGCGCAAATAGTGGGCCATGTCACGGCCTTGCTAATCTCCACCACCGAATTGAAATCGCCTGGCGAAGATATTGGGAAGCCAGCCTCAATGACATCAACGCCAAGTAGTTCGAGTTGCTTTGCCACTTGAATTTTCTCGACGGTGTTTAATTGGCACCCTGGCACCTGCTCGCCATCACGAAGCGTTGTGTCAAAAATATAAAGTCTCTCACTCATGATTAAATTGTGATTAACGTGATATGTAATTAATTTTTTCTTGTCTGTTCATTTTGAAAGCAAAAAGGCCTTCCCACTTATGGAAGTGGAAAGGCCTTGCTATCGTATGTTTTATCAAGCATGCACGCACGCCCATTCACTTCCAACTGTTACACGCAGTCGAATGCATAGAATAATGCTAATTATGGCGATAAGTGCTATCATCTCTTCTTTTGACTTTTCTTTTACGGTTGCAAAGGTAAATATTAATCGTGATATAAACAAATAATCTATAATTTTTTTGCGATATTTTGTGATAATCTATTAGAATGGGACCTTCACGTCACCTCCAAGCGGATCATCGTCACTGCCCAATCGCGAACCTACAATCTCTCCTCCCAAGTTGTCTGCCAAAGGTGTGAGCATGGTATCCTCGGGGTTGGCGAAGCGCGTGTATTGTCCTTGGAATGAAAGCAACACGTCACCAGTGGCGCCTTTACGGTGCTTCGCGATGATGATTTGCGCCTTTCCTCGCAGGTCGTTGCCCTTTTCGTCTTGATAGAGATGGTAATACTCAGGACGGTGCACGAAGAGCACCATGTCGGCATCCTGCTCTATGGCTCCAGACTCTCGCAGGTCGCTCAACTGTGGTCGCTTGCCTTCCAAGCCCTCGCGATTTTCTACTGTACGGTTGAGCTGTGAGAGTGCTATAACGGGTATGTCAAGTTCCTTGGCAAGTCCTTTTAGCGATCGGGAAATGGTTGACACCTCTTCCTGACGATTGCCAAAACGAGCACCACTGGCGTTCATCAGCTGGAGGTAGTCGATCATGATAAGCTTCACGCCCTTCTCCCTGACGAGACGACGAGCCTTCGTGCGAAGCTCAAAGATGGACATGCCTGGCGTGTCGTCTATGTAAAGTGGTACGCCAGAGAGCTTTGAAAGGCGCTTGTCGAATCTTTCCCATTCGTCACGACTCAATTGGCCGTTCATGATTTTCTTACCCTCAATTTCACACACATTACTTATAAGGCGGTCTACGAGCTGCACATTGTTCATCTCAAGAGAGAAAAAAGCCACTGGTTCATGATAGTCAACCGCTATGTTCTTGGCAATAGACAGCGCGAACGATGTTTTACCCATGGCAGGGCGACCTGCAATGATGATGAGGTCACTCTTTTGCCATCCTGATGTCATGTCGTCGAGCTTGGTGAAGCCAGAAGGCAGACCCGTGAGACCAGTGCTGTTTGACGACGCCTTTTGTATGATGTCCACGGCTTGACGCACCACGGGGTCAATCTGCGTGTAGTCTTGCCGCATGTTCTTTTGGGAGATTTCGAAGAGCGAGCCTTCAGCCTCTTGCATCAGCTCGTCAGTATCGACCATCGGGTCAAAGGCCGATGTCTCTATTTTGCTGGCAAAGGAGATGAGCTGACGAGCCATGTATTTCTGCTGAAGAATCTTGGCATGATACTGTATGTTTGCAGCGGAGCCAACGTGTGAGGCGAGATCAACGATGTAAGTCGGTCCGCCCACGCTGTCAAGGTTGCCCTCTTTCTCAAGCTCATTTGTCACCGTGAGAATATCCACGGGGTTCTCGTCGACGTTGAGCTTGCGAATGGCGGCGAATATTTTTTGGTGTCGAGGCTCATAAAACGTCTCTGGCACCAAGGTCTCTGAGACAATGGAAAAAGCGTCCTTGTCGATCATCAAGGCACCAAGCACAACCTTCTCTATGTCAAGTGCTTGTGGTTGCAGATGACCGTAGGTCGGGTCTATCGGTGATGATGCCTTCCGACGTGTATTCTTGTTTGATTCTGCCATTTCTTTCTTCAATTTTGGTACAAATTTACAAAATTATCACAACAAAGCATAGCCATTTCAATAAAATGATTTATATTTGCATTATATAAAAGCTCTTAAGACTATGATTACATTTCCTTGCGCCAAAATCAATCTTGGCTTAAACATCGTGGCTGAGCGCCAAGATGGTTATCATGACATAGAAACCGTGTTTTACCCTGTCAACCTGACCGATGCCCTTGAGATAAAACTCATGGGCGAGGAGTTTCCGTCGGATGTAGACTGCGACTTGAAGGTCACGGGCAATGCCGTCGATTGTGACGAACGGAACAATCTTGTGGTAAAGGCTTACGACTTGCTGTCAGCCGATTATGAATTGCCACGCATTCATGCCCATCTCGTGAAGCGCATACCCATGCAGGCGGGACTTGGTGGCGGTTCTTCGGATGGCGCTTACATGATTAGATTGCTTGACGAGCGTTTCCGTCTCAACATTGGCATAGCCGAGATGGAACGCTACGCCGCAAAGTTAGGTTCCGACTGTGCCTTCTTCATCGAGGCAGCGCCAGCATACGCCACGGGACGTGGAGAGATTCTTGAGCCTGCCGATGAGCCCAAAGGCAACCTTGACGGCTATTACATAGCGATAGTGAAGCCGGACATTGCCGTGTCAACGGCTCAAGCCTACAAGGAGATTGTTTCCCACAAACCGGCTAAATGTTGCCGCGATGTCGTAAGGCAACCGATAGACACATGGAAAGACGACCTCCACAACGACTTCGAGAAACCAGTGTTCAAGGTTCATCCCGAACTGTCCAACATCAAGGACAGACTCTACGATCTTGGTGCCTCATACGCGCAGATGTCGGGAAGCGGAAGTGCCATATTCGGCATATTCAAGAAAGAGCCTGTGGAGTTGGCTGCATCTTTCGCAGACTGCTATACTTTCACGACAAAACTGTAACCCCTTAATCAGAGGAATGAACAGAAAGATATTTTTCTCTCACAAGGAAGAGCTGTGGAACTCGTGGAGTCATGCCGCTGGCATCCTGCTTGGCGTGGTAGTAGGGATAATATTCCTTGTCTGGTGCTTTCGTTACCACAACGGTTGGGCAACGGCTGGTGTCATACTCTATCTTTTCGGCATGCTTTCAAGTTATGTCGCGTCAACCGTGTATCATGCCTTGTCAGCCCGCTCGATATGGAAGGAACGGCTGCGCAAGTGGGATCATGCCGCCATCTATTGGCATATCGCAGGCTCCTACTCCCCTATCACCCTCGTGGCGCTTCGCGAACAAGGCTTGTGGGGATGGACATTGTTCTGTTTCGTTTGGCTTTGCGCCATAGTTGGCACGATAATATCTTTCCACCACCTCAAAGGGCATAGCAACATCGAGACAATAGCCTACATTGGCATGGGCTTGTGTGTACTTGTCGCGTTTAAGCCATTGATAAACAGTGTATCAGCAAGCGCGGTATCATGGATTGTGGCAGAAGGCGTGGCTTATATCACCGGAGCATTGTTTTATATGCAGCACAAGCGCAAATACATGCACACGGTGTTCCACTTCTTCGTGCTCATTGGAAGCGTGTGCCATATAATAGCTGTATGGGACATTCTGTTGCAATATGTTTAATTATTAAATGAATAATGAAGATTACTAAACGTAAATTCACCCTATATTTTTTCGCTGTCGTCTTGTTTTTCGCCATCGTCAGGCTTATCTTTCCAAGTATAGGGAAAAGCGGCAAACAGGCAAAGGCAAACGAATCGCAAGACGAGACCATTCTTGCCAACAGCAACAGGAAAAGCAAGGCTGCCATGCCTCTGCCCATTGACAAGAACGACATGCACACAATATTCACTGGTAAAGACGGCAAGGAGGTCAAGAGTCGCATATACAGCGTGCCTGGTTTTGAGGCGTCTTTTCCCGACCAAAACGACGTGCAGCTCTTGGCTGCCGAAAAATGGGGAGTGAGACCTGTTGCCGACAGTGCCGATGCCTCGAAGCACTTGTCATCGCTGGTTTATGTAGGGTCAAATCCCTACTTCCACATTGACCGCCTACGCGACAGTTCGCCATTTCTTGTCCCACGTGCGGCAGTGCTTCTTCAAGACATTGGCCGCAACTTCTTCGATTCTCTTCAGGTGAAGCGCATTCCGCTGCACAAGATAATCGTGACGAGTGTCTTGCGCACCAAGGCTGACGTGGCTAAACTTCAAAAGAAAAATGCCAACGCCAA
>DAIOUH010000055.1:0-15072 GCA_036751585.1 Prevotella sp. | reverse complement strand
CCGATGCCGGTCGCCGCTCTTTCTTGCTCGCAACGGCAATGGCGACCACTGCCGCTGCCCTGGCACAAGAGAAGAAGAAGGTGGATGGTGGTCTCGCAGCCGTCACCCAGAAAGAGCCTTTCAAGCGCAGCACGCCGATTACGCCTCCAGGCTCGCTCTCTGCCCAGAACATGGCGCAACACTGTACGGCTTGCCAACTCTGCGTGTCGCAATGTCCTAACGACGTGCTCCGTCCAAGCACCGACCTGATGCACTTGATGCAGCCAACGATGTCGTATGAGCGAGGCTTCTGCCGACCAGAGTGCCATCGTTGCAGCGAGGTTTGTCCTGCTGGTGCCATCAAGCCTATCAAGAAGGAGGATAAGTCGAGCATCCAGATTGGTCATGCAGTCTGGTCTAAGAAGAATTGCATCGTCTTCACCGATGGCGTGGAATGCGGCAATTGTGCCCGTCACTGTCCGTCGGGTGCCATTCTGATGATTCCTTCCGATCCAAAGGACGAGAACTCGCCGAAGTTCCCTGCCGTCGACCTGAGCCGTTGCATCGGTTGCGGAGCGTGCGAGAACCTCTGTCCTGCCAAACCATTCAGCGCCATCCATGTGGAAGGCCACGAAGTGCATAAATACATCTAATCGGAACAACAATGAAACAAGAACTCAATAGGCGAGACTTCCTCAAGAGCCTTGGCGCTGGTGCCATCGCCAGCTCTGCCCTCCTCTCAGCTTGCAAGGGCAAGAACAGCGAGTTGAAGGCGGAAGGCAACTATCAGGAGCCTCCTGTGGGCAAGATGACGTATCGCGTCAACCCCAACACAAAAGATAAAGTCAGCATCTTGGGCTATGGCATGATGCGCCTCCCTGTAAAGGGTGGCGGTACAGGTCGTGAGAATCCCGACGCCGAACTCGACCAAGAGATGATCAACAGGCAGGTGGACTATGCCTTGGAGCATGGTGTAAATTACTTCGACACATCTCCTGCCTACTGCCAAGGCCGTTCGGAGCAAGCCACGGGCATCGCTCTCCATCGCCATAAGCGCTCGGAGTATTACGTTGCCACCAAGCTCTCCAACTTCGACCCAGCCACTTGGACCGCCGCTGCCTCGAAAGAGATGTTTGAGAACTCGCTGAAGTATTTGCAGACCAACTATGTGGACTATCTCTTGCTCCACGCCATCGGCATGGGCGACAACGGTATGCAGGACTTTTACAGCCGATACATCGACAACGGTATCCTCGACTGGCTCGTGGAACAAAAGAAGAAAGGACGCATCCGCAACCTCGGTTTCTCTTACCACGGCGACATCAAGGTGTTCGACCTCGCATTGAAGTGGCACGACGAAGGAAAGTATCACTGGGACTTCGTGCAAATCGAGCTGAACTATCTCGACTGGAACTATGCCGACGAAATAAACGACCGCAATACTGACGCCGTCTATCTCTACGGCGAATTGAAGAAACGAGGCATCCCTGCCATCATCATGGAACCATTGCTGGGTGGACGTCTCGCTAATGTGCCTGATGCCATCATCGCCAAGATGAAAGCTCGTGAGCCCGAGAAGAGCGTGGCAAGCTGGGCTTTCCGATTCGCGGGAACACCCGACGACGTGCTCTGCGTGCTGAGCGGCATGAGTTATATGGAGAACTTGAAGGAGAACCTCTGCACTTTCTCGCCGCTGAAGCCGCTGACCAAGGAGGAGATTGCTTTCCTCATGGGGATTGCCAAGGACATCTACAATCTCAACACCATTCCTTGCAATGAGTGCAACTACTGTATGCCTTGTCCTTACGGCCTGAACATCCCAGCCATCTTCTCGCACTACAACAAGTGCATCAAGGAGAGCAACATGCCGAACAAGGGGGAGCAAGACCCAGACTATCGCCGTGCCCGTCGTGCCTTCCTCATCGGTTACGACCGAAGTGTGCCAAAGCTACGCCAGGCTAACCACTGCGTGAAGTGCGGGGCGTGCATCCCTCACTGTCCGCAGCGCATCCAGATACCAGACGAGTTGGAGAAGATAGACATGTTCGTGGAAGGACTCAAGATGAGCAGCGATAAACTATGAACGAGATAAAGAAGATACTGCACGAAGGAGAGAATGGTCATTCGCTCGTGATAAAGACCGCGCGCGACGAGGTCTTTAGCTTTGACGGCCGTGGCATCAGCGACCTGATGCGATTGCTCAGCGCCTCTCCCGATATGCTCGAAGAAGCAATGCTTGCCGACAAGGTGGTGGGCAAGGCTGCCGCCGCCCTCATGATTTCAGGAGGCATCAAGGCTGTATATGCCGATACCATCAGCGACGGCGCATTGCGTCTGCTCCGCGGCACGGGCATCAAGGTGAGCTATGACGAGCGCACCGACCACATCGTCAATCGCGATGGCACCGACTGGTGTCCCATGGAGAAGGCTTGCCGCGACTGCCTCACGGCAGAGGAGTGCCTTGAACGGATAAAACAAATAATAATTAAATAACATGACAAACAATACGAGTACATCAGTGAACCTCTACGCCTATGGCTACGGCGAGGCTAAGACCTATATAGCCGCCGTGTTGTTCGTGTTGGGCAATGTCGCCCTTCCGCAGTTGTTCCACCTTTTGCCTAAGGGCGGCATGATTTGGTTGCCCATCTATTTCTTCACGCTTGTGGGCGCTTATAAGTATGGCTGGCGTGTCGGGTTGCTCACCGCTGTCGCCTCGCCGCTCGTCAATTCCGCCATGTTTGGCATGCCCATGGTGGCTGCGTTGCCGGCGATACTTGCCAAGTCGGTGTTGCTTGCCATTGGCGCTGGCTATGCCGCAAGCCATTATCGCAAGGTGAGCCTGCCGCTGCTCATCGGCGTGGTGGCTTTCTATCAGTTGACGGGCGGCATGGCTGAATGGGCGATGACAGGCAGCCTCACAGCCGCGTTGCAGGACGTGCGCTTGGGCTTGCCAGGCATGGCGCTGCAAGTGCTGGGTGGCTACGCTTTCATCAAGTATGTCGTCCGTAGGTAAGTATTATAGTGCGAAAAGATGATGAAATCGCCATGACGCAATGGTGGCAGATACAAAAAAATCCCGTGCGAGAATGTCTCGCACGGGATTTTTTCATGTCTTTGTGGCCAAGGTCACAGTTAAGCCGTTTTTACAGGCCCATCTGGTGGCTCTTGTTGTCAGTTTTCGTGGTGGAGTGCTTCTTCCAGTATTTAGCGCCTTTCTGCTTCAGCTTTGCCGTGAACTCCTCGTTGGCCTTGTCGACGGCTTCCTCCTCTTCCTTTGAGGCGAAAGCGTGGCGGAATCCCTTCTGCACGTTCCATGCTCCACGGGTGAAGTCAGGAACCTGCACCGGAATGTTGCCGTTGTTCATCGAGATTGAGCCAAGCTCGGCGAGGCAACACCATTCTGCGAGGTCATACACGTCCATGTCGAGAGGCAGGCCGTGCTGGAGGCAATACACCAGGCGGCTGTCCATGATGAAATCCATGCCGCCGTGTCCGCCGACCTTCTTTGCCATGGCCTCATATTTAGTCACTATCGGCGAGCGATACTTCGCCACAAGGGCATCGAAGTCGGCCTTGTCCATGTAGTCGTGGCCGCTCATCTCCTTCGTCGGCTGCACGCCGCTGGCTTTCATCTGCGCGCTTGAGAGGGCGTAGCCTTCTATTGGGTACTTGTTGGCGAAGCCCTTTGTGCCAACCACCTGGTACATGCGGTTGTAAGGCTCCGGTGTCATGGTGTTGTGCTGCACCTCGATCATCTTGCCGTTTTGCGTGCTGATAAGTGTCACGGTGTGGTCGCCATTGGCGAAGCTGTCGCACTTCTGACCCGACATCTTCTCAACCCAGGCCTTGCCGTTGATGCTCTTGGTGTCCATTGCCACGAGGGTCTTCATGCGGTCGCCACGGTGAATGTTGAGGTCTTGCGCGATAGGGCCGAGGCCGTGAGTGGCATACACGTCGCCACGGAACTTCTGGTTGTAGTCCAGTCGCCAGCCAAGTTTGTCGTTGGCGTCTTTCTTCCAGTAAGCGTCCCAGAACGGTGAGAGGTCGTGGCGGTAAGCGCCCTGCACATATTCCACCTCGCCAAACACGCCGTGCTGCGCCATGTTGAGGGTGTTGAGCTCAAAGAAGTCGTAGCAGCAGTTCTCGAGCATCATCACGTGCAGGCGTTTCTTCTCGCTCAGGTTGATGAGCTGCCAAATCTCGTTGAGGTTCATTGCCGATGGCACCTCGATGGCCACGTTCTTGCCGTGCTCCAAGGCGTATTTTGCCACGATGAAGTGGTGCAGCCAGTCGGTGGCGATATACACGAGGTCGATGTCCTTGCGCTCGCAGAGCTTCTTGTAGCCGTCCTCGCCATAATAGATGTCGGCAGGTGGCAGGCTGGCGTTCTCAAGAATCTTGTTGCAACGCTCGGCGCGCTCCTTCTCGTGGTCGCAGAGGGCCATGATTTGGGTGCCGTTGATATAGGTCCAGCGCTCCACCGCGCCAGGGCCGCGCATGCCCAAGCCCACGAAACCCACACGCACCACGTTCATCTTCGGCGTGGTGAGGTTGAGCACGTTTGTCTGTCCTGCCTCGCGCTGAGGCACGTCGGTCACAGCCTCGCCTTTCTCGATGTGGTAGGGCCAATTAAACTGTGCGAAGCCCAACGACGGCACCATGAAGGTCGCCACCAAGAGGGCTAACAATGATAATGTTTTTTTAGAAATTGACATGATTATAGTTTATGTAATTGTGTTTTTTACTTGTCGTGTTTATCATCTGTTCAATGTTGATTAGTGTGGGCGTTTTTGTTCACACGTATTCAAAAGATTTTAAGGATGTCGGCTTCGCCGATTACGTTTGCCATTCGGGACGCGGACGGGCACAGGGCCCGCCCCTGCAAGGCATCCTTCGCATAGCCGCTTGCGGCGTAGCAATCATTCAAATCTTTTGAATCCGTGTGGAAAAAGCAGGTCACGTGAATCAACATGGAGCCTTATTTCCCCGCGAGTTTCTTCAGCATGGGCAGCAGCACCCTATCGGCGGGCTTGGCTTGCGTAGAGCCAATCTTGATGTCCTTGCCCATGCCGTTGAGAATCTCCACGTCGTACTTCTTGTTGCCGTCCATCTTTTCCACGGTCTCGACGGCGCGGCTCACAGCCTCCTTTGTCTGGCTGTCCTTGGTGAGGAGCACTATGGCGCAGTCGGCCATGTCGTTCACTTTCGTGAGCCACGGCGCTATGTCGTTGTAGAACAGGCGCGCGCCCTCATTGTCGCTCTTTGCCAACTCCGTGAGCTTCTTGCAAGCCGCTGCCAGCTTGCGCATTTGCTCAAGTGTGGGCCATGGCGAGTCGTAGTCGTAATGGCGGAGATACGGGCACACGGTGAGGTAAGCCTCGGCGTAGTCCTTGCCCACCACGGCAGGCACGGCGGCCTCGAAGCTCTTGTGCACGTCGAAGGCGGCGTTGTTCCAGGCGTAGTCGCCAATGCTGAACAGTGCTATCTTGCTTGCCGCGCCTTGCTGCATGGGGTTACTGATGAGGGTCTTCACCCCGAGGCTGTCGGTCACCTTGGCGTCGTTGTCGATGTGCTTCTCGTCGTGGAAGTTGGCATACATGTCGCTCACGAATATCTTGTCCATGTCGTTGTCGTTGCACGGATAGTTCCACCACCATCCGACCTCGCGTCCGAGCCATTTGCTCACGATGGCGGGATCCTCATTGTTTGGCACCGACCAGATGTTGCGTCCGGTGATATAGACCACGGTCTTCTTTGGCGTGGCGCTCAGCGAGTTGAAGAACCGTCCGGCTTGCTCCTTGCTCACCCATGAGTAGGCATAGAGCTGCGGCACGTAGTTGAGCGGTTTCACGGTGTCGGCAGGCGCGGCTCCCTTGCGGTTCCATCTCTTGTCCACGAGTTGTTGCAGGGCGGTGAGCCTGCGCGCACCGATGTTGAGGCTCGCCGTGTCGTCGGGCACGCCGCAGTCGTCGACAAACACGCCAAACTGCCTCATGCCGAGCTTGTACATCGACTCATACTTCGCCATGATCTTGTCGAGCACGCCGTCGCTCTTGGTGTCGAAGAAGGCCGTGCCCGGGTGGATGGCCCAGATGAAGTTGACCTTGTTGGCGGTGGCAACCTTTGCCATGTTCCTCATCATGTCTTGCGTCATCATGCCAATCTTCTTTTGCTCGGCGGTGATGGTCAGCGGGTAGGGCTTCTCCCAGTATTGCGAGTGGTATGGGTCCGACTTGGCGCCATACATATATGAGTTCATCTTGTAGCGTGCCATGAAGCGGAACAGGTCTTCGGTCACCTCCTCAGAGTAGGGCACGCCGTAGTAGCCCTCTATTATGCCGCGGTTCTTCACGTCGGCATAATCGTAGATGGTGACGCGCGATAGCCGTCCCTTTTGTTCATCGAGCATCTGCTCCAGCGAGGCGAGGCCGCAGAACGTGGCATCGGTGTTCTCGCCGAGGATCACTATCGTGGCTGCGCTTCCGTTGCCCGTCACCGCCACGAGGTGCTTGTCGTATTTTGGCATCCCGAACACCGCGCGGCTCAGCCTCAGGCTCGTGGCCGTCTTGTCTGCCGCGCCCTTGTCGCCATTCACGCCAAGCAGCAGGTTGGCGGCGCCTTTTGCCGGCGATGAGGCGAACTTGCAGCGCAAGCCATGCTCCCTGAGCACTTGCTCGGCGCGCTGCCTGGTGGCTTGGTCTATGCTCTTGCCGCACACCACGTTGACAGTGCCGCTGAGCGTCACCGTGCCCGCTTGCGCTATCTGCTGGTGTGGGGTGGGGTAGATGGTGTAGGCTTCCGCCGCCAGCAGGCTCGCGCCTGTCATCAGCATGAAAGCTAAGATCGTGATTTTGAGTTTCATAATATTGTGTTATGTGTTTCTTATTTGTTGAGACAAGACTGCACGTATTCCCTCATCATGTCATCGTGCTCCCTGACGCATTGGTACAGCCGCATTTGGTTGCGGGCGCGGTCGAGGTTGTGCGTGGGGTACTTGCACTTCCAGTAGTGGTCGCCGCTGAGGTAGTCCCACAGGAACCGCACGCTTTGCATGAAGGGGAAGAGCGCCACGGCGTAGGGCAGGTTGTCTATCTCCACGGGCGTGAGGAAACGCGCGCCTTCGAGATAGCCGCGCGTGAATGCCTTGAATATCTCCTCGTTGAACGCCACGTGGCTCATGTCGGGGTCGTCCTCGGCGGTGGTGTTGGCGGCGGAGCGGAGGAAGTCGCCGTAGTCGGAGAACACGAACGATGGCATCACGGTGTCGAGGTCGATGACGCAGAGCACGTGCCCGTCCTCGTCGAACATCATGTTGTTGACCTTCGTGTCGCAGTGGCACACGCGCTTGGGCAGCTTGCCCTCGCGACCCATGCGCTCCGCCTTGCACATCTCCTCGGCGTCCTTGTCGATAAGGTCGAGAAGCTGCTTCACCGCGTCCTCGCCCACACGCCCGGCAGGATTCTTGGCGATGACCTCGCGCAGCTGCTCCATGCGGAACTCCATGTTGTGGAAGTTGGGTATCACCTCGCCGAGCTTCTCGGGAATGTCGACCAGCATGTCCTCGAAATGTCCGAAGGCGTTGCCGGCGAAATAAGAATACTCCGGTGTCACCGCCTCGTAGGTCTTGGCGTTTGGTATGAACACCATCAGTCGCCACACCGTGCCGTCCGGTTCGCGATGATATAACCGCCCGCTGTCGGCAGGGATGAAGCGCAGCACCTTGCGGTCGATGTCTGCCACATTGTCAGCCTCCAACTTCTTTCGGATGTGTCGTGTCACGGCGGCGATGTTGTCCATCAGCATGTCCACGTCGGTGAAGACGGTCGTGTTTATGCGTTGCAATACGTAGTCTGGCGTGTCGGCCTCCTTGGTCGTCACTTTATATGTGTCGTTTATCAGTCCGTTGCCCAATGGGTGAATGTCAGCCACGGTGCCCTCGGTGGCAAAGTGGGATACGATGTCGTATGTGCCTTTTCGTAGAGTTTCTTTTGTTTCCATTTTCTTGATTTTTAGCACTGCAAATTTACACATTATTTTTCAAAGGCAGTGCTTTTCACGGAAATTGTTTTTACGATTTGCCCTGATTCTTCCAATTTTAATCTCTCTCGCCAAGGTGCGTGTCGGCTTTACGCTTGAATCGCGTCGCGTCCACGCTTGAATCGCGCTGCCTCCACGCTTGAATCGCGACGCGATTCAAGCGTAAAGCCGATGCCCCATTGTCGCAAAGAATTAAAAAAACTAAAACTGTCTGACAAAGCGTCACTTTTGTTTTGTCTTTAAGCCGAAAGGCATTACTTTTGCACGTAGGTAAGCGAGCAATCGCTATTTTGTGAAAACAAACAGTTTCATACATATAAATCATTAATACGATGAAGATTTCAAAGATTCACGCACGTGAGATTCTGGATTCCCGTGGCAATCCTACAGTAGAGGTTGAGGTAACACTCGAGAACGGCGTAATGGGCCGTGCAAGTGTTCCATCTGGTGCCAGCACTGGTGAGAACGAGGCTCTTGAGCTTCGTGATGGTGACAAGAACCGTTTCGGTGGCAAGGGTGTCTTGAAGGCTGTTGCCAACGTCAACGACGTTATCGCTCCTGCCCTTCAGGGTTGGGACGTGTTCGACCAGCGCGGTCTCGACTATAAGATGCTCGAGCTCGACGGCACTCCTACAAAGAGCAAGCTCGGCGCAAACGCTATCTTGGGCGTGTCTCTGGCTGCCGCTCACACGGCTGCTGAGGCTCTGCACATGCCTCTGTACCGTTACATCGGCGGCTGCAACAGCTATACATTGCCTGTTCCTATGATGAACATCATCAACGGTGGCGCTCACTCATCAGCTCCTATCGCATTCCAGGAGTTCATGATCCAGCCTCGTTCAGCAAAGAGCGAGAAGGAAGCCATCCGCTGCGGCGCTGAGGTGTTCCACGCTCTGGGCAAGCTCCTGAAGAAGCGCGGCCTTTCTACAGCTGTAGGCGATGAGGGTGGTTACGCTCCCGCGCTCAACGGCATCGACGACGCTCTCGAGAGCATCTGCCAGGCTGTGAAGGACGCTGGCTACGAGCCGGGCAAGGACGTCACAATCGCTATGGACTGCGCCGCTTCTGAGTTCGCTACAAACAAGGACGGCAAGTGGTACTACAACTACAAGCAGCTCAACAACGGCATGCCTAAGGATCCTAACGGCAAGGAGCTCGACGACGAGGGCCAGATCGCTTACCTTGAGGAGCTTTGCAACAAGTATCCTATCGCCTCTATCGAGGACGGCCTCGACGAGAACGACTGGGAGGGCTGGCAGAAGCTCACAGCCAAGATCGGCAACAAGGTTCAGCTCGTTGGTGATGACCTCTTCGTCACAAACACCAAGTTCCTGGAGAAGGGTATCAAGATGCACGTGGCTAACGCCATCCTCATCAAGGTCAACCAGATTGGTTCCCTGACAGAGACTCTCGAGGCTATCGAGATGGCTCACCGTCATGGCTACAACACTGTCACTTCTCACCGTTCAGGCGAGACAGAGGACACCACGATTGCCGACATCGCCGTGGCTACAAACAGCGGTCAGATCAAGACTGGTTCTATGAGCCGCACAGACCGTATGGCCAAGTACAACCAGCTCATCCGCATCGAGGAGGAGCTTGGCTCTGAGGCTCGCTACGGTTACACTCGTCTGGATCGCAGCCTCTAAACCGACGCTAAACATTAATTGATATAGTCCCACACCGCTACTGGCGGTGTGGGACTTTTTTTTCTTTTATCTCACACGGATTTCAAGGATTTTAAAGATGCTACGCCGCAAGCGGCTACGCGTTGATTGACAGCAATGCGTTGATTATCAAATGCTTTGCAGGGGCGGGCCCTGTGCCCGTCCGCAACCCGAATGGTAATTTGTTTTGTCTCTATTGTCGTTTCTTCATGTTCGTGTTGTGGCAATCTTTTTGACCTGTGCGAAAAATCCGCGAGTAAGTATATTTAACCCTTACGAATCAACATATAACCATTAATTTTTGTAATTTTGCAAGAAATTGCCCTTTGTGTGGCGTGACAGTGTTCGAGATGGCTAACCCTGTCAAGGAAAACCGCCCACATATTGCGAAAAGAAAGGTTGCTCACAATGAATGAACAAAATACGAATTTTCCAATGGCGCATGAAGACTATGCTGCAATACTGCGACAGGCTGTCGCGGTAATTGAGCACGCGCGTCAGGAAATAGCCAGGCACGTCAATGGCAATGTGGCAACCGCCTATTGGGAGATTGGCAAGTTGCTGCATGAGCGCAAGATAGATAGCGGCTATGGTGACAGCGTGGTAAGACAGTTGTCGGTAGACTTGAAGGAACGTTATCCCAAGATGGGAATGTCGCCAAGAAATCTGTGGTATATGAAGCGATTCTATATGCGCTATTGCGACAGTGACATAAAAGTGCAACGGAGCGTTGCACTTTTGCCATGGTCGCACAATGTGTGTATCCTTGGCAAGAAATTGGATGATTCTGCAACTCTTTTTTATGCACAAGAAACCTTGGCAAAAGGTTGGACACGCGACTTGCTGCTTAACGCAATAAAGCTTAGGATGTATGAAACTCATGCAATAGCCCATGTTGACAACAATTTCGACAAGACCTTGCCTGCGGAACAGGCACGATACGCCAACGAGGTGTTCAGCAGCTCGTATAATCTCGGATTCCTTGGTGTGACCACACCGATATTGGAGCTTGAACTGGAAGACCGCTTGGTGAAGGCTATAACACGTTTCCTTATGGAACTCGGCAATGGCTTCACGTTCATTGGCAACCAGCACGTCTTAGAGTACAACGGCAAGGAAAGTAAGGTTGACATGCTTTTCTTCCATCGCGGACTTCGCTGTCTCGTGGCTGTAGATTTGAAGATTGGTGCTTTCCGTCCCGAATATGCAGGAAAGATGAACTATTATCTTTCGCTGCTCGACCGTCTTGAACGCGGCGCAGACGAAAACCGCTCCATTGGCATAATACTTTGTGCGGAGAAAGACCGCGTGGACGTGGAGTTGGCTCTCGAAGACATGGGCAAGCCGATAGGCGTGGCAGACTATCAACTGATAGTGCCAAAAGAACAATTACAAAAAGTACTTACTGACGAGATTAAGGCGTTCAGTGAGGAAAAAGAGAAACAGAGTAATAAATAGAACATAATACAGAGCAAATAAAGAATCTCTTATTTTTGCAGATGTAGATACTGTCTGTAATGAAGATTTTCTTGAACTTTATTACTGTGTAGGTGTGAATATAGTTGAAATATGATGCAAAATAACAAGAGATTTGACGAGCTTGTTACTGCTCTCAAAGAAATGAACGAGAAGTTAGGGTCTCTTTCTTATTATCTGTTTGCAATTAAATATGGAAAGGAGCTTGAAAACCAAAATCTAACAGAGATTATTCGTTCGGCTAACCTAACAGAAAGCATGTCCAAAGAACTCAGTAAAGGTATGCGTATTTACAAAGTTCTTATGAAAAATGACTTCGGAATACAACTAAAAGATAATGATAATGAAATTGTTATTTCTGATGGCAGGCACTCAGAATCCATTGTTTCAATAACAGAAAATAAAGCTGCCAAATACATCACCGCTCTCCGCACCAAGCCGTTCCTTCTTCTCGCCGGCATCTCCGGCACGGGCAAGAGTCAAAAGGTTCAAGAACTTGCCTACATGACTTGTCCCGACAGACTGCGTGGCGAGACCGCTCCTGGAAACTATTGTTTGGTGGAGGTGAAGCCCAACTGGCACGACTCCACAGAATTGCTCGGCTATTTCAGCGCATTGACGGGCAAGTATGAGCTGACCGACTTCATCCGCTTTGTATATAAAGCGGCGATGAATGATGATGTGCCATTCTTCCTTTGCCTTGACGAAATGAACCTTGCCCCAGTGGAGCAGTATTTCGCTGAATATCTCAGCGTGCTTGAAACACGCAAGAGAGTAGGCGGAAAAATATTGACGCAGCCGCTGCTGAAGAAAGAGGCGTTTGCCAACTGCAAGCTATTCGAAAATGAGGAAGATCCCGGCAATCCCAACATGGCAAATGATGGGAAGCATTACAAAAGCATACCGCTTTACTCGGAAGAGGACGCGGAAATCATCAGCTATCTGAAGGACAACGGGCTCTCGCTGCCCGAAAACCTCTTTGTCATAGGCACGGTGAACATGGACGATACTACCCACCAGTTCTCGCGCAAGGTGATAGACCGCGCTTTCACGATAGAGATGAACGGCGGCAGCATGGCAGCCATGTTCAGCGATGAGAGCAGGGCTTTGCTCGAATACCGTAACGAGCCAGTGCCGCTAAGCGTGTTCAAGCCACAGTTTGTGAGAGCCTACGAGGTGCTTGACGATGAGCGTTTCGCTAAATATTCCGACAAGATAAAGACGGAGATTCCAGCTCTCCTTGGCGATTCCGATGGCAAGGCGGATGCCGACAGCATAAACGGAGTGCTGAACGACACGCCGTTCCGCGTGAGCTACCGTGTGCAGAACGAGCTTGTGCTGTATCTAAGCACACTCATTGAGCAGAACAGTTTTCCGGAAAACATCGAAGGCTTGATAAAAGAAGCCGTGCTTGCCGTGCTGTTGGAAAAAGTGTTGCCGAGAGTGCAGGGAGAAAAGCGGCAGCTCGAAACCAACGAAGGCAAGAGCAACGTGCTGAAAGACCTTAAGGCGTTTGTTTCAAGGCATTTCGCCCCGCAGGAAGGTGAGACAGACGAGCTGTATGACAAGGTAACAGGCAAACTTGACGAGATGGACGGGAAACTCGGCAACTACTACACAAACTTCTTCTAACCACGAACATGCCTTATGGAGCTGTTGCGATACGATTATGGCGATTCATACACCATACAGGCAAGCAGCACGGACATTGCCGCTTCCTGGAGGAAATTCAAGGTGAGGGCAAGGAATCTCTCACCTGAAATATATTGCGACTATGCGATGGCAAGCGGTGGCGAGCTCCGCATATACAATGCCGACACCAGACAGCTTGAGGAAGTGGAAGAAGAGTCGTGGCACAACGCCCGTCCCGTGTTTTTTGAGGATCACAAGTACAACCTCACCATCACATTCTATGACGCGATGGAAGAGCCGCGCGTCATCCATCCCAACCGTGACGTGGAAGCAATGTTCAGCAGCGTGCACACATCGAGGGGAGAATATATACTGAACAGCAACATCGACTTTCTGAACCAGCCCGGCCATTTCGCGTTGCAGTTTGAGTACATAAATACGGAGGGCAAGCACATCCACAAAGTGGAGTTTGACGTGTTGTCGCCCAAACTCGACACCAAGGACGACCTCAATGTGATAATCCAGCAAATACGCGAAGAGTACGGCGACCTGGTATTCCGCTATCTAACGCTCACATTCCAGCAGTTTGAGATAGGACACGAGGCCAACAACGAACTGATATGGTTGTCGGTGTTCAAGCAGATAGTGGACAGCTATGTGCGGTCGGTGCGCTTCATCATCCACCAACCGCACAACAAGATGCGGCAGATAGAGGAATACAGGAAAGCGGACCGCATAAAATCGTGGACGCCACAGCTGGAAGAACGCTTTGTCAATGACCGCAAGATAAACGCGGAGAAAGCCGTGCGCAATTATTATAGAACGGAACGCACTGAAGCCACGCTTGACACGCGGGAAAACCGTTTTGTGAAATACACAATTGAATGTATCTGTGAACGTCTTGCCAAACTACTTGACCGAATAGGCGAAAATTCCTCTGACAGTGAGATTGAGAACTTGAAGGACAAGCAACGCGAGCTTCAGACACTTCGCATGAATTCTTTTTTCCGTGGCATTGGACGTTTTGACGGATTCCGCCAACAAAGCATGGTAATGCAGCAGCGCAGCGGATATTCACAGGTGTACCGTTATTGGATAATGCTCCAGAACGGACTGGATCTCATACAGGGAGAAACATCAGTAGGAGTTCAACCAATATGGAAACTGTATGAACTTTGGTGCTTCTTGAAGGTGAAGCAACTCGTGTGCAAGGTGCTTGGCATTGACCCTCTCAACAAGGAGCATATTTTGAAGTACATACACGAGGACACGCTAAATGCCTTTGACCTATTTAATGGAGGTACATTGAGCGGCGGCATTACCTATATCAATCCTAAAAACGAGGATCGTGTGGAGGTGGGTTATCAATATTCTTTCAGCCGCAGTACTACAGCCGAGATGCGCTCGGCTACCACTGAGCAGAAGCCGGACATCGTGATGCACATTCACAAGCACGACCGCGATATTACCCTTACCTATTTATACGACGCAAAATATCGTGTAAAGGGTGATGGGGATGAGCAAGTGGCGAATGTTATCGATGAGCCTGTAAGCGAGACGCTTGACGCCATGCACCACTATCGCGATGCCATATATTACGGTCGACGTGGCGAAAGGAGATTTGCGAAGGAGGTTATCGGTGGCTACATTCTTTTCCCCGGACGTATGGACGAGCATAAGTTGCTTGAAAAGTTGCATAATGGCGATAAAGACTTGCCTTATTTCTTGCAGTCAATAGAGGAGGTAAACATTGGTGCCTATCCGCTTTTGCCAAACGAAGACAGCGGACTGCTACTGGAAGACCATTTGAGAAAGGTGTTGCTTGATGAGACAGTGCTTGAACAGATTGAGGCCAGTGTACCGCAACGTGGATTGCACTACACGCATAAGGATGTATCGGACAGGCTGGTGTATGTCGGCTATGTCAAGGCAAGCAATCCTGAAATAGAACTGTTCAAAACAAACCAAGCAAAGACCTACTATACGGGAAGCCTTGACTTTGATGAACTGGACATACAGGCGTTGGAATATCTGTTGCCGGTGGTGGCAGGCAAGGTGCAAGGACTGTATGAGATAGACTCAGTAGGGTTCAAGAAGCTGTCGAAGATACGACAGCTGCGCAATGGAGAGAAGGATGAGCTGAGGGTGGTATTCATGCTCGGCGAATTTTTGCCAGTGCTGGATAAGATGGTCTCGGCTGGGAATAGGCTGCACAACCATAATGTAATATCATTGTCTGAAGCAAAGAACAACTTGTCACAAATCATAAAATGACATT
>DAIOUH010000054.1:0-15738 GCA_036751585.1 Prevotella sp. | reverse complement strand
CGGAGGAGCCTAATCCCACGACGCTCACCGCCAAGAGAATCAGCAAATAGTTCTCGGCGAAAGCGAGCAACAGCAGTCCCACCAAGGTGAAGCACATGCCCACCGACAGGGCGTATGGCCGTGGATGCTTGTCGGCGTAAAGACCCGTGAAAGGTTGCAGGATGGAGGAGGTCATCTGAAACACCAGTGTGATGATGCCTATCTGCGCAAACGAGAAGCCGAACTTATCCTTCACGATAGGGTAGATGGAGGGGATGATAGACTGAATCATGTCGTTCAGGAAATGCGATATGCTGCAAATGATGAGCATCGAATACACCGTGCCCTCCACCATTGTGGGGTGCCCCTTTAACCTATTCCAGATAGTGTGTTTGTTTTCAAAATTATCCATTTTTCTCTTTGTGTGATGCAAAAATACATACTTTCGTGTGAAATTGTGTATCTTTGTGCCGTAAATCTAATAAGTAATCCCATGAAAAAACTCACCTTGCTGTTAACCTTGCTTCTCATGGTCAGCGTAAGTTCGCTGGCGCAAACCCGCTTTTATGATGCCTCGCGGTTTAAGGTCTTGGGTCGTCCGACACTCGCCTCGACAAACATCTTCACACGCTTGCCCGACTCACTGAAGGGCAAGGTACGCGACGCGCTGTGGAACCTCGGGCAAAACTCGGCGGGTATGGCGGTGCGCTTCCGCACCAACTCGAAGCGAATTGACGTGAAGTGGAAAAACCACTCGGTGTTCAACATGAACCACATGACCGCCACCGGCATTCGCGGCCTTGACCTCTATTGCTTGCAAGACAATGGCCAATGGGTGTTCGTGAACAGCGCGAAGCCGCGTGAGCGACTGGCAAATCAATCGAAGATAATAGACCACCTCGATGGCAACGAGCGTGAGTATATGCTCTATCTGCCTCTGTATGAGGGCATCGACTCCCTCGCCATAGGCGTTGACGCGGAAGCCGTGATAGGCAATCCCAAGGTGGCGTTGCCGGTGGAGGCAAAGCCCGTGGTGTGGTATGGCACGAGCATCACGCAAGGCGGATGCGCCTCACGGCCAGGCATGGCGGCAACCAACATCGTGGAGCGAAGGCTCAACCGCGTGGTGGTGAACCTCGGATTCAGCGGCAATGGCAAGCTCGACCCAGAGGTAGCGGAGGTGATGGCTAAACATGACGCCGGACTGTACGTCATGGACATGCTGCCCAACTGTACGAGTGACCTGATAAATGAGAAGATAGAACGCTTCTATACCATACTGCGCAAGGCGCGTCCCGACACGCCGATACTGCTTGTGGAGAACCCAAGGTTCCCGCCAATGCGTTTCGATTCGGAAACCCGAAAGACAATCGACGAGAAGAACGCGACGCTCGCCAAGTTTTACAAGAAATTTCGCGCCGCTGGCGACAAAAACGTGTTTTTCGTGTCTTCAGCCGACATGATAGGCACCGACAACGAAGGCACGGTGGATGGCATACATTTCACCGACCTCGGCTTTGAGCGGTGTGCCGACTATATGACCCCCATCATTAAGCGCTATCTGAGGAAATGAGCGCAAAAGCGCACGAAACCAAAAACTTTTGAAAATAATGGCGTAAACTCTTGGTGGATAGCGCAAAAAGCCGTACCTTTGCACCGCAAAAGTGAGTATTGCGCTGGCTCGTAGCCATCAATACGCTGAATTAGAGCAACTTGGCCTTCAGTTTGGAAGAAGTGAGCGGTTCTTTTTAAGTGTGTTGTGAGCTTGAAAAAGCGGGTATCACTTAAAGAGAACACAAAACAACATTATATTATTATTTAATTTTTTAAACTGAGATGCCAGGATTAATTGGAAGAAAAATCGGAATGACATCCGTTTTCAGTGCCGACGGCAAAAACGTGCCGTGCACTGTTATCGAAGCTGGTCCTTGTGTTGTTACCCAGGTGAAGACTGTCGAGAAGGACGGTTACAAAGCCTATCAGCTGGGCTTCGGTGAGGCTAAGGAAAAGCGCACCAACAAGCCTATGACAGGAATCTTCAAGAAGGCTGGAACAACACCAAAGAAGCACTTGGCCGAGTTCAAGTTTGACGAGGAGTACAACCTCGGCGACACTCTCACTGTTGACATGTTCAACGGCGTGGAATTTGTCGACGTTGTTGGCACATCCAAGGGTAAAGGCTTCCAGGGCGTTGTGAAGCGCCATGGTTTCGGCGGTGTCGGACAGGCTACTCACGGTCAGGATGACCGTCTCCGCAAGCCAGGTTCAATCGGTGCCTGCTCTTACCCTGCAAAGGTGTTCAAGGGCATGCGCATGGGCGGCCAAATGGGAGGCGACAGGGTGACAACCCAGAACCTCAAAGTGTTAAAGGTAATCCCTGAGCAGAACCTCATCATCGTGAAAGGTTCTACGGCAGGCTACAATGGTTCAACTGTTTTAATTCAGAAGTAATGGAACTCAGCGTTTTGAATATCAACGGTCAGGAGACCGGCAAGAAGGTTACATTGAATGACGCTGTCTTCGGCATTGAGCCAAACGATCACGTCATCTATCTCGACGTTAAGCAGTATTTGGCAAACCAGCGTCAGGGAACGGCAAAGTCTAAGGAGCGTAGCGAGCATCGCGGTTCTACACGCAAGCTCGGTCGTCAAAAGGGCGGCGGCGGCGCACGTCGTGGTGACATCAACTCACCTGTCCTCGTAGGCGGTGGCCGCGTGTTCGGTCCTAAGCCACGCGATTACAGCTTCAAGCTCAACAAGAAAGTAAAGATTCTTGCTCGTAAGTCAGCCCTCTCTTACAAGGCAAAGGACAACGAGATTATCGTAGTCGACAACTTCGACATGGCGGCACCAAAGACTAAAGATTTCGTAAACATTACTAAAAATCTTAAAGTTGAGGGCAAGAAAACTCTCGTGGTTTTGCCAGAAGTGAACAAAAATGTATATTTGTCCGCTCGCAACCTGCAGAAGGCCGAGATCATGAGCGCAAAGAACATCAATACGTACAAGATTTTGAACGCTGATGTGCTCGTGATAGCTGAGGCTTCCCTGGAGATGATCAACGGCGTGCTTAACAAGTAATTTGGAAGAAAGAAATGGCAAACATTATCATTAAGCCTCTGGTAACAGAGAAACAGAACAGAATCACGGAGAAGAACTCAAACCGTTACGGTTTCATCGTTCGCCCCGATGCCGACAAGCTCCAGATTAAGAATGAGGTTGAGAAGCTTTACAATGTAAAGGTTGTCGCCGTCAACACAGCACGCTTTGCCGGCAAGCGCTCAAGCCGTTACACCAAGGCAGGTCTCATCCGCGGTCAGAAGAACGCGTTCAAGAAGGCCTACATCACCTTGAAGGACGGTGACACTATTGATTTTTACAGCAATATCTAAAATAAGAAATGGCAGTACGTAAATTCAGCCCGGTCACTCCGGGTCAAAGACACAAGGTTATTGGCACGTTCGAGGAGATTACTGCATCCGTGCCAGAGAAGTCTCTCGTTTACGGTAAGCGTTCAACCGGCGGTCGAAACAACACCGGTAAGATGACTGTCCGCTACATCGGCGGTGGCCACAAGAAGAAGTATCGTCTCATTGACTTCAAGCGAGAGAAAGATGGTGTTCCTGCTGTAGTGAAGACTATCGAGTATGATCCTAACCGCTCAGCTCGCATCGCTCTTCTCTTCTACGCAGATGGCGAGAAACGTTACATCATTGCTCCTAACGGATTGAAGGTTGGCGACAAGCTGATGTCGGGCGCTGAGGCAGCCCCTGAGGTTGGCAACTCCCTCCCACTTGCTAACATCCCTGTAGGTACCGTGATCCACAACATCGAGTTGCGTCCGGGCCAGGGCGCGTTGCTCGTTCGTTCGGCTGGTAACTTTGCTCAGCTTACTTCTCGTGAAGGTTCCTACTGCGTCATCAAGCTCCCTTCAGGTGAGACCCGCAAGGTTCTCTCTGCTTGCAAGGCAACTGTTGGCAGCGTAGGCAATTCGGACCACGCTCTTGAGCAGTCTGGTAAGGCTGGTCGCTCACGCTGGCTTGGCCGTCGTCCTCACAACCGTGGTGTTGTGATGAACCCAGTTGATCACCCAATGGGTGGTGGTGAAGGCCGCCAGAGCGGTGGACACCCACGCTCACGCAAGGGCTTGTACGCTAAGGGCCTCAAGACTCGCGCACCGAAGAAGCTCTCGAACAAGTACATTATCGAGAGGGCTAACAAGAAGTAACTTAAAACACAGAGCAAATTATGAGTCGTTCACTTAAAAAAGGCCCGTACATCAATGTCTCGCTCGAGAAGAAAATCCTTGCCATGAACGAGAGCGGCAAGAAGAGCGTTGTCAAGACATGGGCCAGAGCATGTATGATTTCACCTGACTTCGTGGGTCATACTGTCGCAGTTCATAACGGTAACAAATTTATCCCCGTGTACATTACTGAGAACATGGTTGGTCACCGCCTCGGAGAGTTCGCCCTCACACGTCGCTTCGGTGGTCATACCGGCAACAACAAGAAGTAATCGGGATAAGCATTAAATTCAAGCAAACATAATGGGAGCAAGAAAACATAACGCGGCTGAAAAGTTAAAAGAAGCCCGTAAGAATCAATACTTCGCCAAGCTCGTTGGCGTTCCCTCCTCTCCCCGCAAGATGCGCTACGTGGTAGACATGGTTCGTGGTATGGAGGTCAACCGTGCCCTTGGCGTGCTTAAGTTCTCCAAGAAGCGTGCCGCACAGGACGTGGAGAAGCTTCTTCGCTCTGCAATCGCTAACTGGGAGACCAAGAACGATCGCAAGGCTGAGGATGGAGAGCTGTACATCAGCAAGGTCTTCGTAGACGAAGGCGTAACCATGAAGCGTATGAGACCGGCACCACAGGGTCGCGGATACAGAATCCGCAAGCGCTCTAACCACGTCACTTTGTTCGTGGATGCCAAAACTAATGACGATAAAGATTAAATAGAATGGGACAGAAAGTTAATCCAATAAGCAACCGTCTTGGTATAATCCGTGGTTGGGATTCTAATTGGTTCGGTGGCAAGAACTTCGGCGACAATCTCGTGGAGGACAAGCAGATTCGCACTTACCTGAAGAAGCGTCTCGAGAAAGCCCAGGTTTCACGCATCATCATCGAGCGTACTCTCAAACTCGTCACCATCACTATTTGCACTGCCCGTCCGGGTATCGTCATCGGTAAGGCTGGTCACGATGTGGATAAGTTGAAGGAAGAGCTGAAGAAGCTCTACAAGAAAGACATCCAGATAAACATCTTTGAGGTTAAGCGCCCTGAGCTCGACGCCACAATCGTGGGTGAGAACATCGCGAGCCAGATTGAGCACCTCATGGCTTATCGCCGTGCCATCAAGATGGCCGTGCAGAACACTATGCGCGCCGGTGCCGAGGGCATCAAGGTGCAGATCACAGGCCGTCTGAACGGTGCCGAGATCGCACGTAAGGAGATGTTCAAGGAAGGTCGTACGCCTCTGCACACATTCCGTGCTGATATAGACTATTGCCAGACAGAGGCTCTGACAAAGGTCGGTCTGCTCGGCATCAAGGTGTGGATAATGCGTGGTGAGGTCTATGGAAAGAAGGAGCTCGCTCCTAACTTCCAGCAGGATCGCAACGACCGTGGTTCACGCCGCGACGGTGAGCGCCGCAATCGTGGCGGACGCCGTAGAAACAATAATCGCTAAAAGAATCATCTACAATGTTACAGCCAAAAAGAGTAAAATATAGAAGGCCGCAGGATGGACGTGGCAACAAAGGCAACGCTCATCGCGGCACACAACTGGCTTTCGGCTCGTTCGGCATCAAGACCCTTGAGAGCAAATGGCTGGACAGCCGCCAGATTGAGGCAGCTCGTGTAGCTGTCAACCGTTACATGAACCGTGAGGGTCAGGTCTGGATTCGCATCTTCCCTGACAAGCCAATCACTCGCAAGCCTGCTGACGTCCGAATGGGTAAAGGTAAGGGTGATCCAGCTGGATGGGTAGCTCCTGTCACTCCGGGTCGTATACTCTTCGAAGTGGAAGGTGTCAGCCTTGACGTGGCCAAAGAGGCTCTTCGTCTGGCAGCACAGAAACTCCCAGTGAAGACAAAATTCGTCATCCGTCGTGATTACGACAAAAACGCATAATTAATGAAGATCAAAGAAATCACAGAACTCGCCGACAAGGACTTGCGCGAGAAGCTGGCGCAATCTGAGGCAGCTTACAAGCAGCTTAAGCTCAACCATCAGATTTCACCGCTTGAGAATCCGTCACAGATCAAAGCTGCGCGTCGTGATATTGCACGCATGAAGACAGTGCTTCGCGAAAGGGAACTTAACAAGTAATGACACAAATGGAAACACGTAATTTAAGAAAGGTAAGACAGGGTGTCGTTATCAGTGACAAGATGGACAAGACCATCGTAGTCGCAGCTAAGTTCAAGGAGAAGCACCCGATTTATGGTAAGTTCGTCCAGAAGACGAAGAAGTATCACGTTCACGACGAGAAGAACGAGGCCCATATGGGTGATACAGTCCAGATTATGGAGACTCGTCCACTTTCCAAGACCAAGAGGTGGAGATTAGTACAAATCGTAGAAAAGGCTAAGTAATTATGATACAGGCATTAACAAAACTTACAGTAGCAGACAACAGTGGCGCTCGTGAGGCTATGTGCATCCGCGTGCTTGGTGGTACAGGCCGTCGTTACGCAAGTGTCGGTGACGTCATAGTTGTTGCTGTCCAGAACGTCCTGCCAAGCAGTGACTTGAAGAAGGGTGCGGTATCTAAGGCTTTAGTCGTTCGCACCAAGAAAGAGATTCGTCGTCCGGATGGTTCTTACATTCGTTTCGATGACAATGCTTGCGTGTTGCTCAACAACGCTGGTGAGCTTCGCGGCAGCCGTATCTTCGGCCCTGTTGCCCGTGAGCTGCGTGCTGTCAACATGAAGGTCGTGTCTCTCGCACCTGAGGTTCTTTAATCTTTAAATGAAAGAAGTAATGAGTAAGTTACATATCAAGAAAGACGACAACGTCATCGTCATTGCCGGTTCCGACAAGGGCAAGACGGGTAAAGTGCTCAAGGTGCTTGTGAAAGAGAACCGTGCCATCGTTGAGGGTGTCAACATGGTTTCAAAGAGCACGAAGCCTTCAGCAAAGAATCCTCAAGGAGGAATCGTGAAGCAGGAGGCTCCTATTCACATCTCAAACATCAGCCTTATCGATCCTAAGAGTGGCAAGGCTACCCGTATCGCTGTCAAGCATGAGGGCAAGAATGTCATCCGCATCGCTAAAAAGTCAGGGGAGGAGATCAAGTAATGGATACAGCACAGTTTAAGAAACAGTATAAGGAGCAGATCGCTCCAGCTCTGAAAGAGCAGTTCAACTATTCTTCTGCCATGCAGATTCCTGCCTTGAAGAAGATCGTCATCAACATGGGTCTTGGCGATGCCACTCAGGACAAGAAAATCATCGATGTGTCCATCAACGAGCTCACTGCCATCACTGGTCAGAAAGCCGTGGCTACATACTCAAAGAAGGATATCGCTAACTTCAAGCTTCGTAAGAAGATGCCTATCGGCGTGATGGTAACACTTCGCCGTGAGCGCATGTACGAGTTCCTCGAGCGTCTCGTGAAGATCGCTCTCCCTCGTATCCGCGACTTCAAGGGTATCAATTCTAAGTTTGACGGACGCGGCAACTACACTCTTGGTATTGATGAGCAGATCATCTTCCCGGAGATCAACATCGACCAGGTGGATCGCCTTCAGGGTATGAACATCACTTTCGTCACATCAGCAACTACTGATGAGGAGGGCTTCGCTCTGCTTAAGGCATTCGGTCTTCCTTTCAAAAACGCTAAAAACGATTAAAGAGATATGGCAAAAGAATCAATGAAGGCTCGCGAGGTAAAGCGTGCCAAGCTCGCAGCCCGCTATGCTGAGAAGCGCGCGGCCTTGAAGAAGATTATCGCTACTTCAAACGACCCCGCGGAGGCTTATGAGGCTGCACGTAAGTTGCAGGCCATTCCTAAGAACGCCGACCCAATCCGCCAGCACAACCGCTGCAAGATCACAGGTCGTCCACGTGGATATATCCGTCAGTTCGGTATTTCACGTATTCAGTTCCGTGAGATGGCTTCTCAGGGCTTGATTCCTGGCGTGACAAAGGCAAGCTGGTAAAACACTCTATCCCATGTTGACGTCCCGATAATGTATCAATGTCGTCGGGACGGTCAACTAAAAGGATTTTAAAGAGACACTCATATTTAATATTGTCGGGGTAGTCCCGATTAATTAAACATTTTCATTTTATGACAGATCCAATAGCAGATTATCTGACACGGCTCAGAAACGCAATCATGGCTCATCATCGCGTGGTTGAGGTTCCTGCGTCAAACATGAAGAAATCTATCACAAAGATTCTCTTCGAGAAGGGTTACATCCTGAACTACAAGTTCGTTGAGGATGGTCCTCAGGGCACTATCAAGGTCGCCTTGAAGTATGATCCGCAAACCAAGGAGAACGCCATCAAGAGCTTGAAGCGCGTTTCCACACCTGGCCTTCGCCGTTACACCGGTTACAAGGACATGCCGAGAGTTATTAACGGACTGGGTATCGCAATCCTGTCTACATCTAAGGGAGTCATGACAAACAAGGAGGCCGCTGACCTTAAGATTGGCGGTGAGGTTCTTTGCTACGTCTATTAATTGGAGGTTTAAGTTATGTCAAGAATAGGTAAATTGCCAATTAGTGTTCCCGCAGGAGTTACTGTTAACTTCGATGCGAAGGAGAACGTCGTTACCGTAAAGGGTCCCAAGGGTGAGCTTTCACAGTATCTTGACCCTTCTATCAAGATGTCTCAGGAGGATGGTCACATCACCTTCGAGGTTGATGAGAACAGCCCCGTAGACTACAAGCAGAAGCAGGCTTTCCACGGCCTTTATCGTTCTTTGGTCAACAACATGGTTGTTGGCGTGAGCGAGGGCTTCAAGAAGCAACTTGAGCTTATCGGTGTCGGTTATCGTGTTTCTAACCAGGGTAATCTCCTTGAGTTCTCTCTGGGTTACACTCACCCAATCTTCCTGCAACTTCCTAAAGAGGTGAAGGTTGAGACAAAGTCTGAGCGCAACCAGAACCCACAGATTATGCTGGAGAGCGCAGACAAGCAGCTGCTTGGTCTTATTTGTGCTAAAATTCGTTCTTTCCGCATGCCTGAGCCTTATAAGGGTAAGGGTATACTCTTCAAGGGTGAGGTCATCCGCAGAAAGTCTGGTAAGACAGCTGCAGCTAAGTAACTTTTAAAGTGACAACGAAATCATGACAACAAAGAAAGTAGAAAGACGAATCAAGATAAAGTTCCGCATTCGCAAGAACGTCAAGGGAACAGCTGAGCGTCCCCGTCTTACTGTGTTCCGCTCCAACAAGCAGATTTACGCACAAGTTATTAACGACATTGAGGGCAAGACATTGGCTTCAGCATCTTCTTTAGGCCTGGAGAAACTTCCTAAGGTTCAGCAGGCAGAGAAGGTCGGCGAGGCTTTGGCTGAGAAGGCTAAGGCTGCTGGCGTGGAGAAAGTGGTTTTTGACCGTAATGGCTATCTCTATCATGGCCGCGTTCAGGCTCTTGCTGACGCTGCTCGTAAGGGTGGACTTAATTTCTAATCGATTATGGCAATGAATAAAGTAAGAGTTAATAGTGACGCTGAATTGAAGGACCGCCTGGTTGCTATCAACCGTGTGACGAAAGTTACCAAGGGTGGTCGTACCTTTACATTCGCTGCCATTGTCGTAGTCGGTGATGGCAACGGTGTTATCGGATATGGTCTGGGCAAGGCTGGTGAGGTTACCGCCGCTATCCAGAAAGGCACAGACGCTGCCAAGAAAAACCTCTTCAAGGTTCCCGTGCTCAACGGCACAGTACCTCACGAGATGGAGGTCAAGTTTGGTGGTGCTCAGGTTCTCCTGAAGCCAGCAGCAGCTGGTACTGGTCTTAAGGCCGGTGGTGCTATGCGTGCCGTCCTTGAGAGCGCAGGCATCTCTGATGTGATTGCAAAGTCTAAGGGCTCATCCAACGCCCACAACCTGGTGAAAGCAACAGTGCTCGCACTCTCTCAGATGCGCGACGCTTATACTGTAGCCGGTGAGCGTGGTATCGCCATGGACAAAGTGTTTAACGGTTAATGGGATTATAAACAATGGCAACAATCAAAATTAAGCAAATCAAGAGCCGCATCGGCGCTCCTGTAGACCAAAAGAGAACTCTTCTCGCACTTGGCCTTCACAAGATTTCTCAAGTTGTTGAGGTTGAGGATACTCCCAGCAATATGGGCATGGTTCGCAAGGTGCACCATCTCGTTGAGATCGTTAAGTAATAACTTTTAAATTCAGACGTAATCATGAAATTACATACATTGAAGCCGGCTGCCGGCTCTACTCACTCACGTCGTCGTATTGGCCGTGGTCCAGGTTCTGGACTGGGTGGTACTTCTACGCGTGGTCACAAGGGTGCCAAGGCTCGTTCCGGTTACAAGAGAAAGATTGGTTTCGAAGGTGGTCAGATGCCATTGCAGCGTCGTGTTCCTAAGGCTGGTTTCAAGAATATCAACCACAAGGAGTACTTCGCAGTGAACCTCTCAACCCTTCAGAAGCTCGCCGAGGAGAAAAACCTTACCAAGATTGGTATCGAGGAGCTCGTGGCCGCTGGTCTTACCAATGGCAAGGAGCTTGTCAAGATTCTTGGCAAGGGCGAGCTGAAAGCTAAGGTTGACGTCGAAGCCAACGCCTTCTCTAAGACTGCTGAGGAAGCTATCAAGGCAGTTGGTGGTAATGCAACAAAAATTTAATAATGAAAAAGCTAATTGAGACACTAAAGAACTGTTGGAGGGTCGAGGATCTTCGTCAGAGGCTTCTCGTCACCTTCCTGTTTACGGCTATCTACCGTTTTGGATCATTCGTTGTGCTTCCGGGTATTGATCCCGCCAAGCTTGACCAACTTCAGTCGCAAACCAAGGGTGGCTTGATGTCACTGCTGGACATGTTCTCTGGTGGAGCATTTTCCAACGCCTCAATTTTCGCGCTTGGAATTATGCCTTACATCTCAGCTTCCATTGTCATGCAGCTCCTTGCCGTCGCTGTACCTTATTTCCAGAAGATGCAGCGTGAGGGTGAGAGCGGTCGGAAGAAAATACAATGGTATACTCGCGTGCTTACGGTGGCTATTTTGCTGTTTCAGGCACCGAGTTACCTTATCAACCTCAAGATGCAAGCCAGTTCGGCTCTCGCCAGTGGCATATCTTGGAGTGTGTTTATGATTCCGGCGACAATCATCCTTGCGGCAGGCTCTATGTTCATCCTTTGGTTGGGTGAGCGTATCACTGACAAGGGAGTCGGAAATGGAATCTCATTGGTCATTATGATTGGTATCATCGCAAGGCTTCCACAGGCTTTCGTCCAGGAGCTTAGCTCACGATTCACTGCTATCTCAGGTGGTGGTCTTGTGATGTTTATCGCCGAGATTCTAATTCTCTACGCTGTCATTTGCGCTTCAATACTTTTGACGCAAGGCACCCGCAAGGTGCCTGTTCAGTATGCGAAGCGTCTTGTCGGCAACAAGCAAGTGGGTGGTGCCCGTCAGTATATTCCGCTGAAGCTCTTCGCTGCCAACGTTATGCCTATCATCTTTGCTCAGGCATTGATGTTCATACCATTGGCAATCGTTCAGTATCAGAGCAGTGATTCAAGCTGGTTGGTGCGTAACTTGATGGATAATCGCAGCCTTGTGTACAACATTGTTTACGTTATCTTGATTGTTGCTTTCACCTATTTCTATACTGCTATCACGCTGAATCCTCAGCAGATGGCAGAGGATATGAAACGCAACAATGGTTTCATTCCCGGGATTAAGCCAGGTCATGACACTGCCGAGTACATTGACACTGTCATGTCACGTATCACTTTCCCAGGTTCTCTGTTCATTGCTTTCATAGCTATAATGCCGGCATTGGCAGGCTTGCTTAACGTGCAGCAGGCATTCTCTCAGTTCTTTGGAGGCACTTCCCTCCTCATCACCGTGGGTGTTGTTATAGACACTTTGCAGCAGATTGAGTCTTATCTCTTGATGCGCCACTATGATGGACTGTTGAATTCTGGTCACACTCGTAAGGCTGGCGCTGTAAGTGCATATTAATATGGTCTTTGGATACGTGCTTCCAGAGACGGATGAATGATATACAGGATTGGCTCTCCATTGGAATCCTGATGGAGAGCCATTCAAGGTTGAGAGGTATAATGTCTCGACTTATTCACTTCTTTGGAACATTGATAAAGGTTAAATAAATTTATGTCAAAACAGTCAGCAATAGAGCAGGACGGCACAGTAATTGAGAGCTTGTCCAACGCAATGTTTCGCGTAGAGCTTGAGAATGGAGTACAAATCATCGCCAACATCTCGGGTAAGATGCGTCTGCATTACATTAAGATACTCCCAGGTGACAAGGTCAAGGTAGCGATGAGCCCTTACGACCTCACTAAGGGAAGGATAGAGTTCAGATATAAATAGAACAATATATTTTATACTTACAAGTATGAAGACAAGAACATCCATCAAGAAGCGTTCAGCCGACTGCAAGATCGTTCGTCGTAAGGGTCGCCTGTTTGTCATCAACAAGAAGAACCCTAAGATGAAGCAGCGTCAGGGCTAAACGTTAAAATTGCGTAAAGTTATGGGTAATGAGAAAGCTGTTTGAAGTTTTCTTATTACTTTTGTACGCTTTTAAGCAAAAACAACGCGTTATTTACACACAAAGTTAAGTTTTTATTCAATTTATTTCAACTAATGGCAATACGAATTGTTGGAGTAGACTTGCCCCAGAATAAGCGTGGCGAGATCGCATTGACTTATATCTATGGTATAGGTCGAAGTAGTTCAGCAAAGATATTGGATAAGGCAGGCGTGAGCCGTGACCTGAAGGTCAGCGAGTGGACTGACGATCAGGCAGCCAAAATCCGTGAGATTATCGGCGCTGAATTCAAAGTGGAGGGTGACCTCCGTTCAGAGATTCAGATGAACATCAAGCGTCTGATGGATATTGGTTGCTACCGTGGTGTCCGTCATCGTAATGGCCTTCCTGTTCGTGGTCAGAGCACCAAGAACAATGCCCGTACACGTAAGGGTAAGAAGAAGACTGTTGCAAACAAGAAGAAGGCTACTAAGTAATTAATGGAGGAACTTAATTATGGCAAAACAACAGAAAGCAACATCTAAGAAAAGAAATGTCCGTGTTGAGGCTACAGGTCAGCTCCATGTTCACAGTAGCTTTAACAACATTATTGTGTCTCTTGCCAACAACGATGGTCAGGTTATTTCCTGGTCTTCAGCTGGTAAGATGGGTTTCCGCGGTTCAAAGAAGAATACTCCTTATGCAGCCCAGATGGCAGCAGAGGATTGCGCTAAAGTGGCCTTCTCTCTTGGTCTTCGCAAGGTGAAGGCTTATGTGAAGGGTCCAGGCAATGGCCGTGAAAGTGCTATTCGCGCTATCCATGGCGCTGGTATTGAGGTTACGGAGATTGTTGACGTGACACCGTTGCCACACAACGGATGCCGTCCTCCTAAGCGTCGTCGTGTATAATAAGAACCCCTAACATCTTTAGATACAATAAGAAAAGCATTTAAATTATGGCAAGATATATAGGTCCTAAGTCTCGTATCGCACGCCGTTTTGGTGAGCCCATCTTTGGTGCAGATAAGGTACTGTCTAAGCGCAACTTCCCTCCAGGGCAGCATGGCAACGACCGTCGCCGCAAGACATCCGAGTATGGTCAGCAGCTTGCTGAGAAGCAGAAAGCCAAGTATACTTATGGTGTGTTGGAGCGTCAGTTCCACAACCTTTTTGACAAGGCTGCTAAGGCTGATGGTAAGACAGGTGAGGTGCTTCTTCAGTTGCTGGAGAGCCGTTTGGACAACATCGTTTTCCGTCTTGGCATCGCTCCTACAAGAGCTGCAGCCCGTCAGTTGGTTAACCACAAGCACATTACTGTCGACGGTAAGGTCGTCAGCATTCCTTCTTTCTCTGTAAAGCCTGGTCAGGTTGTCGGTGTGCGCGAGAAGGCTAAATCACTTGAGGTTATCGACAACGCACTTGCAGGTTTCAACCACAGCAAGTATCCTTGGATTGAGTGGGATCAGAACAGCAAGAGCGGCAAGTATCTTCATGTGCCTGAGCGTGCTGACATCCCTGAGAATATCAAGGAGCAGTTAATCGTTGAGTTGTACTCGAAATAAATAAAAATCATTGAATTAATGGCGATATTAGCATTTCAAAAACCTGATAAAGTTGTGATGTTGGAGGCCAACGACCACTACGGAAAGTTTGAGTTCCGCCCTCTCGAGCCTGGCTTTGGTGTTACCATCGGTAACTCTCTTCGCCGCGTCCTTCTTTCTTCGCTTGAAGGTTATGCCATCAACACTGTCCGTATAAGCGGTGTTGAGCATGAGTTCGCCACCGTTCCCGGTGTGAAGGAGGATGTTACCAATATCATTTTGAATCTGAAACAAGTACGGTTCAAACAAGTAGTAGACGATTTCGAGAACGAGAAAGTTAGCATTTCCGTGGAGGACTCCACGGAGTTCAAGGCAGGTGATATCGGTAAGTATCTGACTGGATTTGAAGTGTTAAACCCTGATTTGGTGATTTGTCATTTAGATTCTAAGGCATCGTTCCAGATGGATCTCACAATCAACAAGGGGCGTGGATACGTCCCTGCTGATGAGAACCGTCAGTTCTGCACCGATGTCAACGTACTTCCCATCGATTCTATCTACACTCCCATCCGCAATGTGCGATACAGTGTTGAGCCTACCCGTGTCGAGCAAAAGACCGACTACGATAATCTCATCATTGAGGTTACAACGGATGGATCCATTCACCCGAAGGATGCATTAAAGGAAGCAGCAAAGATTCTCATTTTCCATCTCCTTTGTTTCTCCGATGAGAAGATTACCCTGGAGAATACAGACAAGGAAGGCAATGAGGAGTTTGACGAGGAGGTTCTTCATATGCGTCAGTTGCTTAAGACTAAGCTCTCTGACCTCAATTTGAGTGTCCGTGCGCTTAATTGTCTTAAGGCTGCCGACGTATCAACTCTTGCTGATCTTGTGCAGTATCAGAAGACAGACCTCCTTAAGTTCCGCAACTTCGGTAAGAAATCGCTCTCTGAGCTTGATGATTTGCTCTTGAGTCTGAATCTGTCGTTTGGAATGGATATTTCAAAGTATAAACTGGATAAGGAATAAACCTACGGGTCACTGTTCAACTGTCCAATTAAGCATTAAAACAAAATGAGACACAATAAAAAGTTCAACCATCTGAGTCGTACTGCATCTCATAGGGCCAGCATGCTTGCCAACATGGCAACGAGCCTTATCATGCACAAAAGAATCACTACGACTCTCGCAAAGGCCAAGGCTCTTAAGAAATACGTAGAGCCCCTGATTACTCGCTCTAAGACCGATACAACGTCTTCACGTCGTGTTGTCTTTCGTTATCTTCAGAAGAGCTATGCTGTCAAGGAGCTCTTTGGTGAGATCGCTGCTCGCGTAGCTGACCGTCCTGGAGGTTACACTCGTATCATCAAGCTTGGTGTTCGTCCAAGTGATGCAGCCTCTATGTGCTTCATCGAGCTTGTCGATTTCGATGAGAACATGGCCAAGACTCCAAAGGCTGAGAAGAAGACACGCCGTAGCCGCCGCAGCACCAAGAAGGCTGAAGCAACT
>DAIOUH010000053.1:0-15980 GCA_036751585.1 Prevotella sp. | reverse complement strand
AGACAACAGAAATATTCAAGAAAGAGAATCCAGAGCAAGTAAAACGTGATGCCAACTTCAAGAACATGTATCGCAACGCTCCTAACATCATTGTCGTGGCAACCCCAAAGGGAGACAGCTGGGGATTGCTCAACGCCGGCTTATTGGGTGAGAACATGATGATTGCCGCCAAGTCATTGGGGTTGGGCACTTGTTGCCTGGGCAGTGCCGCACGTTTTTTGCAAGACAACGAAGCATGCAAGCCATATTTGGCAAAGCTCAATCTTCCAAAAGACTATGAGATTTGCTATGTCCTCGCAATAGGCTATCCTGACGAGACTCCAGAAGCAAGACAACGTGACGAGAGCAAGATAGAATACATAAAGTAAACTCTATGGTTAGCAACTGATAAAGCCAGCCACTCTGACAACGCAAAAAATCCGTGGGCATTCATCTTTGAAAGCCCACGGATTTCTTGTTTGGCGATTCTTCGATACAAAGGATAGAATCCTATCGCAGCATTTTTATATCTCTTTCAAGTCTACCATGTCATGGTGTTTCTCATGCCTCTCCTTTACAAAATACAGCAGCTTCTCCTTGCGCTTTGGCATGATAAGACGCCGAATGAAAATGTTAGGAATGGCAACACCAAGAGCTATAAACAAGATAACAAGCGAAGCCTTGATGGCCCAGTTGAAAGCAAATGTAAGCTCACCGATTACGCCGTCCATCTGTATGAAACCAAAAAGGGACCGATACATCATCACTCCAGGAATCATCGGTATGACAGACGGTATTGCTATAATCTGATGAGGAATGTGGTGAATATGCTGCGACTTGGTGGCGATGATACTCGCTACAGCCGAGCCTACAAACGAGCCTATTATGATGCCTTGGTCAAGGCCAATATTCCCGTTTGACGGTCCAAGATTGACGAAGTTGCGGGTACATACGGCGATGATGCCAGTAACGGCAAGCACGGGCATGATACGCTTTGGCGTGTTGTAAATCGTGGCAAAGCCCATTGCCGACACTGCGGCGGCTATGGCATAGTTGATAAAATTGTTGTGAGGTGTCATCGACAGGTCTTTCACGAAGTTGTCGATGCCACAAATCTGAATGGCGAACACTATACCAAACGACATGGCTATAATCATCATAAGCGTGATCATGGCTCGTGTGAGTCCTACTTGTACATAATTTGACACCATGTCTGTGACAAAGTTGATAAGCGGCACTCCTGGCACAATGAACAGCGTACAAGCCATGAGAGGATGATAAGGCGTGTCAGAGTGAAGGAACGACGGCAGAGCGGAACTCAATGTCGGGTCCAGACTGATGAATGTCGTGAGCCAACATATAAGTGTAGCCACGAAAGCACTTACGGCTATGCCGACATAACTGTTCCAATGAAGTTTCGCCAAGAACATCTTCAAACGGAAACCGAGGATGGCCGGTATGGAAGCGTAGAAGAAAGCAGGCCAGTCGCAACCAAACTGCACACAGAAGCCTCCACAGGCGAATCCGGCGCAAATGGCTATCATCCAAGGCGAATACTGCTTGTGTACGTGCTTCAAAGCTTCAAGCTCAGTCTCGTAGCGGTCGAGGCTCCAGTCTTCGCGTATCGCCGTCCACAGCATTTTGCTGATTTTGGAAATAACGGTGAACTCAACGCAATGGGAATCCACACGCTGATATTTTGAAAAAGAATGGGTCTCGTCAGAGAGGTTCACCATTATGATATTAAAGTTGAGGAATATGTGAATGTACTCCTCCGGCAGGCCAAGATAAGCCTCGCATCGCTTCATGTTTCGCATTATTCGCGCGCAGTCAGCATTGCTTGCCATAAGCATGGCACCTGTGCGCACGAGCAAGTCGAGCTTGCGGCGAAGGAGCTGCACGGAGTTGGCATGCTCGTCATTCTTGGTCTCGTCGTTGATACTTTGCTCTTCTTCAAGATTGACCGACTCCTCTTCTTCGTTTTCTGTAGGCCTATTGTAGAAACTAAAAAAATCGTTATTCATGATTATGACAAGAATATCATCATTAGAATTTGTATGGAGATAATTCGAACCAGCATAGCAAGAGGATACACGGTGGCATAACCAACTGACGGCGTATCACTCGAAGTGCGGTCATTGGCATAAGCCAAAGCCGGGGGATTGGTGTTTCCTCCAGAAAGCACACCGATGAGCGTGTAATAATTGATGTGGAAAGCATACCTTCCGATGATTCCACCAATGATGATTGGCAACATCGTAATAAGCAGTCCATAGCCAATCCACTGCACGCCCTGCTCGTTGATAAGGGTGTGGAAAAAGTCCTGTCCCGCACCCAAGCCCACACAGGCGAGGAAGATGTTGATGCCCATCTCCCGCAACATCATGTTGGCTGAAATAGTGTTATAAGTCACAAGGTGATAACGAGGGCCGAAATAACCCATGAGAATGGCGACAATGAACGGGCCACCAGCAAGGCCGAGACGCACGGGCGTAGGAATGCCAGGTATGGCAATTGGCACCGTGGCAAGCAAACAACCAAGGGCAATACCCACGAATATTGGTATGAGATTTGGGTAATTGAGACGCTTCATCTGATTGCCGAGCACCTTATCCACCTTGCTGAGCGCAAGCTCTGAACCGACGACGGTAAGACGGTCGCCAAGCTGCAAGCGAAGATGCGGATGAGCCACGAGATCCACGCCATTACGGTTGACACGCGTCACCGTTGCCTGGAAGTTGCCATTGATGTCAAGCGAGACAAGCGTCTTGCCCTGTAACTCCGGCCGTGTAACAATGATACGGCGTGAGATAAGCTCACGCTCAAACTGGCTCCAGTCAACGTCCACCTGCTTGCCGAAAAGGGCAATGAGGCTGTCAACATCTTGCGGGGCCACTACCACGAGAACTTTGTCATTGAGGTGAAGCCTCGTTTGTCCGTTCACTATGGCGTTATGTGTAGTATTGCTATGGTCAATGACACGCGAGATCATGAAGTGACGTCCAACGATGCGCTTCACTTCCGCCACCGTGAGATTGTCTATACGGTTATTGGTTATCTCAAGCGTTACTGAGCGCACCGCGAGCAACTCGGGCTGTCCCTCTCCAGTCTCGGCTTGCTTCTCCTCTTCTCCTGGCTTGATGCGAAGGATGACACGCAGCAAGATGAAAGCCAGTATGACGCCTATCACGCCCATCGGGTAAGCCAAGGCATAGCCCGTGGCTATGTCGGGACTCTCAACACCCTTCATGCTGAAAAACGCCTGTTGTGCGGCACCCATTCCTGGCGTGTTGGTCACGGCGCCAGACAGGATGCCGGCAATGGCCGTGAATGGCGTATCGGTAAAATAGTATACGCCCAAGGCGGTAAAGATGCTTATGAGGATAGTGATAAGCACGAGCATGTTGAGCTGAAGCCCTCCCTTCTTGAACGAGGCGAAGAAGCCGGGTCCAACTTGCAAGCCCAAGGAATAAACGAAGAGCACAAGACCAAACTCACGAAGGAAGTGAAGCAACTCAACATTGAGGTTAAGGTTGAAATAGCCGAACACTATACCAACGATTAGAACCCATGTGAGGCCAAGGGAGATGTTCTTCACTTTTATCTTTCCCAAGACCAGACCAAGAGTTATAACCAAGGCAAGGATAAAGATGGAATGGGAGACTCCGCCAGCCCAATAGGCTTGCGAACCCTCAAACAATGTCTTGATGAAATCCATTGACTAATAAAATGAAAAGCTGGCAATTAATATTTCTTGCAAAGTTACGCCTTTTTTAGGAATTAATAGTTATCAACGCGATATTTATTCTCGTCCTTGTCTTGCAACATGGAGAGATAACTGGCATACCGGCTCTCGGCTATGTAGTGTTCTTCCACTGCCTTGCGCACGGCACACCCCGGCTCGTGCGTATGTGTGCAATTGGAGAAGCGGCAGTCGTGCGAGAACTTGAATATCTCACGGAAGTAGCTGCCTATTTCCTCCGGCTCCATGTCAAACGAGCCAAATCCCTTGATGCCCGGCGTGTCGATGAGCCAACCTCCTCCATCGAGCGGCACCATTTCAGAGAATGTAGTGGTATGCGTGCCAGTGTCGTGAGCGTCGCTTATGTCAGCGACCTTCGCGTCGGCACTTGGCACCACCACGTTGAGCAATGTCGACTTTCCCACTCCGCTGTTGCCGCTGAGCAGGGTCACCTTGTTGCGCAGCAACTTGAGCAACGGCTCCACACCGTCACCCTTTGCCGCTGATATTTCATGGCATTCGTAGCCCAACGACTCATAAAGGCTCACCACCATGCGCTGGTAATGCAGTTCTTCCTCGGTAAGGAGGTCTGTCTTGTTGAACACCATCACCACCGGCACCGAATAAGCCTCAGCCGAGGCGAGAAAACGGTCTATGAACACCGTTGAGGTCTCCGGGTGCGCTATTGTCACCACGAGCAACGCCTGGTCGAGATTGCAGGCTATTATGCTGCTCTGCTTCGACAGGTTTGTGGCTCGCCTGATGATGTAGTTGCGACGGTCGTCAATGGCGGTAATGAGCCCTTGCCCCTCATCGTTGACAACCACATCCACACCGTCACCCACGGCCACGGGATTGGTGGAGCGTATGCCTTTGAGCCTGAAATTGCCCTTGACCTTGCTCTCTACCGTGCGTCCGTCATCTGTCAGCACGGTATACCAAAAGCCCGTGTTCTTGATTACTAATCCATGCATTGAATCCCGCAAGCCATCAAATGGTCATGATCTCCTTCTGCTTATTGGCAAGAGTAGCATCAATTTGCTTGATGAACTTGTCGTGGAGCTTCTGCAAGCTGTCCTCAGCGTCTTTCTCCTGATCCTCTGAGAGACCGTCCTTGATGGCTTTCTTCAGCTTGTCCTTGAACTCGGCACGCGTGTTTCTCACCTGCACCTTGGCCTGCTCGCCAATCTTGTTGCACTGCTTCACAAGTTCCTTGCGTCGTTGCTCTGTCGGCTGTGGCAAACGCAGGATCACCATCTCGCCATTGTTCTCGGGCGTTATGCCTACGTCAGAGTCCATGATGCCTTTCTCTATATCCTTGATAGCCTTGCGCTCCCATGGACGAATGGTTATGGTGCGCGCGTCGGGAACCTGGAGTGCCGCCACTTGGTTCAATGGCACGGGTTGGCCATACGACATCACTCTCACGGAATCGAGTATGGCGAGGTTGGCGCGACCAGCGCGAATGCGCGACAGTTCGGTCTCAAGGAAGTTGGCGCTTTTCTTCATTTTATCCTCAGCGCTCTTCAAGGTTGCTTTAACGTCTATCATAAGAAAAATAGGTTTAATTTATTTTTATCGATTACAAATTTAGGTAATTTTCCCAAAAGAACGCTCTTATCGTCTTGATTTTTTGATATAAACGACAATAAAACTTCATTTCCGCATCTTTTATGGCCGATGCTACTTGGGCAAGACCTCTGCCACGCGGTTTGTCAAGCTCACGAAGTCGGCCACGGCGAGCTGTTCGGGTCGTTTGGTCATCATGTCATCGGCGAAGAACTCTGGCGACGGCATGGTCTCCTTGTTGAACAATGGTTTGAGCGACACCCTGAGCATCTTGCGCCTTTGGTTAAACACCGTCTTCACCACACGCTTGAAGAGCGCCTCGTCGCATCCAAGGTCGTCAACGCCGTTGCGCGTCATCCTTATCACCGCGCTCTTGACCTTTGGTGGTGGATTGAACACGTCCTCGTCCACGGTGAAGAGGTACTCCGTGTCATACCACGCCTGTATCATCACGCTCAGTATGCCATACTGCCTCGACCCGGGCTTTGAGGCAATGCGCAGCGCCACCTCACGCTGAATCATGCCCGTGCAGCAAGGAATGAGGTCCTTGTAGTCGAGCATCTTGAAAAATATCTGCGATGAGATGTCGTAAGGATAGTTGCCCGTGAGCACGAACGGCTTGCCGTCGAACACTTGGCGCAAGTCCATTCTCAGAAAGTCGTCGCCAATGATGTTGTCGCGCAACTTCGGGAATTTCTCGTAGAGGTATCTCACGCTCTCGTCGTCTATCTCCACCGCCTTCACCTCGCGTGGTTTCCCCACGAGATATTGCGTCAGCACTCCCATGCCAGGTCCTATCTCAAGCACGGGAATGTCTGGGCAAGCGTCCACGGTGTCGGCGATGCGCTTGGCTATGTTGAGGTCGGTCAGGAAGTGCTGGCCGAGGTTTTTCTTGGGTCTAACCTGTTTCATCTTGCTTGTTTACTTTGTGTCGTCACGACGGCATCATTACCTTCATCGAATCGGTCCTTCCCCAGGATCAGCCTTCCCTGAAGAAGTCGAGACACTGCTTTATCTCCTCGTCGGTCGCCGTTTGGTTGATGTGGATGTCGCCGACGTCGGAGAGCAGGGTGAAGTTTATTATTCCCGACGTGTTTTTCTTGTCATGGCGCATTATGTCGATGAGCTCGTCATAATCGTCGCAGGTTATGTCCATAGCGCCATAATTCTCGCGGATATATTGCACCGTCTGTGCCATCTTGTCGGCAGGGAACTTTTGCTTCATTACCGAGAGGTAAAGCTCGCAAATGAGTCCGTAGGCCACGGCGTAGCCATGCAGTATCGGTTCCGCCCCGTTGTCCTCATGGTGCTTCAGCGAGAAGCTCTCGAAAGCGTGGCCGAAGGTATGGCCGAAGTTGAGCGCCTTGCGTATGCCTTTCTCCTTAGGGTCTTCTGCCACGATGCGTTCCTTCACTTTCACCGACGTGGCGAGCATGGAGAGCAACAGCTTGAAGTCGGGTTTGCCGAGGTCGAAATTGAGCAGCTCTGCCCACGTCTTTGTGTTGGAGATGAGTCCATGCTTTATCATCTCGCCATATCCTGAGCGAAGGTTCTTGTCGTCGAGCGTGCGCAGGAACTCCGTGTCGAGCAACACGAACTTCGACTCGTTGAACACGCCTACCTCGTTTTTGAAACTGTCGAGGTTTATGCCAGTCTTGCCGCCCACCGAGGCGTCCACCATGGCAAGCAGCGTCGTGGGTATGTTGATGAAATCAATGCCGCGCTTGAACGTGGAGGCGGCGAAACCACCGAGGTCTGTCACCATGCCACCGCCGACATTCACGAGCAACGAATGGCGTGTCGCCTTGCCGCGCTCCAACTCGCGCCAGACATATACGAGCGACTCCACGTTCTTGTGTATGTCGCCAGGGGCAATGCTTATGACGTGGGCCCCACGCATGGAGATAAACGGCTCTATCACTGGCCAGCATTGCATTCTCGTGGTGTCATCGGTGAGCACGAAAATGCGGTCGTGCTCACATTCAGATATTGCCATTGCCAAATCCGTGGCAAGTTGATGCGTAATTAACACTCTTTGTTTCATCATACTCATACTTAACGTTCAATTGCAAATATACTCATTAACCCACTATAAAACGGCACTTGGCTGCTATAAATTATTTTTTTTTAATAAAACACGGCATGCCTTTGCTCACTTTCAGCCTGCCGTGTGCAGTTTTAATCTTGTCTCCACGCCGCAAACATATTAAACTTATTTTACTTGCTTGCGTCTAAAGAGAGATTAAAATTGCAAGAGATTTAATAGAATAATGAAAAAATTGCTGTTGCTTGCGCTGTTGGCGATGACGACGGTCATCACTTGGGCGCAGAAGCGAGAAGTGTCGGGCACTGTCATCGACACTCAAACAAAGGAAGCCGTCTCGATGGTCACGGCTCAACTTCTAAAGTCTGATTCCACCTTCGTGGGTGGCGCCTTGTCCGACAACAAGGGTCACTTCTCCATCAAGGCTCCTGCCGACGGGCAATACATCCTGAAACTTTCGAGCGTGGGCTACAAGACCTTGACGCGCCCTGTCAGCGTCAAGCAGAGTGCCAATGTGGACCTTGGCACCGTGCGCTTCCATGCCGATGCCATCATGCTGAAGGAGGCCACCGTGACGGCGCAGGCCCAGAAGGTGGTGGTGAAGGAAGACACCTTCGAATACAACGCCAACGCTTACCGCACCCCCGAGGGCTCCACCATAGAGGAACTGGTGAAGCGTCTGCCTGGTGCCCAAGTGGGCGACGACGGCAAGATAACCATCAACGGCAAGGAGGTGAAGAAAATACTCATCGACGGAAAGGAGTTCATGACTGGCGACACCAAGACAGCCATGAAAAACATCCCAACCTCTATTATTAATAAGGTGAAAGCCTATGACCAGAAGAGCGACCTGTCGAGGGTGACGGGCATCGACGACGGCGAGGAGCAGACGGTGCTCGACTTCGGCGTGAAAGCCGGAATGAACAAAGGCACGATGATCAACGCCGACGCCGGCATCGGCACCAAGGATCGATACAGCGCGCGCGCTTTCGGCGGCTACATGAAAGGCAACTTCAAGTTGTTTGGCATGGGCAATGCCAACAACGTCAACGACATGGGCTTTGGCGGCCGCGGAGGATTCTTCGGGAGGGGAAACAACGGCCTCAACGCCTCGAAGATGGCTGGCTTGAACCTCAACTACGAGAAGAAAGACACGCTCAAGATTGACGGCAGCGTGAGATGGAACCACAGCGACGGCGACGTGTGGAGCAAGATGAGCTCCGAAAACTATGTCAGCACCGTGGGTTCATTCTCCAACAGCGTGAGCCAGTCGTTCTCGCGCGGCGACAATTTCAACGCCCAGGCGCGCGTGGAGTGGACTCCCGACTCCATGACCAACATCATGTTCAGGCCAACGCTCTCGCTGAGCAACAGCGACGGACTGAGCAACGGCTCTTCCGCCTCGTTCAACGAAGACCCTTACGACTACACGTCAGACCCTCTCAGCGCCGAAGCCTTCAAGACGTTGGCGCAAAACGGCGTCATCGTCAACTCCAACACCTCCAACGGCATCACCTATTCCAAGAGCAACAGCGCCGGGGCGATGCTCCAACTCAACCGCAAGCTCAACCGCCGCGGACGAAACGTCACCTTGCGCGGCGACGTGAGCTATACCAACTCGAAGTCGAACTCCTTGTCCACCAACAACGTGCACCTGTATCAAATCAAGGACGCCTTGGGGCAGGATTCCACTTACCAGACCAACCGCTACAACCTCGCGCCGTCGAAGAGCTGGAGCTACACCTTGCAGACCACGTATAGCGAGCCCCTGTGGAAAGGCACGTTCCTGCAACTGCGCTACCAGTTCAGGTACAGCTACAGCAAGAGCGACCGTTCCACCTACGACTTCTCAAACCTTGGCGAGGACTTCTTCTCCGGCATCAACCCCAGCTACCGCAGCTGGGACGGATACCTCAACCGCCTGGAGCACCCCTACACCGATTATCTTGACAAGAACCTTAGCCGCTATTCCGAATACAGAAACTATACCCACAACATAGAGCTCATGTTCAGGATGCTCAGGACAAAGTGGCAACTCAACGCCGGCGTGATGATGCAGCCGCAAAGGTCGCACTACATCCAGAACTACCAGGGCGTGAGCGTGGACACCACACGCAACGTCACCAACTTCACCCCTACCCTCGACTTCAGGTACAAGTTCAATAAGGTGAGCAACCTGCGCGTCAACTACCGTGCCTCGACCACGCAACCGAGCATCTCGCAGCTGCTCGACATCTACGACGACTCCGACCCTCTCAACATCTCCACGGGTAACCCTGGCTTGAAGCCGTCGTTCAACCAGAACTTCCGTCTGTTCTACAACAGCTATTTCGAGAAGACCAAGCAGTCGGTCATGACCTTCGTCGACTTCAACAACACGCAAAACAGCATAAGCAACAAGGTGACCTACGATGAGAAGACCGGCGGACGCATAACGAAGCCAGAGAACATCAACGGCAACTGGAACGTGAACACCGCGCTGATGTTCAACACGCCTCTCGACTCAGCAGGCTATTGGAACATCAACACGTTTGCCAACCTCAACTATTCCAACAACGTGGGTTACATCTCACTCAGCCGTGACGCCAACTCCATAAAGAACACCACGCGCGACATGACCATCGGCGACCGCCTCGCCGGCAGCTACCGCAACGAATGGCTTGAGGTTGAGCTCAACGGCGCGTTCAACTACCGCCACTCCAACAACAAGCTCCAGCCCGCGTCCAACTCCAACGTGTGGCAATATAGCTACGGCGGCAGCATCAGCGCCACGGCACCATGGGGCACCACGCTGTCTACCGACATCAACATGAACTCTCGCCGCGGATACGCCGACAACTCTCTCAACACCAACGAACTGGTATGGAACGCGCAAGTGGCACAGAGCTTCCTCAAGGGCAAGCCTCTCACCGTGATGGTGCAGTTCTACGACATCTTGCACCAGCAGAGCAACCTGAGCCGAAGCATCACCGCGTCGATGCGCTCCGATACCGAATACAACTCCATCAACAGCTACATCATGCTGCACGTCAACTACCGCCTCAACCTCTTCGGTGGCAAGAACGCACGACGTGGCGGTCCCGGACCTGACGATGGTCCTGGGTTCCGTGGCGGCCGTCCACCAATGGGTGGCAGACCACCAATGGGCGGTCGTCCACCAATGCGCCGAATGTTCTGACGCCATTGCCTTAAAACATTTCTGTTTTTCCCACGCGATGGTTTATATTTGCAGGGGCGGGCCCTGTGCCCGTCCGCGACCCGAATGGCCAAATGCATCTGATTTGTCGATGCGGCCAAATTGGTTGCGGACGGGCACAGGGCCCGCCCCTTCAAAGTATTATGGTATGTCATTGCCCGCCTGTGAGCCCACCTGTCTGTATGCCTCCACTGCCTTCCTTGAAGTCGTTGGTGATGTTCGTCTTCACCGTCTTAAACTGCTTCTTGGTGTTTCCGAACTTCCAGTTGAGGGTGAGCGACACCATGCGTATCGGCACCTTGATGCTCATGTTCTGCACATAGTCGGAGTTCACAGTCTTGGTCTTGATGTCGAGCTTGCCGCTCAATGGGGTGAAGAACTGAAGGCTGACATCGAGCTTGTCTTTCAAGAGTTCCTTCCACAAGGTGGTGTAAACTATCGACATGGCACCTTGATACCCTTGCAGGTTGTATGTCTTGGTCATCACCACGCCGCCCAGTGTCCACTGTATGTCCCATGGCAAGTTCTGCTGCAGGTTGAGCGTGGCAAGGCCGCTCCAACCGTTGTTTCTCAGCCCCATGGCGTCGCTTCTCACGTCCACGTAGCTCAACTTCGAGTTCAGTATCAGGCGAGTCTTCTTGGCCAGCATCCAGTGGATGAACACGTTGAGGCTCGCGTCGTGCTTCTTGGCTATGTTGCCATAAGTCTGGTTGAGCAAGTTGTTGTCGTCGATAAACGAGTATTGCTCTATCTGGTTGCCGCAGAAAGTGTAGCCAGCCGTGGCGCTGAGCATGAACTTTGCCGAATAATAGTTGTACACCATGTTGATGGTGTGCGACTTCTCCGTGTCGAGGTTCGAGTTGCCGTAGGATAGCGACGTGGGGCTGCTACGGTCAACGTAAGGGTTGAGATAGCTGATGCCCGGGCGCACTATGCGCATGTTGTAGTTCACGCCGATGTTCATGCCCGCCGCGATGCCGTAGCTCAGGCTCGCGCTTGGCACGAGCACGCCATAGTGTTTCTTGAAGTCATCGCCATTACCCAACTTGTATTTCACGTCCTCCCAAGTGTATTCATACCTGCCGCCAAGCACCGAGCCTATTTTGCCCCACTGCGCCTTCCACTCGGCGTAGGCAGCGAGAATGCTCTGCGTGTTGTCATACTTCAAGCTGTTTGCCGTGTTGAGCGTCTCCGAGCGGTCATCTGCCACGTCGTAATACTTCGAGTCGGCCTTGTTGAGCCTGTTGATATACTTCGCGCCGAAGTTGAGGGTGTGGCTGGGCGTGAGAGCCTGCGTGAAGTCGGCTTGCAGCGTATGCTCGGTGGCGCGCGTCTCGTTGTTTGAGCGCAAGTCGCTGAGCCGCACGCCCGTCACGCCGCTCACGTCGTCGTAGAAGGTGTAATTGTCGGTGTGCCCAAGCGAGTTGTCGAAGAGGTAACTCAGGATCATGTAGCTTTTCCGGTCGTTGTTCCAGAACCGCTGGTAGTCCACGCTCCCGTTAAACGCCTTCGTGCCCACGTCCTGTCGCATCTCGTTGCCGTAGGCGAAGCCCTTTCCGTATATTCCGCCATACATTCGCGTTTCAGGATGGCCGTTGAGCTTCTGCTTGAATGTTGTCAGTCCTGCCGTGGCACTGATGGTGCTGAGCGAGTCGACATCGTAGCTCAAGCTGATGTTGCCCATGGCATAAGGCTGCTTCATGTCCGACTTCTGGTGATAAGCCATGTGGCTGACGCCATCGCCGTCCGCGCCCTCGGCAGCGTCGCCCTTGGTCTTCTGCGCTCGGTCGAAGTCTATCTCCGTGCCATTCATGCGCTGGTAATTGAACATGCCGTTGGCGCTGTATGTCAACTTGCCCTGCTGCCCGTTTATCAACGCCGACACGCGCTGCGCCATATTGCCGCCTGCCACGCTCACGTTGCCGTTGTACCCATTGGCAGTGTTGCCACCGCCAGTGCCCGTGCGCTGCTTGTTGAGCACGATGTTGAGGACGCCGCCCGTGCCCTCAGCGTCGTATTTCGCCCCAGGGTTGGTGATGACCTCTATGCTCTTCACCATCGTGGCGGGCATGGCCTTGAATATCTGCGAGGCGTTGTTGGTATACATGGGGTTGGGTTTCCCGTCCACGTAGACCTTGAAGTTTGACGAGCCGTTCACGGTGATGTTGTCTTGCCCGTCCACCGCAACCATTGGCACTTTCCTCAGCATGTCGAGCACGGTGGAGGCCTTTGCCTCGGCGTCGTCGGCCACGTTGTAGGTCATCTTGTCGGTCTCCATCTTTATGAGCGGCTTCGATGCCACCACGCTCACCGCCCCGAGGTCCACGTCCTTCCATATCGAGTCGTTTTGGGGCTTGCCTTTGGTGTCTTGCGCGGTGCCGGTGGATTGCGCCATGCCGTCGGTGACGCAAGCGAGCAGCGCGCCAACCAATATAAGGTTCTTCTTTTTCATGTCATGAGAATCATTGTGTGTTATGTCCAAGCCCCATCAATCGCCATTAGTGGCGTCATACGCCTCTTTTATGTCTTCCAAGCCTATGTCGAGGAGCTTCATCTGCCTGACCATCTCCGGCAGCACGGTCTTCAGGAAGGCTGCGCGCCGCGTGTCCTTGATATGTCGCCGCGCGTCTTCCGCCACGAAATAGCCGAGGCCCCGCTTGTTGAAGATCACGCCTTCCTGCGCGAGTTGGTCGTAGGCTTTCACCGCGGTGTTGGCGTTCACGCCAAGCCTGGCGGCATACTCGCGCACGCTCGGGATGCGGTCGAAGGCCTTGTAGGTCTCGGCGAGTATCTCATCGCTGAGGCGATCGGCTATTTGCAGGTAGATGGCCTTATCGTTGCTGAATGCCATATCTTATAACATTGTTTTCTTTATACTTCACTATATCACTTTCCCAAACGCAACTTTGACGTATCCACGTCGCCGCTGCCCGATATTTGCTTGTTGAGGGTGCGGAGCTGTCCGGAGAGGTCCACGTCGCCACTGCCCATCACGATCACGTCGGCATTGCCGCAATTGGAGAACTTGAGGTCTACGTCGCCAGAGCCATGCACGTCCACGCCCGTGTTGGCCACGCCTGCCAACTTCGCGTCAACATCGCCGCTGCCGAATATGGAGAACTTAGCGCCACGTGCTTTCACCGTGCCAATCTCGACATCGCCACTGCCGGAAACGGTATATGTGAAGTCACCCGTGAGCGTCACGTTTCTCAACTTGGCGTCGCTGCTGCCCCTGACATCCATGTTGAGGCTCGTGCCCGTGAAGTCGCTGTCGAGCGAGAAGTCGCCGCTGCCCGACATGGACACATCGTTGAGGCTTGGCGCGCTAACCCATATCTCGGCCTCGTTGTCATAGTTCGACATGTTTATCACGCTCACGCCGCCCAGCTTCTTATAGCCCTTGGTGCCGATGACGAGCGTGCCATCGTCCACGCGAATGTCGTGACGGTCATACCATCTCTGGCTGGCCTTGAGCGTCACCTTGTAGGTATTCGACTGGATGAAGTGCACGTCGCAATCGCCGGCGTTGCTCAACGAGGTGAAGCCGCTGAGGTTGAGGTTGTATGTCTTCAAGGGCTCCTTGCTGTCATATACTTTTTCGATGCGGCAAGCCGACATGGAAACGATGGTTAAGACCGCCACTAAGAGAAACAATGCTTTTTTCATGATATTGATGTTTTTATGTTTGTTTTTTACGTATGTTTACTGTTATCCGATGCTTTACTTGTTGATCCACTTGTTGTTGATGACCTGCAGGCGCGTGTACTTCCGGTAGGCGAACCAATAGCAGAACACTATGAATGCCACGCAGAAAAGCGATACTGCCACGCTTGCCCAAAGGTCGTAGACCGTGATGACATATCCGGCATCGCCAAGCTCAAGGCAGACTTTGGTCGCCAATCCCACAACCGTCATGGCAAGCATGTTGGCCACGAAAAACGCGAGCACCGACATCACCAACGGATGCTTGTGGAAAATGCTGCCAAGCAGAAGGAAAAAGGCTTGCAGGGCGACGATGGACAAAACGGCAGTGATGGCGTAGGGCACGGTCTCATTGTTGATCCAGCCAATGCCTCTCACCCAGCTTATGGCGTTGCCCGTGGCCGAGTCCACGCCGTCGCTGCCAAAGACGAGCGTCACAAGACACTGCACCAAGTCGCCTGCCAAGAAGCCTACTATCGCGGCAAGGGGCAATGCCACCATGACGACTATGCAACGGGCAATGAACTTTTCCTTGGTCGTGGCAGGCAACATGAAATCGTTGATGCGCTGCTGGCGTGTCTTCAGATGAGAGAATATGCTCACTCCCGTGCCCACGACCATATATGTCGAAAGCAGTAAAGTCGCGATTATTGCGGCCTCTCCTGAGGTGTCGGCATCAAGGTTTATCAGCAAGCCAAACATCTGCGGAATGGCTATCACCGCGAAGAAGACCAGGGTGAACAACACAATCTGGCGCTTGCTCAGCGCGAGCTGCCAACGCAGGACATTGAGGAATCTATCTTTGTTCATGGTATATTGTCTGTTTTTTGTTGTCTATATAATATAATAATGTGTAATGTTCTTGTCAAGCTCTTGTCTTCAAGACACCTTCGCCCCGCTTATCACGGCGTTGAAGAGCAATTCGAGGTCGACTTGTGTTTCTTCCTCGTCATCATCCCGCGCCACTATCGAGGCGTTGCCTTGCAAGCTGGGCTCGGCATAGACGACCCTGCTGTCCATCTCTTGCGGCGAGAGGTAACGGAAGGCGTATCGCTTGGATATGTCGGCGATGGAACTGTCGAGCAGCACCTTGCTTCGGTCCACTATGACCACGTGGTCGAGCAAGTGCTCTATGTCGTGCACCTGGTGGGTGGAGATTATGAGGGTGCGGTCGTCGGCCATGTAGTTGGCTATCACTCTTCTGAAGAGGGCTTTGGATGGAATGTCGAGGCCGTTGGTGGGCTCATCCATCATCAGCAGGCGAGTGCCCGTGGCTATGGCCAAGCTCATGTAGACCTTCTTCTTCTGACCCATCGAGAGTTCCTTGAGGTTGGGCTTGGTGGGCATCTCAAACTCGGTGAGGCACTGGCTCAACAGCTCGTCGCTGAACTTCGGGTAGAACGAGCGCATGAGGGCGCACAGGGAGTCGAAGCTCATGTCGGGCATGCTGTATTCCTCGGGCACGATGAACATCTGGCTCAGGAGCTCCGGCTTGCGCAGACGGCTCTCAACGCCGTCTACCGACACGCTGCCGGCGTTGGGCATGAGGAGCCCGGAGATGAGGTAAAGCAAGGTCGACTTGCCCGTGCCGTTCTTGCCCAGCAAGCCGTATATGCGGCCTTGCTCAAGATGGAGGTCGAAGTGGCTGAACACTTGATGCTTGCTTCCCTGATAATGAAAGCCAAGGTCTTTTACGTCTATCATATTCCTTATCGTTTATTGTTATACGTCTGTATTAGTGTACTACC
>DAIOUH010000052.1:0-16057 GCA_036751585.1 Prevotella sp. | reverse complement strand
TATTTTTTTCGTTTCCTCAGTTGGCTTGTTTTTGTTTCCTCGATTGGCTAAATTTTACTTCCTTAGTTGGCCGTTTTTCACTTCCTCAGTTGGCTGTTTTTCACTTCCCAAGTTGGCTAAAGCATGATAACCTTATAAAACATGGTAGCAAATAAAAAAACGTAATTTTTAATGGTTAGTAACTATATCAATGACAAATGATACCTCATTCTTTGAGAATGCTGGCGTTCACAATTTTCCCGTCAGAGGCAATACCCTCAATGCGGAATCTTAGATTTGCGGCTCCGCCATTGAAGAAAGTCAGTGAAGCCCTGCCGTTTTTCACCCGTACCGAAGGGTTCCAGTATATCGTATTCTGCCGTCTGCCTTCGTCCGACGGGTTGAAACGCGGGTTGTATACGGCAGAGGGCTTCTGATAACCGAGCGGCCTGACAAGCGACACGTTAGTCCTGTGCATAGGCTCATATTCACGATTGGTCGTAATGAGTATGGCGCACATGTCAAAGCCTACAGAACCGACACTGTTTACTCCAGGCAACCCGTTCACACCTGGCCCCTTTACGACATCAACCTGATAAACATCCTTCGCCCTTAACGACTGCATGAACGCCTGTATCATTGACCATGTGTCTATATTTGTTTTTCCGCTGTCATAGTTCGTGCCTACCATTGACCCGTCGACAAACAGATACACTTCCTTGCCGCGATACTTGAACCACTCACGGGAGCTATCGTACAGAAGACCCGATATGCCAGCACTTCTTATGACATCCAGAATTCCCTTGTGTCCTTCGGCTTTCAGTTTCTCATACCTTATCGACGTACCGCCAAGTTTCGTAAGGATTTCAAACTGGGTTCTCGGCAGTTCCCTTTCCTCGACAATCACCTCTGGCAAGAATATCATCCTGTCGACGCGTCTGACAGAAATGTCGTCGTGAGACTTGTCACCTGTCTGCACACCACGCGCATTGACCGGAGCCGTAGGCAAACCGTCTGGCACGGCTGGATATATCGGTTTGTCCATGCGCAGCACCAGATTTGTGCTGCCCTTCGCACTGCGTGCCATAATCATGTAGCCAGTGCTGTCGGGCATCTCGAAGCCGCTAAAACAGAAACGGCCATTGTCACCAGTCAGGGCAGTTTCGGCAAGACCGCCACGATCGGTCGCCATCGTGACGGTGACGTTGCGCTTGCCTCTTGGCGAAACATCCGACGTGACTTTGCCGCTTATACACATACCTGTTTCGGGAGTGGCGTTAGTTACCGCCGCCTCGCCTTTCAATACTTTTGGGATGTCGTATCTGCGCCAGCCCTGCGTCATCATCAGCAGGTCGAGCTGTCCGGAGCGGCCTCGTTCGGCAAAATACCATGCAGGCTGCTCAATGTATCCGCGCAACTCCTGCGAGAGAAGTAGCGCTGACACGATATTTTGGGTCGTGTCAGCGCATGCGGCGGTGACGCTCACGCCACAGTCGGCATCAATGCTGTCGGGCAGTGTGATATTCACCCTGCACATGCCGTCATACATCGGCGAAACGCCTGCTGTACCATCGGCATTGTACACATCGCGCCCGTTCCACACGAATGCGAGCCGTTCACTCAGTATGTTCATCCGGTTGTCGGCCAGTATAAAGTGCACTATACCATCGCGGAACATGTCGCGCCTGATCCTTATCGCCGCCCCGTCAATCTGCCTGACACAGAGCGGCGCTCCGCCCTGATGCGCCACAAGCCACAGCGTGTCGTGCGGCGTTGCGGTTGTTGTCCCTTCGGATATGTTTGGTCGCAGCACACTGACAATCACGCTGCTGCCGTTCTGCGCTACCGACAGCGACGGCATCGTCGGCGATGCCTTGGGCAACCGTGAGGAGACGGTGCGCCCGTCGGCTCCTGTACACGTTACCGTATACGAACGGCCTGTCTGCGGCACATAGCTGAACATACCCATGCCGAGGTGCGTGGCAGCATTCTCGGCCACCACATTGCCATTGTCGTCGGTCACAACGGCAGTCATGTCCAGCCCAAGCCCAGTGTCGTCCACAGCCTTATAAGCCACACGGCAGCGTTGTCCCACGACAGCATGGCCGCCCTCAGGCATTAGTTGCAAGTCTATTCGCCCGCGCGGCACGGACACATACTCTTCGTAGTTGCCCACCCGTACAAGCAGGCTGCGTTGCGACGGGCCGACATCAATGGCATGAATGTCTATGCCACGTTCCGTACTGCCGGTAAACGCCACGTCGCCGTCACCGTTAGTCACCTTCACATTGCCGCCATGTATTGGCTGTCCCGTGTATGGGTCAACGAACGAGAGCCGCAGTGTCCTGCCACGCAATGCAGGCGTTATCCGCACAGAGTTCTCCAAGACGCCATGCAGGCGCAACGGGCGCAAAAACAGATATTCAGGTGTCGTGTCAGCCATATAGCGCGTATATGCTCGCAGCATGTACAGACCAGACGGCATATCGGTGCAGGTGGGAACATTGCCATATATGGCTCCGTGTTCGTCCTGCCGCATCATCACGCGCCGCACCAAGTGCCCCATGGGATCTACCAGCTCAACATATACATAGCGGCTTGCGTAGGATGGCTGTCCCGTCGTGGCATCGGCGATGTGGTGACGCACCCATATCGTGTCGCCGCATGTATAATCGGAGCGGTCGGTCTGGGCATACAGCTTCTCCTGAGGAAAAGCCATCACCTGTCGCCACATGCGTGCGGCAAGCGTGTCGGGAGGCACCGTATTGGCTGCCGGCACAGCCAACACCACAAAAACAATAACCACTATCAAGACAAAGGCCTTCTTCATAAAATAGTGATTAATGGCTGAAACGGTATGACGAAAACAACAATATGTCATGGCAACATATATTAAATCAACATAGGTTATAGTATTAGCAAAATTAGACAATAAAAATGACAATGACGGCAAAAAAGCGGAAAAAATGATTGTGCAAGCAAATTTAACGGCAAAAACGTGCCCTTCGGCTTTACGCTTGAATCGCGTCGGCTTCACGCTTGAATCGCGATGGCTTTACGCTTGAATCGCGATGGCTTCACGCTTGAATCGCGACGGCATTACGCTTGAATCGCGACGGCATTAAGACCATATTTCTTTTTTTATCAGTAATTACAAAGTTTTTTTATACCTTTGTACTCTGATTAGCATCATTTTTACAAAGACATGAACATTACCGAGATATTGAGCGACACGAGCAGGTCAAAGGGCTTCTCCATCGAGGTCCTGCCACCCCTCAAGGGCAACGGCACGGAAACCCTCTTCCGCAACCTTGACAAGGTGAGGGATTTTTGCCCCAACTACATCAACATCACGACCCACCACTCAGAATACGTCTACCGCGAGACCACCGACGGGCAATATGAGCGGCTCAGGATAAGGCGCAGGCCTGGCACCATCGCCGTGGCTGCAGCCATACAGAAACGCTATGACACCACGGTGGTGCCTCACGTAATCTGCGCCGGTGCGACAAAGGAGGACATAGAGTATGAGCTCATCGACATGCAGTTTCTCGGCATCAACAACGTGCTGCTGCTCCGTGGCGACAAGGCGAAAGACGACAAGATGTTCACGCCGACACCAGGGGGATGGTCGCACACCACGGAACTCGCAGCGCAGGTAAACCGCTTCAACGATGGATTCTTCGTGGACGGCACGCCGATAAAGCACCCTGGGGAAAAATTCCAATATGGCGTGGCGGCTTACCCCGAGAAGCATGAGGAAGCCCCCAACATGGAGATGGACATGAAATACCTGAAAGAGAAACAAGACTTGGGAGCCGAATACGCGGTGACGCAACTGTTTTACGACAACCAGAAATATTTCGACTTCGTGGCAAAAGCAAGGGCCATGGGCATCACCATCCCCATCATCCCGGGCATCAAGCCGATGGCAAAGTTGACGCAGGTGACGCAAGTGCCCAAGACCTTCCATTGCGACATGCCGCAGGAGCTCGCCAAGGAAGCCGTGAAGTGCACGACCGACGAGGAGGCAAGGCAGCTCGGCATAGAATGGGCGGTAAGCCAATGCAAGGAGCTCTACGCCAATGGCGTGAAAGACATACATTTCTATACCGTGTCGGCCTTCAAGAGCATGCCCGACATATTGAGGCAGATACTCTAAGCAGAAGCAAATACTGAAAACAAACAATATACAGCCGTGAATTTCAACAGGGTCATAGGTCAGGAAGACGCGAAGCGGCGACTTCGCCAACTCGTCGACGAGGAGCGCATCCCCCATGCGCTCATGTTCACGGGGCCAGCCGGCAGCGGCAAGATGGCTCTTGCCCTTGCCTTCGCCTCGTTCTTGCTTGGCGAGAGATGGGATGGCAAGTCGGTGCTCGAAAGCAACGCCGCGATAGCCAACGCCGAGGCGATGCTCGCCAAATGGCAACATCCTGACCTCCACTTCACCTACCCCACCATAAAACCCAAGGGTGCCGGCAGCGACACCAAGGTGACGAGCGACGACTACGCCAAGGAGTGGCGGCAGATGCTCAGCGACGACGCTTATTTCTCGCTTGAACAATGGATGACCCTAATGAGGGCAGACAGGCAGCAAGCCGTGATATACGAGGCGGAAAGCGACAGACTGGCAAGGAAGCTCAACATGAAGTCAACGCTCAACGGATACAAGGTGAGCGTGATATGGCTGCCGGAACGCATGAACTTGACGTGCTCCAACAAAATGCTGAAACTGCTGGAAGAGCCGCCACGGAAGACGGTGTTCCTGCTCGTGAGCGAGCATCCCGAGCTGCTCCTTGAGACCATACGCAGCCGTGTGCAGACTTTCGCCGTGCCGCGCCTCGAAAGCGAGGACATAGCCGACGCGCTGACCACGCGACGCGGCATCGGCAGGGAAGACGCGGAGAGGATAGCGCGAGTGGCAATGGGCAACTGGCTCAAGGCAACGGAGGAAATAGACGCGGGCAACGAGAACAAGGAGTTTTTCAACCTCTTCGTCTCGCTCATGCGATTCGCGTTCAAGAAAGACGTGAGGCAGCTCAAGGCGTGGAGCAACACCGTGGCAGATTTCGGAAGGGAGAAACAGAAAAGGCTGATAGCGTATATGCTGCAAATGGTAAGGGAAAACTTCATGTACAACTTTCATGAGCCTTCCCTGTGCTACATGACCAAGGACGAGGAGAATTTCGCCAAGAACTTCTCGCCATACGTCAACGAGCGCAACGTGTTGCTTATGCAGCAGCGACTGCAACAAATGACGCGCGACATTGGTCAAAACGCCAACGCGAAGATACAGTTTTTCGACTTCGCCTTGGAGACCACGATATTCATAAGGAAATAAGCAGACAACAACTATATATACATTATATATAATATAAAAACAACTTCAGAATACACGATATGAGAGAATATAAAATGTGCTCCGGCTGTGGTCGAGGACTTTCGGCAAAAGGCGTGGGAAGGCAGGACAAGCAGCTCAACACCTACGACTGGCTCGCCGACGTGCCCGGGAACGCGGAGTCTACCGACCTCGTGGAGGTGCAATTCAAGAACACGAGGAAGGGTTATTACCACAACGTGAACAACCTCGACCTGCAAAAGGGCGACATCGTGGCGGTGGAGGCGAACCCTGGCCACGACATCGGCGTGGTGACACTCACGGGAAGACTCGTCAGGCTGCAGATTAAAAAAGCCAACTTGAAGTCAGCCGACGACATAAAACGTGTCTACCGCATAGCCAAGCCCGTGGACATGGAGAAATACAAGGAGGCAAAGAGCCGTGAGCACGGCACCATGATTCAGAGCCGACAGATAGCCAAGAGCCTCGGACTGCAAATGAAGATTGGCGACGTGGAATATCAGGGCGACTGCAACAAGGCCATATTCTATTACATAGCCGATGAGCGCGTGGACTTCCGCAAACTCATTAAGGTGCTCGCCGAGACCTTCCACGTGCGCATAGAGATGAAACAGATTGGCGCGCGCCAAGAGGCGGGCAGAATAGGTGGAACAGGCCCCTGCGGAAGGGAACTGTGCTGCGCCACATGGATGAAAAACTTCTCAAGCGTATCCACAAACGCCGCCCGCATCCAGGACATTTCGCTCAACCCACAGAAGTTGGCAGGTATGTGCGCCAAGCTGAAATGCTGTCTCAACTATGAGGTTGACGACTATCTTGAGGCAAGCCGCAAACTGCCGCGAAAGGACATTGTCCTCGTAACGCAAGACGCGGAATACCACTTGTTCAAGACCGATATTCTCGCAGGTCTCTGCACCTATTCCACCGACAAGAACCTCGGTGCTAACACTGAGACGATAACCGCCAAACGCGCCATGGAGATAATCGCCATGAACAAGCAGGGCGAGAAACCGCTTTCGCTGTTGGAGGACGACAAGGCAAAGACCGAGAAGAAGCCAATTGACTTGCTCGCCGACGCTGACGTAAGCAGATTCGACAAGGCCAAGAAGAAGAAAAAGAAGAAGAACAAGAATAAGCCAGCTGCCCCCAAGAAAGCACAAGACGGCACGGCGCAACCTTCAACAAAAAAGCCAAGCGAAGCAAAGCAAAACAAGCCAAGCGAAGCAAAACAAAAAGACGCCAAGCAAAAAGACAGCAAACCGAATGATGGCAAGCCGAATGACAGTAAGCCGAATGAAGGTAAGCCAAATGAAGGCAAGCAAACAAACGCGAAATAAGGAAAGATGCGAAAATTAGCCTTTATTTCCATTTTCTTTCTGCTCTTGTCGTGCACGGGCAGAAAGGTCTACGACACCTACGACCACACCTTTATCTCTGGATGGGATAGAGGTGAGGTGCTGGCGTATGACGTGCCAAGGGTGAAAACGGCAGGAAAATACAACACCATGCTCGGACTCAGGGTAAGCGACGCGTATCCTTTCCAATCGCTTACGCTCATAGTGGAGCAAACGGTTTATCCAAAGAAAACGACAAGACGCGACACTGTGAACTGCCAAATTTACGACTCGCAAGGCGCTATAAAGGGAAAGGGTATAAACTATTTCCAATATCACTACATGATTTCGGAAATGAACCTGCAAGAGGGCGACTCGCTCCATGTCACCGTGAGACACGGCATGAGAAGGGAGATAATCCCCGGCATTGCCGATGTGGGCATTGAGATAGCCCGCTAAGCAAGAGTTATATGATGACGCGTTAGGACACGGGTTATGTCCTTACGAGGTTTCTTCCTGCGTCTATTCTCAGGAAGATGAACAGCAACAACGTGAATCCCCACAACGAGGAACCACCATAACTGAAAAACGGCAGCGGTATGCCTATCACAGGCGTGAGACCAAGCACCATTCCCACATTGATAAAGACGTGGAAAAGGAATATGCTCGCCACGCTATAACCATACACGCGCCCGAACTTGAACGGTTGTCGTTCAGCCAAATAAATCAACCTTAATATCAGCGCGAGGAAGAGCAGCAGCACGCTGGCGGAGCCAAGGAAGCCTTCCTCCTCGCCTACGGTGCAGAAGATGAAGTCGGTGTCTTGTTCTGGCACGAACTTCAACTTTGTTTGTGTACCATTAAGAAAACCTTTTCCCTGCAAACCGCCTGATCCGATGGCTATCTCGCTCTGGTGCACGTTGTAACCAGCGCCGGCAAGGTCATCGTCCAAGCCCAAGAGCACATTGATTCTGACTCGTTGGTGAGGCTCCATCACGTTGTTGAGCACGTAGTCGGCACTGTAGAAGAAGATGATGCTGCCAACGGAAAACAAGGCTATCAAGAGATAATGGAGTATGCGCGTGGACATACCCTCATATACGAGGAAACCCACAAGGAAGGCAGAAATGCCAAGTTGCACCCACACGATGTCGAATGGAATGACAAACTCGGAAAACAACAACACGAGTAGCGTCACGCCCGTGCAGATGCCAAGCAACCGCAACGCGAGCTGACGGTTATGCGCATAGACATAAACCATGGACGAGGCGAATATCTGCACGAGCAACAACACCACGAACTTTCCCACGGACGTGGGCGTCCCCATAAGAAACACTTGCTCATACTTGATTCCCACCACGAAATAAATGACCATGACAACTCCCGTGAACAGGATGCTGCCAGGCATTCCCTCACGATAAAACATGAGGAAGAACGCGAGGTAAACAAGCGCGGAGCCTGTCTCCCTCTGGCCAATGATAAACAGCATCGGCAAGAGCACTATTCCCATTGCCGCGAAGAAGTGCTTGGGCTTGTGCATGTCGAAGCCAAAGGTACTCATCAGCTTCGACACCGCCAACGCCGTGGCGAACTTGGCAAACTCGGCTGGCTGCAACCTCAAAGGGCCAAGCACAATCCAGGAGCGTGAGCCCTTGATTTCGTGAGGGTTGAAGATGGTGAGAAACAGCAAGAGCAACAAGACCGCGTAGATGACATAAGCAAACGTGTCGTAGAAGCGGTCGTCGAGCATGAGAAGGATGAAGCCAAGCGCAAAGGATGTGCCAATCCATACTATCTGCATGCCGGAGCGTGTGGAAAGACTGAAGATGTCGGTCTCTCCATAAGTGTAGCTGGCACCGCACACGCTTATCCATCCAAAGATGAGAAGCGCTATGTATATGCCAACCGTCCACCAGTCTAAGCAACGCCAGACGCTTGGCTGTCGTTTATCGTTCTGAGTCTCCATAAGATATCCTGCGATTCTGCATTTCCTCGGCAAGTCGTTCGCCCGAAGGACTGAGCTTGCCCATGATATACTGTTCCATCAACACTTTGCCCATTGGCACGCCATAGTCGGCACCCCAACCGCCATTCTCCACATACACGGCAATGGCAATTTTCGGCTTGTCCATAGGTGCGAAGCCCATGAACACGGAGTGGTCGTGACCACGGTTTTGCGCCGTTCCGGTCTTGCCGCAAGCGGCGAAAGGCAACGAGCCCAACATCTTACAAGTGCCGCCCATGGCAGAGGAGCGCATGCCGGCTACGATATAGTCGTAGGCTCGACGTTGCGCCTTGGTGTAATGGCGGCGAGTGTACATCGTGTCGATAGGCTCGCCTTGAATCTTCCTCACCACGTGGGGCACGTAGTAGTAGCCACGGTTGGCTATCGTGGCGCCAAGGTTGGCTATCTGCAACGGGGTGAGGTTGACCTCGCCCTGGCCAATGCTTATACTGATGATGGTCAATCCATTCCAAGAGCCATGATAAGCCTTGTCGTAGAACGTGGCGTTAGGTATAAGTCCACGCTTCTCACCAGGCAGGTCAATGCCAAGACGATAGCCGAAGCCCATGGAAACCATGTAGTCGCGCCATGTGTTCATGGCATCCTCCACGGTCTTGTACTTCGCGCGATTGCTCATCATGTGGAACAAGCCCCAACAGAAGAACGCATTGCACGATGTGCTGATGGCAGGCACGAGGCTCAATGGAGCCGCATGGCTATGGCAACCCACATGAAGGCCCTTATAATAGAAACCCCTGTGGCAGGGATACTGTGTGGCTGGGGTGATGATTCCCTCTGAAAGGAAGGTAAGTCCCTGAGATGTCTTGAAAGTGGAGCCTGGGGGATATTGTCCCATTATGGCACGGTTGAGCAACGGCTTCTGCGGGTCATGGGTGAGAAACTTGTGATACTTGTTGCGGTTCTTGCCCTCAAGCAGGCGTGGGTCATAGCTCGGCGACGATACCATGCAAAGAATCTGGCCCGTAGATGGCTCTATGGCAACGATGGCACCAATCTTTCCCTGCATCATGCGCTCGCCAAGCGCTTGAAGCCTCACGTCAAGGCCAAGGGTGAGTTCCTTGCCTGGCACGGGACGGTGGTCGAACTTGCCATGCTGGTAATGACCTTGCACTCTGCCATGGGCATCGCGCAGAAGAATTTGCACGCCCTTGATGCCGCGCAGCTCTTTCTCATAGCTTCGCTCCACACCCAGTTTGCCTATGTAGTCGCCTGGCTGATAATAGCTGTCCTCGTCGATGTCGCTTTGCGACACCTCCGATACCTCGCCAAGGATATGGGCTCCATAAGGATACATGTATTGACGAATGGTTCGCTTCTGGATATAGAATCCCGGGAAACGAAACATCTTCTCACGAAACACGCTGAAGTTCTTGTCATCGACCTGCGTCATGAACAACTGCTGGGTGAAACGAGAGTAGCCTGGGTTCTTGGCTGGGTCCTTGATGTCGTTCATCCTCTTGATGAACATGTCCTTGGTGATGCCCAAGGTCTGGCAGAAGTCCAGCGTGTCGAGATGGCCGCGTTCCTCGTTCATCACGACCATGATGTCGTAGGAAGGCTGGTTGAAGACAAGCAGCTTACCGTTCCTGTCGCGTATGATGCCACGGCTGGGGAACTCCACCTTCTTCAAGAAAGCGTTTGAGTCGGCGCTCTTGCGATAGTCGTCGCTCATCACCTGAAGGGCAAAGAGCCGCACCACGTAGAGCACGACTATAAAGACGGCAATGCCGCCGATGACCCTTTTCCTATTCTCAAAACTGAAATCCTTCATCACTACACCTCCCTATGCTTGCGCTAAAAACGTCTCAAATTGTCGATGACCAACACCAAGAGAAGCGTCAACATCACGCTCGTGACCATGCTCAACAGCCACTGAAGCCAATTGAAAAACGTGAACGACTCCAACGTGAAGAAGATAAAGCAATAAACAAATGTCAGAATCAAGGCGAACAAGGCGAACTTGCTCAACCCGAACATCCTTATCGATGGAAGGATCTCATCGTCATCGCCGCGCTGGATGAACAACTCCAGCAAATAGGGCTGAATGGCGGCGACCAGCGTCATCGACGCGGCGGCAAGACCAGGAGTGTTGGAAAACACGTCGATGCCCAAGCCCAAGAGGAAGCTCCAAACGAGCATGGCCCATTTGGGCGTGCCACGCCGGAAAGAAATGGCAAAATAGACATAAAGCAGCGGTGTGGCCACGCCAAAAAGATGGACGTGGTTGAGCACCAACGCCTGAACAAGCATCAGCCCAAAGAAAAGCAGCAAGCGTTTCAGGAAATCAATATTCATCCTTTTACCTTTTCCTCCTATTCAACTTTAACTTATCTACTACAATCTTTACTTATACACGTTTCGACCGTCAATGCTGTCCACGTCACTTGTCCATGTTGGCCTTTAAGGAGTCTTGCGCGGCACGAAGCACGTCAAGGCGTTCCAAGACAGGCGCGTTGTCTATTACGCACACGTCGCGCAGACGCGAGAAATCGGTAGACAACTTCACTTGAAGGCGATAAGACACTCCATCGATTGAATTGTAGACGTGAAGAATCTTTCCCACCAAGATGCCGGCAGGGAAAACGGAAGAGAATCCGCTTGTCTCCACGTTGTCGTACAACTTGAAGCGCGCGTGGCGAGGCACCTCCTCCACATAAGCCTTCTGCGAGTCGCCGCCTGTCCAGTGAAGATAACCGAAATAGTCTCTTCCCTGGATTCGACAACTTATGTTAGACCTCGTGTTGATGGCGGGAATCACTATGGAATAATGTGGCGACGTGAGGTAAACGATGCCTACCACTCCACTGCCGCAAGCCACGCCCATGTCCACCTTGACACCATCAAGCGAACCCTTGTCGATCGTGATAAGGTTGTTGGCATGAACCACTGAATTGCTCACCACCTTGGCAGGGATGAGTCTGAAACTCTTGAGCAACTTCACGCCTGCCGTGTCAGTCCAAGTAGTGTCCTTGGTGACATCATACAGGCGTGTGGAAAGCTTCTTCACCTGCTGCTCCAAATAGAGGTTGCGCTGGGTAAGTTCCTGGTTGACCTTACCCAAGGAGAAAAAGCTTTCCACCGCGGAGTTCCACGAGTCCAACTTGCCGCAAACAGTATTGGCCGATGTGAACCACACGCTACCTTGGTAGCTGTTGTATTGGAACAACAAGACCATACTGATAACTTCGAGCAATACGAAAAGGAACCAGTGGCTATGCTTTTGTATAAAATCAATTAAATTGTGCATCGCACAATTAACGCATAAGGAACGAGAACCTGTCTACATTCTTAAGCGCTATGCCAGCGCCCTTGGCCACGCTGTGGAGCGGATCCTCAGCAATATGGAAAGGAATGCTGATCTTGTCCTGCAAGCGCTTGTCAAGTCCACGGAGCAACGCGCCGCCGCCAGTGAGCCAAATACCATTCTTCACGATATCGGCATAGAGCTCTGGAGGAGTGGCCTCCAAGGCTGAAAGCACGGCGTTCTCTATCTTTGCCACGGTCTTGTCGAGGCAATGGGCAATCTCCTGATAGCACACCGGCACCTCCATAGGCAGCGCGGTGATGCGGTTAGGACCATGCACCACATAATCCTCAGGAGCCTCGTCGCCAAGGTCGGTAAGGGCAGAGCCCACGTGTATCTTGATGCGCTCAGCCATACGCTCAGAGACCTTCACGTTGTGCTGACGGCTCATGTACTCTTGAATGTCGGCAGTGAGGTCGTCGCCGGCGATGCGGATGGAGTTGTTGCTCACGATACCGCCAAGAGAGATGACGGCAATTTCGGTAGAGCCACCGCCTATATCGACAATCATGTTGCCCTCCGGGGCCTCCACGTCTATGCCAATGCCGATAGCGGCTGCCATAGGCTCAAAGATAAGGTAAACGTCGCGACCGTCGGCATGCTCGGCAGAGTCGCGCACGGCACGAAGCTCGACCTCGGTAGAACCAGAAGGCACGCCAATGACCATGCGAAGTGTCGGGGAGAAGAGGCGACTGCCCGTGTGGACCATCTTGATAAGACCACGCATCATCTGCTCACAAGCCGTGAAGTCGGCGATCACGCCGTCGCGCAGTGGGCGAATGGTACGTATATTGTCGTGGGTCTTCTCATACATCATCTTGGCTTTCTCACCAACCGCGATCATCTTGCCAGTACGGCGGTCAAGGGCAACGACAGAAGGCTCATCGACCACGATCTTGTCATCGCTGATGATGATCGTGTTGGCAGTGCCCAAGTCCATCGCTATCTCCTGAACGAAAGAAAACATTCCCATTTAATTTCCTATTTCTATATATTTATATTTCTTGGTTGACTTATCGATGTCGTGGTTTAGCGAAGTGAGGCAAACCACTCATGGATAGCGGTATCATAATGGCTCGACACGCCAAAGGCCCTCTCGGCGAGCATACGACGATCCTCTATGTCGGTCACGGCACCCTTCTTGTTGAGCAATTCCAGAAGCACAGGATACTCCGCCTTGCTCGGGATGATGACCACGTCCTTGAAGTTCTTGGCTCCGGCGCGGATGAGCGAGATGCCACCTATGTCTATCTTCTCTATGATGTCCTGCTCCGACGCTCCGCTTGCCACAGTCTGCTCGAAAGGATAGAGGTCCACGATGACAAGGTCGATAGAGGGAATCTCATATTCCGCCATCTGCTTCTGGTCGCCCTCATTGTCGCGACGAGCGAGAATGCCACCGAAGATTTTGGGATGAAGGGTCTTCACCCTGCCTCCGAGGATAGAGGGATACGTGGTTACGTCCTCCACTTTCTGGCAGTCGTAGCCCAAGCTTTCTATGAATTTCTGCGTGCCGCCAGTGCTAAGGAACTTAACACCCTCCTCATTGAGCTTCTTGAGGAGATCATCCAGTCCATCCTTGTGGAACACGGAGATAAGCGCAGTCTTGATTTGTCTTGATTCAGCCATTTTAAGATACTATTTTTATCTCGATACCAATTGATATGCAAAGTTAGTTCATTTTCATCGAATCGTTACAGAAAAACGGAAGAAAATAATTGCCGAAACGTTAAATTGTCACAAGTCAAGCGTTTTTTTTCACGCATTGACTTTTTTTGATTATTTTTGTACCCAAAACACATTACTTAGTATATTTACTTATGAAGCACGTCGTGTATTTATGCGTTCTCCTCTTCTCATTGCTCCCATTGGAGCGAGTCAGCGCGCAACGGCACGTCATGGTCTATGACCCCGAGGTCAACCGGCCCGTGCAGGGCTTTCACGTCTGGGCAGACAAGCAAAAGGCGGACACCACAAACGTGTTCGGCTCTGCCGAGGTGCCAGAGAAGTTCGACACGCTGTTTCTCGTGAAGCCTGGCTACATCGCCTTGCGCATTCCGGCAAAGCTCGTGGCAGACACCATCCCCGTGATAAGGGACTACAACAGCATTGGCGAGGTCGTGGTATACGGATCACAGTCGGACAATTTCAAGAAAGCGGTGAACCGATGGACTAAGGAAGACCGCGTGGAGATGGCACTGCAACACCCTATCACTGGTATCGACTTCAACCTCTCCGACCTGCTCAACTCCAAACGCCGCCGCGACCATCGCAACGCGAAGAAGATGGCAAAGATTTTCAAGAGGATGGACGAGGACGACAACGATCCGATAATCCACGCTTACAGGAAAGCATTGGGGATAAAGACGACGCATTAACCACATTTTTTAATTAAAGGCATTAACTACCAAACATTCAAAATAAGAAAAATGAAACACACCGTTTTACTCATCATTACCTTATTGCTCACGCATAGCGTCATGGCGCAGCAAACGTTCAGGCGCCGACAATGCGGCACGGCAATGTTGATGGAGCGCGAGGCTGCCGCGAACAGCAAAGGACAGAGAAGTATATCCACAACCACATATCCTAAATATGTGCCACATACGGGCAGCATAACCATTCCTGTCGTGCTTGTGAACTTCAAGGATGTCAAATTTACTATAAACAATCCCAAGGAAGCCTTTGAGCAGATGTTCAATAGCGACACACAGAAAGACCTTGGCAACGGCAACCAACATAGTAATGGCTCCGTGGCTCAATATTTCAACGACATGAGCAACGGCGCGTTCACTCCGAAGTTCAAGGTCTACGGCCCAGTGACGGTCGACAAAGACGAGACCTACTATGGCGGTTCCAACGAGCACAACAACAAAGACGAAAAACCACGAGAGCTCGTAAAAGACGCTCTCGCGCTTATAGAAAGCTCAGTGCCAGCAACCGATCTCGCATCTTTCAGCCTTGATGGTAAAACGATAGAGAGCGTTTATATAATTTTCGCAGGCATAGACCAAAACGACGGTGGGCCAAGCACTGCCGTTTGGGCCAACACATGGACTACTGATAGTGCCACATTGGGCGGCAAGGAAGTGAGATGGTACACCATGTCCGGTGAGCGCAGTCCCTTCAACTTAGACAGCAAAGGCAACCCTTGCAAAACAACAGTTGAAAATTCAATTCCAGCCATCACCGGATTGGGTGTCGCTTGTCATGAGTTCTCTCACGCGCTCGGCTTGCCAGACACCTATCCAATAGCAGATGAAGCCTCAATTGACAATCAGGGAATGGAATATTGGGACCTCATGGATGGTGGCGAATATGCCAACAATGGTTTTTGCCCAACCGCATACACGGCATTTGAGAAAGAGCAAATGGGGTGGCAAGTGGACATCAAGACCCTGGATAGCGACGCGAATATATCCATGGCGACATCGACCGAGCAACGCGGTACGGCTTACAAGATAGTGAACCCCAACAACGACAAGGAGTATTTCATGCTTGAATACATCCAGAAAAAGGGATGGAACAAGTCACAAAAAGGTAACGGACTGCTCGTTTATCATGTAAACCTGCCAAGCGAGACGATTACTTCTGGTACGCATCTAAACGAAACCCCTGGCTACCCAGGCATGGCTGTTGTTCCTGCTGATGGAATTTGCAAGGCTCAGCCAACTGTAGATGATGATGAACTCAGAAAAGAGTACCAAGATAACATGAAGGGCGACCTATTCCCTGGCACTGGCAACGTCAGTGGCTTGAACGTCACGGAGCTGAGCGACGACCACAAGCAGCCAAACTTCTGCTGGTACAACACCACAAAGACCGAGAAGCTGAAGACCAACAAGGCATTAAGGAACATAAAGTATGAGAATGGCGTGCTATCGTTCGATTATGTCAACGACGTGGCGAGCGGCATCACGCCCGTTTGGGACAACAAGCGAGCTGCCGACGGCAAGATTTATTCCATCAACGGCACGTTCCTTGGCTACGACCTTTCCACCCTGCCCCACGGCATATACATCAAGGATGGACAAAAGATAGTGAAATAAAAG
>DAIOUH010000051.1:6740-16159 GCA_036751585.1 Prevotella sp. | reverse complement strand
ACCGCCGGCGCGGTCACTGTGAAGCGCTTCACCCAGAAGGTGGGTGGCCCCAACCAGACATCCTACGTGGGCAAAGGCAAGCTGGAGGAGATACGTCAATATATCAAGGACGAGGAAGACAACGACCGCGAGATCGGCATGGTCATCTTCGACGATGAGCTGTCGGCAAAGCAGCTCCGCAACATAGAGAACGAGCTCCACGTGAAGATTCTTGACCGCACGTCGCTCATCCTCGACATCTTCGCCATGCGCGCCCAAACCGCCAACGCCAAGACGCAGGTTGAGCTGGCGCAGTATCGCTATATGTTGCCCCGCCTGCAACGAATGTGGACCCACCTTGAGCGTCAGGGCGGCGGCTCGGGATCGGGCGGCGGCAAGGGCTCCGTGGGACTTCGCGGACCAGGCGAGACACAGCTCGAGATGGACCGCCGAATAATCCTCAACCGAATGTCGCTGCTCAAGAAACGCCTCGTGGAGATTGACCGCCAAAAGACCACGCAGCGCAAGAACCGCGGAAGGCTCATACGCGTGGCTCTCGTGGGATATACCAACGTGGGCAAGTCGACGCTGATGAACCTGCTCGCCAAGAGCGAGGTGTTTGCCGAGAACAAGCTCTTCGCCACGCTCGACACCACGGTGCGCAAGGTGGTGATAAAGAACCTGCCATTCCTGCTTGCCGACACCGTGGGCTTCATACGCAAGTTGCCCACCGACCTCGTGGACTCGTTCAAGTCTACGCTCGATGAGGTGCGTGAGGCCGACTTGCTGCTCCATGTGGTAGACATCTCGCATCCCGACTTCGAGGAACAGATACAAGTGGTCAACTCTACGCTGAAAGACCTTGACTGCGCCGACAAGCCCACCATGCTCGTGTTCAACAAGATAGACAACTATAGCTGGACGGAGAAAGCTCCCGACGACCTCACGCCTGCAGGGAAGGAAAACATCTCGCTCGACGACTTGAAGAAGACATGGATGGCAAAGCTCAACGACGACTGCATATTCGTGTCGGCGAAGAACAGGGAAAACATAGATGAGTTCAGGGACGTGTTGTATAAGAAAGTGAGGGAGCTGCACGTGCAGAAATACCCATACAACGATTTCCTCTATCCAGTAGAGGATTGATAAAACAATAACATCATGGCATACAGGTCTTTAACAGAAGAGGAGATAAACATCCTCGACGACAATGGCTGTTGGGCGGAGGACTGGAGCAACGTCAGCGTGAGCGACGACTTCGTGCCGCAGTACATGCACCGCGTCATGCTATACGGCGAGGTCTCAATAGGCAGCTTTGAAAAGAACATCGAGGTGTCGCCTGGATTTCTCAAGCACTCGGGCATAACCAATGCCACGTTGCGCAATGTCAGCGTTGGCGACGATTGCCTCATTGAGAATATCGGCAACTACATCAACAACTATACCATCGGCAACAACTGCTACATCTCCAACGTCTCTACCATGGAGACCACCGAGGGCGCTACCTTCGGGCAGGGCAACCTCATATCGGTGCTCAACGAGGTGGGCGACGGCAACGTGGTGCTTTTCGACGGGCTCAACAGCCAGATTGCCGCCCTCATGGTGAAGCACAACCGCGACCGTGAGTTTTGGGCTGCCATGCGCCGACTCATAGGGGAAAACATCAAGGCCACCTCACCCGACAGGGGCACGCTGGGCGATGGAGTGAAGATAGTGAACACCAAGGAGATAATCAACACCGTAATAGGCAATGAGTGCGAGATAGACGGCGCGGCACGGCTCAGCGACATCACCGTACTCTCGTCGCCTGATGCCACGGTGTACATCGGCACTGGTGTGATATGCGAAAACTCCATTATCAGCAATGGCTCAAGCCTTATCAACTCGGTGAAGATGCAAGATTGCTTCGTCGGAGAGGCGTGCAAGATAAGCAATGGCTTCACCGCCGCGCAAAGCGTGCTCTTCGCCAACTGCTACATGAGCAATGGTGAGGCGTGCGCCGCGTTCTGCGGACCGTTCACTGCAAGTCATCACAAGAGCTCGCTGCTCATAGGCTCGCAGTTTAGTTTCTACAACGCCGGCTCGGCGACAAATTTCTCCAACCACGCCTACAAGATGGGGCCGCTCCACTGGGGCGTGCTCGAAAGAGGCACCAAGACGGCAAGCGGAGCCTATCTCCTCATGCCTGCCACGATAGGCACGTTCAGCGTGTGCTTCGGCAAGCTCATGCACCATCCCGACACGCGCAATTTGCCATTCTCCTATCTCATAGCCTACGGCGACACCATGTATCTCTCCCCTGGACGCAACATCACCACCGTGGGACTTTACCGCGACATACGCAAGTGGCCCAAGCGCGACGTCAGGCCGAAGGGCACGCGGAAGAGCATTGTCAACTTCGATTGGCTCTCGCCTTTCTCCGTGGGGGAAATCATCAAGGGAAAGAAGGTGCTCGAAGACCTGCGCGACGCCTCGGGCGAGGACGTGAGCACATACAATTTCCACGAGTATGTCATCCATGCCTCTTCGTTGCGCAAGGGCATAAAATATTATGACATAGCCTTGCGCATATACATGGGAGCCGTGCTCAAGCGTGTGCTCAAGCGCGACCCGACACTGGCTCCGCCCACCACGGAAGTGGGACTGGGCGACTGGAACGACCTCTCTGGCCTGTTGCTGCCTGCAAGCGAGGAGGATCGCCTCGTGAACGACATAAAGAGTGGGGAGCTCGACTCTATCGACGGCTTGCTCGCGCGACTCAGGGACATCGACGAGAATTACCGTAAGTACCAGTGGGCGTGGACCTACCGCCTCATTCTCGACTATTATCATCTGCAAAGTCTCGACGAAGAGAGCGTGGCAAGCATCAGGCAAGACTACATCACCGCCAGGAGGGCTTGGATAGCCGAGATACGAAAGGATGCCGAGAAGGAGTACAGAATGGGCGACGTGGACAAGGAAGTGCTCGACAACTTCATCTCGCAGCTTGACCATGAGATTGATTTTGAAAGCTGAGCCAGTTGTCGGACGGGAGACATCACTATACAAGACATACATTTACACATTATATATATGAGACATTTGAGGATTCTTCTTTGCGCGCTTGCCGCGGTGCTTGCCATGAGCACGCAGGCGCAGAAGAGCTACCATTACTCAACAGTGGCGGGCGACCCCATGCACGCCCGCATCTACACCCTCGACAATGGATTGAAGGTGTACATGAGCGTCAACCGTGAGACTCCACGCCTTCAGACATATATCGCCGTGAAGACAGGCTCGCGCAATGACCCTCCAGAGACCACAGGGCTGGCCCATTACCTGGAGCACCTCATGTTTAAGGGAACGACACATTTCGGTTCCAGCAACGTGGCGGCTGAGGCTCCGTTGCTCGACTCCATTGAGTGCCGCTTTGAGCGCTATCGCCACATCACCGACCCCTTGATGAGGAAAAAGGCTTACCACGAGATAGACTCCATATCGCAGCTCGCGGCCAAGTACAACATCCCCAACGAGTATGACAAGCTCATGTCGAGCATCGGTTCACAGGGCAGCAACGCCTACACCTCGGAGGATGTCACTTGCTATGTGGAGAACATCCCGTCAAACGAGATAGACACTTGGGCGAAGGTGCAGGCAGACAGGTTCAAGAACATGGTGATTCGTGGCTTCCACACCGAGCTTGAGGCCGTGTATGAGGAATACAACATCGGGCTTGGCAGCGATGGCGAGAAGGAGATGCAGGCTATGAACAAGAAGCTCTTCCCCAACCATCCCTATGGCACGCAAAGTACCATTGGCACGCAGGAACACTTGAAGAATCCTTCCATCACCAACATAAAAAACTATTTCCACCGCTACTACGTGCCAAACAACGTGGCGATATGCCTTGCCGGCGACTTTGACCCTGACAAGACCATTGCCATCATCGACAAGTATTTCGGCGACTGGAAGAAGAGCGACAATCTCTCTTATCCTCAATACGCGCCATTGAAGAAGTTGACCGCCCCCGTGGACACCACCGTTGTGGGCTTGGAGGCTCCAAACGTGTTCGTGGCTTGGCGCACCGATGCTGCCGCTGCCGCTCAGCAAGACACGCTGTCCGTAATAAGCTATCTGCTCAACAACGGCAAGGCCGGACTTTTCGACATCGACCTCAACAACCCGATGAAGGTGATGGGCGCACAGGCAGCGGTTTCACCAGACCATGACTATGGTATGTTCTTCCTCTATGGCATGCCAAAGGAAGGGCAAGACACCAAGGAGGTGAGGCAACTCATGCTTGGCGAGATAGAGAAGCTGAAGAAGGGACAGTTCTCCGACGACCTCCTGCCTTCGGCTGTCAACAACATGAAGTTGAAATATTACCAGTCGCTTAGGAAAAACGATGAACGCGCCGACCGTTTCGTGGACGCTTTCATCAACGACAAGAAGTGGGAAGACGCGGTTCACTCTCTCGACCGCATATCCAAGATGACGAAGAGCCAGATAGTTGACTTTGCCAACAAGTTCTTCACCAATGGCTATGTCACGGTGTTTAAGGCTCAGGGCAACGACACCACAATCCACAAGATAGAAAAACCGCACATTACACCAATCCCGACCAACAACGACAAGCAGAGCGAGTTCCTGAAAGAGATTGTCAACACCAAGCCGGAACCCATCCAGCCCAAGTTTGTCGACTTCAAGCGCGACCTCACGGTGGGCCGTACCAAGAAAGGTCTCGAATATCTTTACAAGAAGAATACGAGCGACGACATCTTCTCTTTGACCTATCACTACCCATTCGGTAGCGAGAGCGACAACCAGTATGCCACAGCCGCCGACTATCTCGCGTATGTGGGTACCGACAAGCTGAGCAATGAGAAGATAAACCAGCAGTTCTTCAAGCTCGCGTGCAGCTACAACGTCAGCGTTGGCGATGACGCCATCGACATATCCCTCAGCGGACTCAACAGCAACATGCCCGCCGCAGTGCGTTTGCTTGAGAGCGTCATTAAGGGTGCCAAGGCCGACAAGGAAAGCTATGACAAGTATGTGGGCATAGTGCTCAAGGCCCGTGCCGACGCCAAGAGCGAGCAGCGTGCCAACTTCTCGGCACTGAGGTCGCTTGGCGAGTATGGCACTTACAACTCGCTTCTCAACGTGATGAGCGAGAAGCAGCTGCGCGATGCCGACCCTCAGGCTTTGCTCAACAAGCTGAAGAATCTTAATAACTATCGTGCCACGGTGATGTATTTCGGCCCGTCCGACATGAAGGCTGTTGACGGCATTGTCAGCGCGGCGCACTCCACGCCAAGGAAGTTCTTGGCTGAGCCTGAGTCGAAGCCTTACTTGCATCAGACCACCAACAAGACGGAAGTCTGGGTGGCTCCATACGATGCCAAGAACGTCTACATGACAATGTATCATGACGAGGGTAAGAAATGGACACCCGAAAAGGCGGCTTTGGAACTCCTCTTCAACGAGTATTTCGGTGGAGGCATGAACACCATAGTGTTCCAGGAACTGCGTGAGGCGCGTGGCTTGGCATATTCGGCTGGCGCTTACTATTCCGCGCCTTCAAATCATCCTTATAAGGACACGGAGAGCTTTACCACTTACATCATAACCCAAAACGACAAGATGATGGATTGCGTAAACGAGTTCAACAACCTGCTCAACGACACGCCATCACGCGAAGCTGGGTTCCAGTTGGCACAGCAGAGCCTGATGAAGTCGCTCGCCACTGCCAGGACCAACTATGAGAACGTGTTCTGGAGATGGATTGACGCCAAGAAGAAAGGTCTCGACTACGACATTCGCCAAAAGGTCTACGAGGCTCTGCCAAAGCTCACGCTCAACGATGTCATCAACTTCGCCCGTGAGAACATCGCCCACAAGCCTTACCGCTATCTCATCCTCGGCGACGAGAAAGACATCGACATGAACGCGCTGCAAAAGTTGGGCACGGTGAGGAAGTTGACCACTGAAGACATTTTCGGATATTAAAAGGCTTCTCACGAAGACGACTATTGGAAACAATATTAATTAATGATATACATATTATACAATAAACATTTTATGTTATGGCTAAACCAGTAGAATTCAAGTATGCCCCAATGTTCCAGTTGGGCAAGGACGATACCGAGTATCGTCTGCTGACCAAAGAAGGCGTTAGCACCGCCACTTTCGAGGGTAAGGAGATTCTTAAAGTCACTCCTGAGGCTCTCACCCTGCTTGCGCAGGAGGCTTTCCACGATGTGGAGTTCTGCCTTCGCCGCAAGCACAACGAGCAAGTTGCCGCCATCCTCAGCGATCCTGAGGCTTCCGACAACGACAAATACGTGGCCTTGACTCTGCTTCGCAATGCCGAGACTGCCGTGAAGGGCGTGCTGCCCTTCTGCCAGGACACGGGTACGGCCATCATCCACGGTGAGAAAGGCCAGCGCGTGTGGGCAGACTTCGACGAGGAAGAGGCTCTCTCAAAGGGTGTCTACAACACGTTCACGGAGGACAACCTGCGCTATTCTCAGAACGCTCCGTTGACAATGTACGACGAGGTGAACACAAAGTGCAACCTGCCTGCCCAAATCGACATCGAGGCAACGGAAGGCGAGGAATATCGCTTCGTGATGGTGGCAAAGGGCGGCGGCTCTGCCAACAAGACTTATTTCTACCCCATGACAAAGGCCACTATCCAGAACGAGGGCACGTTGCTGCCATTCCTCGTGGAGAAGATGAAGAGCCTCGGCACGGCGGCTTGTCCTCCTTACCACATCTGTTTCGTCATTGGCGGAACGTCGGCTGAGAAGAACCTCCTCACCGTGAAGCTCGGCTCAATTCACTATCTCGACAGCCTGCCAACGTCGGGCGACGAGACTGGCCGCGCCTTCCGCGACCTCGACCTTGAGGCTAAGCTCTTGGTTGAGGCTCACAAGATTGGCCTTGGAGCACAGTTCGGTGGCAAGGCTTTCGCCCACGATGTGCGCGTCATTCGCTTGCCTCGCCATGGCGCGAGCTGTCCTATCGGCCTCGGCGTGAGCTGCTCTGCCGACCGCAACATCAAGGCAAAGATCAACCGCGACGGTATCTGGTTGGAGAAGATGGACACCAATCCTGCTAACCTCATCCCCGCGGAGTTGCAGAAGCCTGGCGAGAACGGCGGCGTGGTAATCAACCTCGACGAGGGCATCGACAAGGCCCGTGCCATTCTCACAAAGTATCCTGTTTCCACACGTGTCATTCTCAACGGCACTATCATCGTGGCTCGCGACATAGCACACGCCAAGCTGAAGGCACGTCTCGACAACGGCGAGGACTTGCCCGACTATTTCAAGAATCATCCAGTGCTCTACGCTGGTCCGGCAAAGACCCCGGAAGGCTATCCTTGCGGTTCAATGGGACCAACGACTTCAAACCGTATGGATCCTTATGTGGATGAGTTCCAGAGCCATGGCGGCAGCATGATCATGATTGGCAAGGGCAACCGCACCAGCGTCGTGACAGAGGCTTGCCAGAAGCATGGTGGCTTCTATCTTGGCACGATTGGTGGCGTTGCCGCTATCCTCAGCCACGACTGCATCAAGAGCATCGAGTGCGTGGAGTACCCGGAGCTCGGCATGGAGGCCGTGTGGAAGATCAAGGTGGAGAACTTCCCTGCATTCATCCTGGTTGATGACAAGGGTCACGACTTCTTCAAGGAGCTGAAGCCTTGGAAGTGCAGCTGCTAAACAATTTCGACAACTTTATAGGCGAGGGGCGGCCATTGGGTCGCCCCTTTTTACATCATGTCGCAGTGTTTTTATATTATTATCACATCGCGACGTTTATCATATCATTATCATGGAGCAAGCCTTACAGTGGACACCCGACAAGTCGCAACAGGAAATTCTTGACCTCAAGCGTGGGCAACATCTCGTGCTCGCGCCTCCTGGGTGTGGCAAGACGCAGATTCTTGCCGAACGCATCAGGCAAGCTCTCGCCAGCGGAGTGAGCGCCGACGACATGCTGTGCTTGACTTTCACCAATCGCGCGGCGCGTGGCATGCGCGAGCGTGTGGACCTTAGGGTAGGGAAGGAAAAAGCTGAAGATGTCTTCGTGGGAAACGTCCACAGGTTCTGCTCACGATTCCTTTTCACCAACAATATCGTGTCGGCAGAGAGCGCCATCATAGATGACGACACCGTTGACAGCATTCTCGCCCAATACCTTCACGAGGATGAGGATGTCATAAGGCGTGATTTCAATAAGAAAAGGGCGCATGCGCAAATCATGTTCTTCTCGCATTTCATGCACTGCATCATGCATGGCGTGCCTCGTGAGTTGCGCACTCATCCCGAATGTGTCACGGCGGAGGATGTCGCTGCCATGAAGCAGTTGGCAAAGGCCGTAGGCAAGCCTTTCGATGCCTCGTTCATGGTTGACCTTTACAATCATGCCGATTTCTACCTCGACCTCATTTGCCAGCCAGTGTTTCCGCAAGGCATGCGGTATCAAGCCACGCAGTTGCTTACCAAGGCGCGTTTCGCGCACGCTTATGTCGCTTACAAGCGGCAAAATTGCTTGCTCGACTTCGAGGACTTGTTGCAACTTACCTACGATGCCCTTGGCAATGGCAATGAATATAAGCGGTATGCGTGGATTCAGGTTGACGAGGTGCAAGACCTTAATCCCCTCCAGCTCGCCATAATCAACCTGTTGCGTGCCGACGATGGTTGCTTCCTCTATCTTGGCGATGAGCAGCAGGCCATATTCTCGTTTATGGGAGCCAAGCTCGCCACGCTCAACAAGCTCAAGGCGCAGTGCGAGGGCCATGTGCACCATCTTGGCATAAACCATAGGCAGCCGCGGGGCATAGTGGAGATGCTGAATGAATATGCCAAGGCCAACCTACGCTCCGACCCGGCTCTCTTACCTAAACCAAGCGACATGGGCAATGCCGACGACTCCAGCTTGCGCCTGTGCAGCTCGGGCAATGTCTTGGCAGAGATTGACGATGTGGCCTTGTTGACGAAAAGGCTTGCCTCGAACGACGAGCCGAAGACCACCGCCATTGTGGTCAACTCCAATCACGATGCCGATGTCATCAGCGACAGGCTGCATGCGATTGGCGTGTCTCATTTCAAGATTTCCGGCACCGACCTCTTCTCCACTCCTGAAATAAAACTTCTCCTGGCTCACCTCAGCGTCGTTAACAATGAACTCAACTCGCTTGCGTGGGCGCAGATTTTGCAAGGTTTGAAAGTCTGTGCCACGGCTGCCACGGCACGAAATTTCGTGCATAAGCTCCGGACGTTTGCCATTGCTCCCACCGACTTGCTGAGTGGCGGGCCTAATGGTCACGATGGCGAACCTGATGACCATGACACGTATCTCAAACGGTTCTTTCGAGTTTACGACAGCAGTGACATAGTGGTGTTCGACACCGAGACCACTGGCTTGAACGTGTTTGAGGACGATGT
>DAIOUH010000051.1:0-6640 GCA_036751585.1 Prevotella sp. | reverse complement strand
ATGTACTTCCGCATGAGGGATTACCTTCCCGAGGCCGATTGGCGCGCCTTGCAACCCGTTTGCTTCGACTCGTTGAAGCTCGTGCGCCTTCTTTGCCCCGAGCTCAAGGCGTTTAAGCTCAAGTCGCTGCTTGCGGAGATGGGCTTGCAGGGCGAGAACTCGCACCTTGCCGACGATGATGTCAACGCCACGGTGTCGCTCGTGAACTATTGCTACGCCAAGGGACAGGCTATGATTGGTAGGCAAGACGACTTCATGGGCAAGCAATCCACAAAGTCTTTTGCCGAAAAGCTTAGGCACAGCTATGCTGATATTTATAATGAGGCGTGCGGCAAGCTCTATGATAGAACCATGGGCGACGAGCCGGCACTGACAGCGGAGATGATTCGCTTTTACCACATCTTGATGGAAGAAGGTAGCATCAAGCCAATAGCGAAGATTGATTATGTGACGCGTTTCCTCCGATACGACGTGATAAGGCAGGCAGAGGAGCCGTCGCTCAAGGAGCAGTTGGAGAACCACATCATGGAAATCAGCACTTTCAAGGAAGCTGACATCTGTGGCTCGTCATCGCTCGACGACAGGGTGTTTGTCTCCACTATCCACAAGGCGAAAGGCCTGGAGTTTGACAACGTGATAGTGTTTGACGTGGTTGACGGGAGAATCCCCAATTTCTATAACCTAAATAATCCGACGATGCTTGAGGAGGATGCCAGAAAGCTATATGTGGCGTTGTCGAGGGTGAGGCAATGCTTGTTCGTGTATTACAGCCAGATGTCTGTGGCAACAAGTTATCCACGGCCCCAAACGCTGTCGCGCTTTATGAAGCCTGTCGAGAGGTTTTATGAAGTGGGAAAATGATAAAAACAGGCAGTAATCTCGCGATTGCTGCCTGCGTTATTGTGAATTACAATTAATTCCTCTTAGTTTTGAGCTCGATTGATGGTTTCCGCCTCACGGCGTCAACCAACCATCTTGCATCAAATGTTACCTGAAAACTAAACTAATCTTTAACCTAAAAACTAAATACCTTTGAATCTAAAAAAACAATCTATCAAAACCTAAAAACTAAAAACCTATATGAAAAATCTACTAACTTGTTCTGTTCTTTACACTTGAGGTATTACCCTCTTGTTTACGTGTGCAAAGGTACGCATATATTCGATACGCTCCAAATCTTTTTGAAAGAAAATGATGCCGTTTTCTTTATTATTGACATAAATCAACACGCTGTGCACGTGCACACACGCTTTTTTGCTTTTGTTTACTTTTGTTTTGTGTCGTTTTTGTTTTTGAAAGGCAAGCGCGCAACCTTGCTTTTGAAACCTCACGCGACTTGCGGTTGACGTTGGGAGTCATGGCACGACCCCTGCATAAACGAAAAAACCGTAGGCGCTTCACAGCGACTACGGTAACTAAACATGTATAAAGTTACGAAAAATATTATTCTGTGGGTGGTGATGGATTCGAACCACCGAAGGCAAGAGCCAGCAGATTTACAGTCTGCCCCATTTGGCCACTCTGGTAACCACCCGTGCTTTAATTCTCAAAAGCGATTGCAAAGGTAATGCTTTTGTTTCGATATTGCGAATAAAGCTGACGTTTTAACTCTTGTTTAACATTTCGCGACCGTTTCACCTCCTTTATTTGATGTCGCAAATGTTGAAAGGTGTCTCTTGGTAGACATAATAGTCAATCCAGTTGCTATAAAAAAGGTTTGCCGCCGAGCGCCATCTCACCTTGTAGCCTCGTTCCGGGTCGTCGTCGCGATAATAGTGTTGTGGCATCGCCACGTCATCGCGTTTGCCGAGGTCGCGCTTATACTCGTTGTCGAGCGTGTTGGGCGCGTATTCCAGGTGTCCGAGTATGTAGAAGTCGCGTCCATGGCGTGAGCTCACTATGCTCACGCCCGCTTCCGGCGACTTGGCTATGATGCTCAGCTCGGGCACTTTCAAGATGTCGCTTTGCCTCACCTCGGTGTGGCGTGAGTGTGGCATGTAAAACATATCGTCGAAGCCGCGGAATATGGGCAGTTGCTCGTCGGAGGGATATGTCTTGAAAATGCCGAACTTCTTCATCGGGAGCTTGTATTTGGGTATGCCGTAGAAATGATACAGCGCAGCCATGGCACCCCAACAGAGGTAAAGCGTCGATTGGACGTTATGGCGCGCCCAGTCCACTATCTTGTTAAACTCCTTCCAATAGTCCACGTTCTCATAGGGGATGGTCTCCACTGGCGCGCCCGTGACGATCATTCCGTCAAACTTTTGCTTCATTAGCTCCTCGGAGTCACGATAAAACATCATCATGTGTTCCACGGGCGTGTTTTTCGACGTGTGGCTCTTGAGCTTCATGAAATAAATCTCCATTTGCAACGGCGTGTTCGACAGCAACCTTATGAGGTCGGTCTCCGTTGTCACCTTCATCGGCATGAGGTTGAGAATCACTATGCGCAATGGGCGGATTTGCTGCGAGTGAGCGCGCGTCTCGTCCATCACGAATATGTTTTCCTTCTTCAGGAGGTCGATGGCGGGGAGTTTATCTGGAAGTCTTAAAGGCATTGTCTTTTCCTTTCTTTGTTTTATTTCGAAGCAAAATTACTAAAATAATGATAGAACGGTGCAGAAAGACCATAAAAAAAGTTGTTTGTGGAACCTTCATGTCCGCAAACAACTTTTTTAGTCTTATATTATAATAATGTGTAAGTTCTCAGTCTTACCTTCTGCCGAAGCCTCCGAATGAGCCACCAGCGCCGCCCCTGCTGCTGCCGAACGAACCGCCGGAGTTGCCCCTGTTGCCGAATGAGCCTGTGCTGTGTCCGCCAAATGGGTTTGACGATGACGAACGAGTGGGAGCCGAGAATGTGCGTGACGGGCTGCTCTGCTGTGGGTTGAACGTTCCTCTTGGCGTGTCGTTGCGGTTGCCAAACAAGCCGCTGCCAAACGAGCGCTCAGGAGCGCGATTCACGGTGGAGCGAGTGCTGCTTTCGCGTGGCGTGCCAAACGAGCGGTTGCCGTTGCGCAATGGGCTGTCGCTGATGCCACCTTGTGGTCTCATGTTGCCAAACGTGCGGTTACCGTTGTTGTTTGGACGATTACCGTTTGGACGGTCGAAACCATTGGGGCGGTCGAAACCATTGGGGCGATTGCCGTTGGGTGTGAAGCCGCGCCTTGGAGCCTGTGCCCAGTTGCGCTGTCCTGGCTGATACACGAATCCGGCGCCGTAGCGTCCGTTGTCCCAGTTGCGTCTCATTCCGGGGTGTGGTCCGCCATCACGAGGACCGTCCCACCTGCGTCCGTAATACCAAGAGCGTCCGCCGTTGTGAATCCATGAGTGGCCGCCCGTGTAAGTCCACACGAAGTTAGGGCATCCGAAGTAGAAGAAGTCGCGATGTGGGTATCGGGCGTATATGCCGAAGTGCCAGTAGCCTCCGTTCCAGTAGAGTGGGCGATAGAAGTAGGAAGCGTCAACATAGGCGCGATACTGCCAGTCGAGCAGTATGTAGCTCAAGTCGAGGTTTCTCTGCCTCCAGTATGCCCCGTAAAGGTCGCTGGCGTCATCGATACGCATGAGGTAGTCGAGGTTTATCTCATAGGCTGCCTCATACTGCTGGTCGGTGAGGTTGAGCTCGTATGCCATCTTGTCGGTCAGGAAGAGAGCCTGGTCGCGGGCCTGCTCATAGCTCATGGCAGAAGTGCTCAATGTTATGGTGAGCAAGAGTGCGAGTGCTGTAAATAACCTTTTCATAGCTATATCGTTTTAAAATTGTCGTTCATGTTGTTTTTCATGTTGCAAAGTTATGATATAGTTCTCATAGTTATCGTGGCTTTTCCCTATACCCTGAGGGGGAAACCCCTACAAGTCGGCTGGCTTGGTGGCGCTGAAGGTCAGCTCGTCCTTGCCGTCGGCCTTGTCTATGACGATGGTGTCGCCCTCTTTTGCCTCCTCCGACAGTATCATCTCGGAGAGTCCGTCCTCGATGTAGGTCTGGATGGCACGCTTCAGTGGCCTTGCGCCAAACTGTATGTCGTAGCCCTTGGTGGCGACAAACTCCTTCGCCTTGTCGGTGAGCGAGATTGTCAGCCCAAGTTCTGCCACGCGCTTGTGCAGTCCGGCAAGCTCGATGTCTATGATCTGCTTTATCGCTCCGAGGTCAAGCTGGTCGAAGGTGATGATCTCGTCGAGGCGGTTAAGGAACTCTGGCGAGAACTGCTTCGAGAGGCTCTTCTGTATTATGGAACGCGCGTATTGCTTGTCCTTGCTGTCCATGTTGGCGGCGTTGGTTATGCCTCCGGCGTTGAATCCCACGCCGCGGCTAAACTCCTTCAGCTGGCGCGTGCCGGCGTTGGAGGTCATTATTATCACCGTGTTGCGGAAGTCCACGAGTCTGCCGTTGCCATCGGTGAGCCTGCCCTCGTCGAGCACTTGCAGCAAGAGGTTGAACACGTTGCCGTGAGCCTTCTCTATCTCGTCGAGCAGCACGATGGAGTAGGGGTGGCGACGCACTTGCTCGGTGAGCTGTCCGCCCTCGTCGTAGCCCACGTATCCTGGAGGCGCGCCCACGAGACGCGACACGTTGAAGCTCTCGGTAAACTCGCTCATGTCCACGCGTATCAGCGCGTCCTTCGAGCCGAACATCTTTTCGGCGAGCCGCTTGGCGAGGTAAGTCTTGCCCACGCCCGTGGGACCCAGGAACATGAACGCGCCTATCGGGTGGTTGGGGTCTTTCAGGCCCACGCGGTTGCGCTGTATGGCTTTCACCATCTTCTCTATGGCGTTGTCTTGGCCTATCACGACCTTCTTCAGCTCGGCACCCATGTTGCGCAGACGCTTGCCTTCCGCCTCAGCCATGCGCTGCACGGGAATGCCCGTCATCATCGACACCACGGCAGCCACTTCGTTCTCGGTCACAGTCTGTCTGGTTTGCGCCTCGTCTTTCTGCCATTCTTGCTGCATGCGGCGAAGCTCTTGCTCCATTTCGGTTTGCTGGTCGCGATAGCTGGCGGCGAGCTCAAAGTTCTGCGCGCCAACGGCTTCCTGCTTCTTCTGCTTTATGGCCTCTATCTCCTTTTCCTTGTCGGTGATTTCCTGTGGTACCTTGGCGTTCTTCAGGTGTACGCGCGAACCCACCTCGTCGATTATGTCTATCGCCTTGTCGGGCATGAAGCGGTCGGTGATATACCTGTCGGCAAGTCTCACGGCCTCTTTCAGCGCGTCGTCGGTGTAGCTCACGTGGTGGTGCTCCTCGTAGCGCTCCTTGATGTTGAGCAGTATCTGCAAGGTCTCATCCTTCGTGGTAGGCTCGACCATCACCTTTTGGAACCTGCGTTCCAAGGCGCCGTCCTTCTCGATGGATTTGCGATATTCGTCCACCGTGGTGGCACCGATACACTGTATGGTGCCGCGCGCCAAGGCCGGCTTCATGATGTTGGCGGCATCCATGCTGCCTGGGGTGGAGCCAGCGCCGATGATGGTGTGTATCTCGTCGATGAAGACGATGATGTTGGGGTTGTTTTCCAGTTCCTTGAGCAGGGCGCGGATGCGCTCCTCAAACTGTCCACGATATTTCGTGCCAGCCACGATAGCCGTCATGTCGAGACTCACCACACGCCTGTTGAAGAGCATGGGCGATGTCTTGTGGTTGGCTATGAGCTGTGCCAACCCCTCCACTATGGCGCTTTTTCCCACTCCGGGTTCGCCGATGAGTATGGGGTTGTTTTTCTTTCTGCGCCCGAGAATCTCTATGACGCGCTGTATTTCTTTCTCCCTTCCCACCACTGGGTCGAGTTTGCCTTCTGCCGCCGCCTTGGTGAGGTCGGTCGAGAAGTTGTCGAGCACTGGAGTCTTGCCGTTGCCTTGCGGTTGCGTGGCAGTGGCTTGCTGCTTAGCGTTGCCCTTTCCTTGGTTTGCCGAAGAGCTGTCCTCCTCATAGTCGTCCATCTCCTCGTCGGGCAGGCCGATGCCGTCTTTCGTGGCGTGCTTGCTGAGCAGCCTTACCGCTGTCTCGTAGTCGAGGTTGTTCTCCTCAAGCACTTCCTTTGCCATGTTGTCGGCATTGTCGTGTAGCATGGCGAGCAGCAGGTGCTGCACGTCGACCAATTGCGTATGTTGCAGGCGAGCCTCAAGCACGGCAAGTCTGAGGATGTTGCTTGCCTGGTTGTTGAGCACGAGCTCGCTGGTGTTCAAGGGTTCGGCTATCTCGTCCTCGCGCACCTTCTCTTCAAGCTCCTCCTTTACGGCCTGGCTGTTGATGTTCAGTTGCTTGAACAGGTCGGCCACGGGAGAGGTCTTCTCTCTCAAGATGCCGAGCAGAAGATGCTCTGGCCCCACGAAACTGCTGGCCAGGCGAGTCGCCTCTTCCCTGCTGAAGGCAAGAATTTCAGATACCTTTGGTGAAAACTGACTGGTCATTTATGAAGTCTTCCTTTCTTTTTTTGTATTAATCGATGCAAATTTACTCTATTTAGATTACATCTGCAAGTATTGTGCCAAAAATCACGAATGGCATGCCAAAAAGCAAAGTATGCTACGTTGTGGGTAATCGGCGAAGCCGACATCTTTAAAATCTTTTTAATCCGTGTGAAGTTGAGCCAAGAACTTTGGGCAAGCTGGAACGTGCCCCGTCGCGATTCAAGCGTAA
>DAIOUH010000050.1:0-16465 GCA_036751585.1 Prevotella sp. | reverse complement strand
AAAAAAACTGTTGGCTTGCTATCCACACGCCACAAGCGTCTGGAAAGCGAGACCAACAGTTTTTCTTATATACAAAGTTCAGGCCAAATCCTTAATTGCCTCCTCAAGGATGCAGCACCACCGACAGCGTGGTGCCCTTTTGCCGGTATTTCCGCAACAAGGCATTGACATCGGCAAGCGTCAACGATGGCGCAACGGTGCCAAACTCGACAGGCGTGAGCACCTGGCGACCACAGGCATACTGCATGGCAAGAAGCTTTGCCCAAGTCTCCGCCTTCCTGTCATCCTTTAACATCTTCAACTTTAAGAAGTTGGCCACACGGCTCAATTCGCCTTGCGTCACGCCATTTTCAACCATGGCGTTCCATTCATCCACTATCTTCTTCTGTATGCGCTTCACGTCGGCGGAAGAAGCCTGATACTCAGCCGATATTTCCAGTGAACCCTTTGGCAGGTAGTTGGTCTCGCCATTAGCCTGGATGGTGTAGACTCCGCCCTCCTTCTGCCTTATGTTCTCCATGAGACGCGACTGAAACACTTGCTCTATTATCTTGTTGGCAATGGCTTCTTTGGTTGAGAACTGATCTGTAAGGTCGAAACTTGCCACACCAATGGCGAGCGACTGCCGAAGCGGCAACTTCACGTCCTTGTCCTGGTGTTTGACCTTGGGAGCCACCGTCACGTCAACAAGGTTTCTGCCCGATGGCTTAGCCGCCGACAACGACGCGATGTATTGGCAAACAAGACGTTTCGCCTCGACTTCGCTGATGTTGCCTGTGATGATGAAGCGAAAATCGGCAGGGTTGCCAAACTCCTCGTTCCACACCTTGATAATCTTCTCGGGCGTGATATTGTTGAAATAAGCCGCGTTCTTTGTGAGCACTCGTGGAGAATAGTTGGCTTTCATCATCCTCACCGTGTCCTGGAGGGGATTGCCTTGCTGCCGTATCATCATCTGCTGGTTGAGGGCATTGAAGACGTTGGCATCCAGATGAGGCCGCGCCAACGAAAGATATTGCCACTGGAACATTGCCTCCGCCTCATCGGGCATGCCCTCACACGACATTCGGTCGCTGTAAGTGTCCACTTCGATGTCAGTCTTCAGCCCATGGAGCCTCAACTGCTTGTAGAGCGACATATTGTCCCAATCGCCAAATGCCGCCGACTGCACGTAAGTGCCTACCTGCTCAGCCGCCGGAATCATGTCGAGCGGATAACGGCTCGTACCACCACGGCTCACCGCTCTCAGCACCACCTTGCCCTTGTCGGCTGCCACGGGCTTGTAAACGACATGTATGCCATTGCTCAATATCCACTCCTTCGCGGAGATGTCCTTGCGGTCTATCGTCTTCGTTATCTTGCCGGCTTTCGGCAGACTTGTCATCAATGGCTTCACCGAATCGACTGGCGGCAAATCGAAAGTATAGCCCTTCAAGTTCATGCCGTCTACCGTGGACACCATCTCGCTAACTTCGGCGGATGAAATGTCTTCCATCGTGGTCGGTCCTGTGAGCACGACCATCCGGTTCGGCGTGGAGAGCCATTCGCGCGTGGCGGCATTTATCTCATCGAGCGATATTTCGTCTATCGCGCTGGTCGCCAACCTGCATTGGTCATCGAGCGACAGCACGGGCTCACCTTCAAGGTAGTTGTTTTCCAATGCCGTCGCCGCCGTTTCGTTTGTCAGCGTCACGTACTTCGCGCTCCGCTCCACAATCCTTCTCAGGTTGGTCTTCGCCCTGTCGAGCTCAGCCTGCGAGAATCCGTTTTGCCTCAGTCGGCCAGCCTCAAGCAGGAGTATGCGCAAGGCGCGCCGCTCATCACCAGGCGTGGGCGAGCAACCGAACTGTATGTTGTCGTAACCACGCTTGAGCGGCATATAGCTTATGCCCATTGCGCCAAACGGCTGTCCGGGCTCGCTGCCACGCGCTTGAGAGCGCACTGCCGCCATCTGCATGAACAGTTGCTTGCGGGTGTCCTCGCGTATGCAGCTCTCCACGCTCATCTTGCTAAGGTCGGGCGAGGCAAAGCGATAAATGAGAGCCATGGTCTCGCCTTGTGCCATGGCATCGCGACAGAGAGAAAAACGCAATGCCTTTTGATCTGGCACAAGGGAGAACTGGTCGTTGCTTCTCAGTGGGCAAGGGCCTTCCGCCTTGGGTATCGTGGAGAGTATGTCGCGCAGACGCTTCTCCATGAGGCTCACGTCGAAGTCGCCCACCACCACTACCGCCTCAAGGTCGGGGCGGTGCCATTTGTGATAAAAGTCGCGGATGGTCTGGTAGGACACCTTTGACACCTGCTCGGGCGTAGATATGACATCGTGGCCCTCATATCGCGACCCTTTCAGCAAGGAGTCGCACCACTGCCGCTGCATGCGGCTTTGGGCGTTGTCGCGCATCTTTATCTCCTCGATGATGACCGATCGCTCCTTGTCTATCTTCTTTGGGTCAAGCGTCAAGGCGCAAGCCCAGTCGCGCATGATCCAGGCACACGAGTCAAGGAAGCGAGCGTCACTGGTGGGCACGCCCGTGAGACGGTAAACGGTCTTGTTGTCCGATGTCGTGGCGTTGATGTCGTGACCGTACATCACGCCGTGGCGTTCCAGCGTCTGCACCATGCTCTCGCCCGGGAAATGTTCCGTGCCCTGAAAGGCCAGATGCTCAATGAAGTGGGCCACGCCATGCTCCTTGGGCTCCTCCACCAACGCGCCGATGTCGTGCACAAGCGAGAAGACGGCTTGCCCGGGCATTTCCGTGTTGCGTTGCACATAATAGGTCATGCCATTGGGCAGTTTGCCCACGACATAAGGCTTGGCACTGCCTGCCATCATGAAAGACGGCAGGAGCGCAAGCAAGAGAGAAATAAACTCACGCATGGCGCATAATTACTTTAAGAGTTGGGCAATCTTCTCTTCCAGTGCCTTTCCGCGCAAGTTGACAGCAACAATCTTATTGTTCTCGTCGACCACGACCATGAACGGAATCGACTTGATGCCATAGAGTGCCACCACTGGCGACTTGGCACCTTTCAAGTCCGACACGTTCTTCCACGTGTTGCCGTCCTCGAAGATGGCGTTTTTCCAATTGTCCTTCTTGTCATCGATAGACACGGAGAGAATCTCCAGCCCCTTGGTCTGGTACTCCTTATACAGCCTCACGAGCGTGGGCATCTCTCGGCGGCAAGGCGCGCACCACGAAGCCCAGAAGTCGATGATTTTCACCTTGCCCTTCAGGGCGTGCATGTCTATGGAGTCGCCCTCGACTGATGGTAGCGTGAAGTCGGGAGCCGTCTTGCCTTCCATTATTCGCTCCGCCTTGTCGAGATAATCGGAGACCACCTTGCCCATCGCGGATTCTCGCAACTCCGGCGAGAGCTGGTCGAAGCGGCTCCGCACCAGCGCCGTGGGCATGCCTTGCATGTTAGTCACGAGGAGATACGCGCCCACGAAGCTCTTTGCGCACTGGCCCCACAGCTCTTGCTCCTGCTTGCGCGCCTTCTCCACGTAGGCGGCAAAACCTGCCTGCAACGCCTGCATCTTCGTCTGGTTGCCTTCTTGCGCTGCCTCTTGCATCTCTTTCTGTATCTTCTGCTGCTCCGCCTGGGTGTTGCTTGTTATGGCGGTGTAGTCGTTGTAGAGCTTCTGGTAGTCGCCACCTACCAGCGTCACGCCTTTTGCCGAGGCGAGCATCTGGAAGTTGGCGTTCTCCAGCATCACGGGGATGGCCCCCACCCCATTGGCCACGCGTATGTAGGCCACTTCGGGTTGTTTCACCTTCCCCTTGAAGAAGAAGTTGCCATGGTTCATGCGAGTGGTTGCCAAGGTGTCTACGTCAGAGCCAATGAGATACACCGTCGTGTCTGCCACGCCCGACGTGCGTGCCGAGATTTGGAAGCCATCGGCCTCTTGTGCCGTAGCTTCAGCCGTGCCGCAAAAGAGCAAGGCCGCGGTCGAAATGGATAATAAAGTATTCTTCATCGTAAAAATGATTATTCGGTCGCGGACGGTCACAAGGCCCGTCCGCGACTGTTTTTTATTAATATACCGCGATGTCAGCCAGCGATACCTTTGTCTGGCCGAGATAAGTCAGCTCCTTGACCGTTACCCTTAGATAGCGGGCCTTTGTCGCTGTCTTTGCCCCAATGAGCGTGGCCTCGCCAAGGGCAGTGCCAATGGTTACATTCTCCACGTGGCAGAGGTCTTTCCACGATTGCCCGTCAAGGCTATATTGCACCGACACTTGCGCGGGCTGGAAGCCCTCGCTCTCCGAGTTCATGTTTTGCACGATTTTCATGCCGTGCACGGTATTGTCCTTCTTCATGTCGATGGTGAGCTGCATCGTGCGCGCCGTGCTTGTGGCAGGCCAAGAGCTCCAAGTCGTCGAGATGTTGTTGTCGAGCAAGCCAGAGAGGTACCTGTTGTTGTTGTCGCTCTCCGAGTTGGAGATTGTCCAGCCTGTGGTGTTCAGATAGTTGAGCGACGGCAGCGTGTTGGCAGCCTTGCGTGTCAGGCCGCTCATGGTGAAGCCAGGGAGATAGCTGTCGCCATAGACCACTATCTGCGTGCCGTAGATCTCGTGCATCTTCTCCAGCGCCCATTTGCTCTCCTCCGTTTGCGTCACGGTAGGCCACGCGAAATGGGTGCCATCAAAATAGCGGTTCTTGCCCAGGTTCACGGTCTTCACGTTGGGGAAATAGAGCAAGTCTTCCAAGGTGTAGAGGTTATGGTCCACGTCGATGGATTGCATCTTCGCGGCGAAGCCCGTCTCATCATCGTTTGACATGCCATAGCGCTCGGTCATCTCCAAGGCGAAGTCGGTGTTGAGCAACACTTCCTTGGAGAAGGTGTAGTCCTCAAACTGTATCAGATCCTCGCATCCCTCAATGTGTCCCGTGCGATGCAGCACGATGGGCTTCGACGTGTCCACTCCCGCCAAGTCGAGATACTTGGTCGTGAAGTCCTGTCGAGAGAGCTGCTTGTTCTGCTCGACGCCATCAGTCGTTGTAAAAGAGATGTGGAAATCCTCTATACCGTCTTCCCAGTTGCCCATGACAAGCAGCAGATGATTCTTTGCCAGGAACGCCTTGCTCACGCCACGTGTGAAAGCACGCACAGCCTCGTGGTCGTAAGTATATGGGCGGCTCACAATACCGTCGGCCAATGATAGGGAGCCGTCGGTGTCGAGCGACTGCACCGTGACGGTGTAGTCCTTGTTGGCAAGATTCTCTATCTTGCAACTGGTAGCCGTAGGGTCCAGCGTCTGGCGAATCGTGTCCGATTCGGAGGCGCAAGTCACCAAGATGTTTTTCACGGCAGGATCCGTGCTCAGCGTCCACGTGGCACGCAGGCACTGCCATCCTGGGTTCACCGTGACGTTTTTCACCTTGCCGGCATAGTGTAAGGGCTTGCCGTCGGTGAAATCGCTATAAGTGCCCGCGAGGTCGTCGCCGCAAGAGGCGAAGACGACAAGCAAGCTCAGAAGTGATAAAATATGGTGTTTCATGTGATTAAATACGTTTTATGTCAGCTTATTTCTTTGTGTACACTTCCATCTCCTGCATATAGATGTATTCGGAGGTGTTGGCAAACATTGGTATATCGTAAGAGAAGCTCTTGTTTGGCACCACTTTCAGATAGCGGAAACTCTGCTCGCTGATGGGGCACGTCACCTCCATGTACACGGGGTCAGCCGCCTCCATCTCGCTGGTGGTCAACTTGTTCACCCTCTGCACGGTGTGGTTGACGTTGAACCATGAGTTGTCTGAAAACACGTCCGACTCCTCATAATGTCCCAACTGCGTCCAAGAGGTCTGGTCGTTGGAGCCAAACACCGTGACATCGCAAGGCAAGCAAGTCCACGACATGTTGTTCCACACGGGAGAGTAGTAGCCATCCTTTGCCATCAACTGAGTGTATATCCTCACCGAAGCGGGCACCCTTTGCTCCTTCATGTCCACTATTATCGGACTTCCGAAAGCGTAGGGACCCATGGCGAAGGTGTAGTATTCCTTATAGCTTGCCGGCAATGCCCTCACGCCTTTCAGGTCGCCATCGGTCAGATATTGTATGCCGAGCTTGTGGGTGTCGTCCTCCACGCTCTTGGCGCACGTCACTGTCATGTCGGCTGCGGCAAGCTGCTGCGTCGGGTATGCCTTGATGCCTTCCCACTTATGCTCCTTGACGAAATATCCGCCAAAGTCCTCGGTCTTTATCACCACCGTTGTAGCGCCCACGTCTTGCTTCACGCGGAAAAATTTGCTCGCCTTGCCTTTCGACAGTGTGACGGAGCCCAAGAGCAAGGTGTCGGTCTCGTTGGTGTTGGGGTTCTTGCCCACGAAGAAGACATGTGCAATGCCTTTCATGCGACTGTCGGGAATGTCGTAGCTCAGCTCAAAGCCATTCCACGCCGACTTGACATCGGCATGCTCGAAGAAGGCGTATGGGCCGCTGTCGGCTGTGGAGAACGATGTGGCATACTCATCGGATATGTCACCGTTGGCAGCTATGTAGGACACGTAGGCTGGCACGTTCTGTGTCGCGCCATTGAAGCCTCCCAAGGAGAGCGAGTCGCAGAGATAACTGCCGAGCACGATGTTTTCCTTGCCTTGCGCGTCGGTGTAGCGCACGCGTATGTCCTTGATGTCGGCGTTGGAGGGCAACTTATAGTTCATCACCGCGCCGCCTGGCACCGCGTGAAACGTCACGCCGCCCGTCGGGGCCACGCCGAAGGTGTTGTCGTCGTCCGACTTGCATGAAGCCATCGACACGAGCGAGAGCGCGGCTGTCGCGATATATAATAATGTGTATTTCATAGGATTCTTGTTGTCTGTTACTTCTTGTTGAATTACCATCCCGGGTTCTGCACTATGCCGGCATTCATGCGCTCCTCGGAGCGTATGGGGAAGAAATAGTCGCGCGGTGCCACAAACTTGCGCTTGCTCCACACCGTCACTGGGCCTTGCCAGTTGTTGTAGAACGCCTCGTCGGTGCTGCCCACGACGTTCCATCCCTTCAATGGCTCGCCAAGTTCGGCGCCTTCCTTCCAGCGCAGCAGGTTCCAATAGCGACGGCCCTCGAAAGATGTCTCGATGTTGGTTTCCTGCTGTATGATCTTGCGCATGCCTACCTGAGTGTTGATGTCGTCTGGGTGCTTGGCGCGCGACCACGACACCTGCACGGTGGGTATTCCGGCGCGCGTGCGCACCTTGTTCAACGCTGCATAGACCTTCTGGCTCGGGCCGCTATACTCGTTCCAAGCCTCAGCCTGCCAGAGATAGAGCTCGGCGAGGCGAATCACGGGATATGGGTCGTCGCCCTTCGAGGCGTAGTCGTTGGCATAGGAGCGCGTGCCTATGCTGCTGTAGAGACCTTTCTTGAGCCAGTAGCCACTGAGGTTTTGCGGCTCACGGGGATTGATGTAGCTGGCCTGAGTGCCGAAGCTCTCGCCTTGGTGCGCCTTCACGAGGAGGTTGTAGTCGGTTGACCAAGCGCTCTGCTTTGCCGGGCCACGCTGGAAATAAGTGCGGTCGGCGGCTATGTCGGCATAGAATCGCGGCTCACGGCGCAGGTGCTCCTGCAACACGCGGGTGTCGGCAGGTATGACGTCGGCATAGGTGCTCTGGTCGGTCTCGGTGGTCATGTTGCGGAAACGTCCGCTGTAGTCCCACGTTGGGTCCTCGTCGATGGGCAGTCCGTTGGCGGTGTAATACATCTCCACCATCTTCATGGTCGGCGAGAGCGAGCCATACACGCCGGAGTTGTAGTTGGCATAGTCGGAGCTCTGGAAGCGTGGCAGGGTGTAGGTGTAGAGCTTGTTCTCGGCATACATGTAGGTGTTGGGGTACTTCACCAAGAAGAGTGCCTCGCTGTTGTTGAACGCCGGAGCCAAGACGCGGTTCTCGCAATCTTGCATGGTGTTGAGCAGCGCGGTGTTCTTCGACGTGCTTCCGCTCACGAGCTTGTAGCCAGCCTGTTCAGCCACGGCAACGGCGGTGTCGCACGCTATGGCCGCCTCGTGCCACTTCTCCTTGTCGTATTGCGTGGGGAAGAGCTGTTCGCCCTGCTTGTTCTTGAAGTTCACGTAGTCACTGTTGCCGTTGAAGAGCGGTGAGGCACGATAGATGAGAATCATGGCCTTCAACGCCAATGCCGACTCGCGGCTGAAGTAAGCCGAGTGGGAAGAGGCTTGCTGCGCCTTGGGCAGCAGACCGTTGGCCATGGCGTCGTCGATGAGGCTGAGCATGGCTTGGAAACACTCCTCCACGGGGCGGCGAGGCTGCTTCATGCTCTCGATGCTGCTCTCCACGCTGATGTTCTTGGGCACGAGCGTGATGGGACCGTAGTGGCGCACGAGGTCGAAATAGAGAAACGCCTTGAGCACCTTCACCTCGGCTATCCACTGCTTCTTCTCCGCCTCGGTCATGTTGTAGGTGTTGGGAGTGTTGTCGATGAAGATGTTGCAATAGCGTATGGCGTCATAATAGCGGTCGCCGCGCCAGATGTCGCCGTAAGGGCTCTGCACGCTCTGCACGCCATCGCCTATGAAGAGGCCATTGAGCGGATAGCGTATCTGGTCGCGCAGATACTGGTTGCCGACAAACTCGTCGGAAGCCGTCAGGGCCACGTTGCCCTGTGGGGTGGCAAGGCCCGTGATAAACGAATAGCAGTCGGCCTCCCACTCGTCCACCTTGGTGCGCTGTTGGAAAAGCGACTGAATGGTGGTGATGTCTTTCTCGGGCACCACGTCGAGGAAGTCGCTGCAAGCCGACAGCAATGCCACCATTGACACCAAGCAAATGAATATCTTGTTTGTATGAATGTTGTTCATGAGATAAATACGATTAGAAACTGAAGTTAATACCCATCGAATAGCTCTTCTGTATAGGATAGTTGAAGCCGTTGCTGCCCAGCTCCACGTCCCAGAGGTGGAAGTTGGTGATGATAAAGGGGTTGGTGGCGCGGGCGTATATCCTCACGTTTCTGATGCCGACACGCTTCAACAGCTTTTTGGGCATGTTATATGCCAGCTCCAACGCCGTGCAACGGAGGAAGCTGCAATCGCGCATGAAATAGGTGGAATACACCGTCTGCGAGGTGTTGGCGCTACGGTCTTCCTCACCGTTGTGATACACTATGTTGTTTGTGGAGAGGCGCGGCCAGAAGGCGTGCGGGTTCATGTTGTCCGTGGACCAGTGGTCATCGGCGATGGCCTTTAGCATGGCGCGGTTGCCATAGAATGGCGATATGGCCGACGGGTCTATGAAGAACGTGCGGCGGCCTGAGCCCTGGAAGGCGAAGTTGAACTCCCATCCCTTGTAGCTGATGAAGCCGTTGAAGCCGTAGATGAGCTCCGGCGTGGTCGGGTAGCCGATGTGCACGGCATCCTCGATGCTGATGACGCCGTCGCCGTTGACGTCGCGATAGCGTATGTCACCTGGCTGCACGTCGCCGCTCTGCTTTGGCGAGTTGTCTATCTCGGCTTGGTCGGTGAAGAGGCCCTCGGCTATGTAGCCCACCTGCTGGCTGATGTCGTGGCCGACCTTCTTTTGCCACTCAGGCTTGTCGGAGGCTTCCTCCAGCGAGAGGTACTTGGCGCGGCTGTAGGTCAGCGTGGTGTTGAGGATGACGTAGAAATCGGGCGTGAACGCCTTTTGTATCTTGCCTGAGAAGTCGATGCCTTGGCTCTTGGCGGAGCCAACGTTGTCGAGCTGGTAATACTCCAGTCCCATCGAGGCTGGTATCACGCGACGGTAGTCGAGGATGTTGTGGCGAATCTCCTTGTAGGCGTCCACCTGAATGTCGAGGAGACCCTCAAGGAACTTGGCCTCAAGGCCGAGGTTGGTCTGCTCGGCTATCTCCCACTTGATGTTCTCGTTGCCATACGACTGCACTTTGTAGCCGCTCGTGGACAACTGTCCGGCAGGTCTCGGGTTGACCCTTCCGCTCTGGTTTATCACGGGCAGGTAAACGAAACGCGGCGAGGAGATGACGCCGTCGTTGCCAACCTTGCCCCACGTGGCACGCAACTTGAAGAACGGGGCTATCTTTGCCAGCGGCTTCCAGAACTTCTCGTTGGACAGCACGTAGGCACCGCCAATGGCAGGGAAGAAGCCAAACTTGTTTTTCTTGGAGAAACGCTCGGAACCGTTGTAGCCAAAGCTGCCCTCAACAAAATAGCGGTCCTTGAAGCCGTAGGTGCCACGCATGGAGATACCCATGTTGCGGTGCTCCATACTCTCAAGCACGCTGTAGCCCTCGGTGGAGGTAGACTGCTCGGCGTTGGCCACAAGGGTCAAGCTCGTCTGGTGGTCGCCCCATGCCGCCGTGTGGTAGGCACGAATCTCATAGCTGAGCTGCGTGGAGCTGAGGTTCTGCCTCTGGTCGGAGTTCATCTCAAGCGTGGGCGACTGCTTGTCGGGGTTCTCGGCATTGAGCGAGAACTTGCCCGTCTGCTGGTCGTAGCTCTTCAGCGAGTAGAGTGCCGGCACCATGGCGTAAGGCGTTGAGTAGTAGCCGGTCTTGACGAGGCTCACGTTGGCGCGAAGCTCAAGGCCCTTGACAAGGCTTGAGAGGTTGTGGATATACTCCAGGCGGTTCGACGTGGAGTAGCGGTCACGATCCAGATAGCCTTGCTGCAACGTGGCGTAGGGGTTATACGAGAGTGATCCGCCCACTGGCACGCCAAAGCGCGTGTGAGGCCAAGCATAGGTGTCGTCGGCTGGGTAGGTCGGCGCGAAGTCCACGGGCGAGGCGTTGACGGCGAGCTTGTAGGCCTCCGACGCGCTCTTCAGCGGGCCGTGATACTTGTCCCAGTTGGTAGAACTGTTGAGCAAGAGCTGTATGCCGGGCTTCAGGTCGATGGTGAGATTGGTGCGAAACGACAGCGTGTTGTTGTTGATGTTGATGTCAAACTGGTTGAGCTTATCGGTCTTCAACATACCGGAGTCGTGGTTGTAGTTGAGCGACACGTAGTATTGCATTATCTTCGAGCCGCCACGGATGTTCACGTTGACGTGGTGGTTCATGCTGTAGTCCTTGAAGAGGGTCTTGTACCAGTCGTTGGCAGGATAGGCCCACGAGGGGAAGCGCTTGTCGCCCGTCAGGGCTATGCGCTCCTGCGAATATTGCGGCGTGGCGGTGGGGTTACGGGTGAGCAACGCCTCGTTGTAATAGCGCATGTAGTTGACAGGGTCCACCAAGTCGATTTTCTGCGTAGGCATGGACATGATGGCCTCGTAGCGTGCCGAGGTATACACCGTTCCTGCCTCGCCCTTCTTGGTGGTGACGAGGATGACACCGTTGGCGCCGCGGGCGCCGTACATGGCTGTGGCTGAGGCATCCTTCATCACGTTGAAGGTCTCGATGTCTTCCACCACGAGTCGTGAGAGGTCGAGCTTGGAGCTCTCCACGCCATCGATGAGGATGAGAGGGTCGGTGTTGGCGTTGCTCTGGAACGAGGTGATGCCTCGCACGTAGAACTTGGTGTTCATCTCGCTCTCGGTCAGCGCGCCAGGCAGTCCGCCCGTCTGCCAGGCTATCATGCCAGGGATGCGGCCGGCGAAAGAAGAAGTGAGGTCACTGCTCGACGTGCGGAGGTCGCCCGGGCGGATGGTCGTGATGCTCGACACGACGCTCTCCTTTTTCTGGGTGCCGAAAGCCACGACCTGCACGTCTTGCAGGGTGTGGGCGTCGGGGGTCATGTCGACCTTGACCGACGTGCGGCCCTTCACCGCCACATACTCATCCTTGTAGCCGATGAACGTCATGCGGAGCACGTCGGTCTTCTTCACCTGGATGTTGAACTTTCCGTCCACGTCGGTAGCCACTCCGTGCTTGGTGCCTTGGATGATGATGTTCACGCCTGGCAGGGGCACGCCATTCTCGTCGACGACCTTACCTGTCAGTTGATAGGTGTCGGCCGCCTGCTGCGTCGATTCCACTTCCGGCATGGCACTCCTCCCTTGACCTGGCAAAGGCAGGGCTGAGACCGAAAGGGGAACCAAGGCGACAACGGCAACCGATGTCATCAATAACCTGTAATCTCTTCTCATGCGATAATACCTTTATGTTTAGATGTTCGAAAAATGTCTATGATGTTTCGCTGGCAAAATTAGCAAAATCAATAAACATTTACAGAAATTAAGGTTTGTAACGCATTCGAAATCATGATTTCGTACAAAAAAACGCCAAAACAAGTAACAAAACGGCGGTTTTACATGGTTTTTGCCTACAATTTCGGTTTTTTCTGCCACATCACCTTCTTACATCTCACACAAGAAATTGAGCAGGTCGAATATTATGAGTTGTCGCTATTTAATCTTGCCAGATAATCTTCAAGTTTCCATGCCTGTATATTCTGTATGCCGTTTCTGTTCTTACGAGCTATATCTTCCATGGTAACGATGATTTTAGGATAGCTGTCTTCAATAGATTCCAATGAAGAATACTCTCGCTCAGCTGTTTCCTCATCCTCTATCGTCCATGACGATTGGACATATAACCGGTTATCATGATCCGTACATACAAAATCTACTTCTTTGTTCTGTACTCTTCCGACATATACTTTCCAGCCAGCACGTCGGACAGCTTGATAGACATAACTCTCCAGCAAAGCCCCTTGCCCAAAACCGAAACCGTCGAACAGGTAGTTATGATAGCTGTTGTCATTCGCATAAAATTTTGCTGCACCCTTTAAGATTTCCTTTCCTTTCAGATCATAACGGTCTGCCTTTAATATGACAAAAGCATCGGTAAGATAACCTATATAGTTGGACACAGTCTCATAGTTTTTCTCCTTTGCCTTGGGATTTCGCTTTGACTGCTCATTATTAAGATAGTTGACGACATTACTTACAGAGACTAAAGAAGTCCCATTGTTCACGAGATAGGCAAATATACTGTTGAGCAATGCTGCATCTTTTATGTTATATCTCTCCACAATGTCTCGAAGCAAAATTGTGTCTTTGACAGATTCAACGTAATGCCGCTTAGTTTCTTCTCCATTGAGATTGATGAACTCGGGTAGTCCTCCTGAACGCAGATAGTCTATCATCGTTGACCGTGATGGGGATGAATTTTTCGTTTTGAGATACTCTCTGTAACTAAAAGGCTGAACTTCAAACTCAACATATCGGCCAGACAGCAGTGTTGACAATTCTCCGGATAGCATCTTGCTGTTACTGCCTGTAAGAAACACCTCACAATCAATGCTCGGATCCTGAGACAATGAGTCTATGACCATCTCCCACCCTGGGATATTATGAACCTCATCAAAAAAGACATAAGACTTCTTGTTAGGGTTGATCTCACGACAATACGTTTCATAGAGATCCATAAGGTCGTTAGCCGTCTGTAGGAAACTGAAACGATAGAACTCCTTATTGACGTACAGTATTTGTGATGGATCCATGACTCCGTTCTTGAGCATCGATGCCATTACCTGACGCATAAGCCAACTTTTGCCGGCACGCCGCTGGCCCGTAACAACCTTTATTACACGGTTGCCTATATATGGAATGATACGATTAAGATACCATGTTCTCTCTACCCCACTGTCGAAATGGTTGCCATTCCAATAATTAACTTTTGCTATTTTCTCAAGTCTTTCGTCCATAATAATCTTTTGTTGTCCATCGCAAAGATACAACAAAATTTTCAAATACATTTGAAAAAATCATGGAAATATTATCTTTATTCGAATACACTTGAAGCAACGCTATGAGTTATAATTGGCTCTTTTGCTAAAAACATAGTTAGCAAGCATACTAAAAAAGAAATCTTCTCATATTTTTATAGTTTTGCTATACATATATTATGGTATTACCCTCTATTTATTCCCACTCATATCAACATGCTACCGTAAAGATTTATGGCAAAAATTTAACACTTGGAGGGCGTGGCATCCAGAACGAAAAAGCGTGCCGGAAACGTCTCCATTCAACAATGAATCACCTTTTTTGTCGCCTTTCCACCATCATTTCAGCCTTATCGCGCCGCCTTTTCACTGAAAAGGCACGGTGATTCAAGCACATTGGCAGAACGATTCAACCGTAAAGGCAATGCGATTCAACCGTAACGCCAAAACCAAAATGACCACGAAAAACATGAAAAACAACAACGAGCTAATTGTCAACACGTTACAAATGCCGCTACAAATCGCTCGTTTCCGACCAAGCTTATAACTGATTGATTTCTCCCGATTCTCAGAAGCCAACTTGTAAAACCTTTTCTGAAAATTAACATTTACTGTTGGCGGCTCGCCATCGAGAGGTAGTTGGACGGCGTGAGCCCCGTGAAACGCTTGAAAGCCGTGACGAAAGACGACCTCGACTTGAAGCCAACCTCATTGCCTATGGCCTCTATGGTGAGGTTGACGCGCTCCTTGCTGTCCATCATCTGGCACGCGCGGCGTATGCGATACTCGTTGACAAAAGCGTTGAAATTGTTGCCGAAACACTCGTTGATGACCTGCGACACGACCTTCGTGGTGCTGTTTACCATCTCGGCGAGTCGCGCTATCGAGAAGTCGACGGATAGATACTCCTCGGTGTTGTCCATCACCTCGCGGAGGGTTTGCTGCAAGGTTTGCTTGGCGGCATCGTCGAGGTTGCTGCGCTGGTATTTCTTCCTCTCGTCGTCGGCCTTGAGCAAGGCCACGTTTTTCTCGTAGAGCATCTTGTTGGAGGCGTTCAGCTGCTTGTTCTTGCGGCGCAAGAGCACGAAAGCCACGGCGATGACCGATGCCACGAGCAGGGTGATGACGAGAAACACCTTCCAAAGGAAGTTGCGATGCTCCACCGACGCCACCTGGGCCTCCATGTCTTCCATCTCGCCGATGAAGCTCATCTCCTTGACGCTCGCCATCTGGTGATAGCTCAACAAGGAATCCTTCAACTCAAAGTGTTGCTGGCGGTAGAAAGCCGCCTCTGCCTTGTTGCCCAACTTGCCATAGAAATCCTGCAAGTCCTTGTAGACAGGCATGAGGAAGTCGATATACTGCGTGGCCTTGGCCTGTTGCTCCAAGAAATGCATGTCGTCGATGGCATGCTTGTAGTCGCCCATCTGCGCGTAGGTCTTGCCCCTAACCGAATAGGCGGAGAGCAGGTAGCGTGGGTCGTCGTTGTTTTTCTTGCCCAAGGTCATCATCCTTTCGCATGCCCTCAACGCCCCACGATAGTCGCGCCTCATGCGGGCGTTGGCATTGTGATACAGTTCGAGGGCGTAGTCGTAGGTGAAGTCGCGCTGGCTCGACGAGCTCGCCACCTTCTCAAAACGCCGATACGCCTCAGCCATGACCTTGGGGCTATGGTAGTCGGGCATCAAGAGCATGAGGTCGGAGAAAGCCATCACCACGATGTTGTAGTCGTTGACCTTAGAGGCGGCTTTCAACGCCTTGTCGTAGCAGCCTATCGCCTCGCGTATGAGCGAGGTATCGCCCGTCTCGTCGGCCATGGTCTCATACATGACACCCTTCATGAGCCACGGGCGCGCCTCGCTGTCGGTGAGCTGGGATTGGGCGGCAAACGATTGGTACTTGCGCAGACAATCCATGGCGCGCGAGAAGTCGTAATGGTAAAAGAAATAGATGTACCACAAGCCATGCCAAGCCCTGGCCATCTCTTTCATGCCCTGCTTGTCCATGTTGCCATGGTATCGCTTGGTGACCAACGAATAGCAAAGGAAAGCGCTGTCGGGGTTAGACCGCTCGCGCGAATAATATCTGGCTCGCGCGTTGAGCTCAGCGCTGGGCAGCTTGCTCACGGTCTCATAAAAGCGCCTGTCCACGCCCTTGGCTTCCATGCACATCATCATGGAAACCAACAGCAACATACACCTTATTATATATATGAGACGATTCATAAAATGTAAACCCTTTTGCAAAGTTAATCATTTTATGAGAAAAAATAAATAAAAACTCACTTTTAGCTTTCAAATTCATGCAAGAAGGCTTGGCAACGCACGGGCAATGTCGTCGTAGGTGCGCTCGAAGTCGCCGGTGTACCAAGGGTCAGCCACGTCGCGATCCTCGCCCACGAGCGACATCAACAGCTCCACCTTGTGGTCGCGGTCCTCAATGCCGAGCATGCGAAGCCAACGCAGGTTGTTGCGGTCCATCACGAATATGCGATCGAAATGGTCGTAATCGGCCATGGTGATTTGCCGCGCTTGTCTGTGCTCAAACGGCACGCCATGGGCGCGCAGGCACCGCTTGGCGGGCGGATACATGTCGTTGCCTATCTCCTCGGTCGACGTGGCCACGCTGTCTATCTCAAAGTCCGACTCGCGCCCTTGGTCCTTCACCAGCTTTTTTATCATGAACTCCGCCATCGGGCTGCGGCAGATGTTGCCATGACAAACAAAAAGTATCTTCTGCTTCATGTATGCTTTTCCTATTCTCTTAGCAAAGGTAAGCAATAATGCGGAAAGTCGATAAGCGAAAACAAGAAATGTGAAAGCCTGTGATTC
>DAIOUH010000049.1:0-16487 GCA_036751585.1 Prevotella sp. | reverse complement strand
TTGAATCGCGTCGGCTTTACGCTTGAATCGCGATGCCTTTACGCTTGAATCGCGATGCCTTTACGCCGTAAAGCCGATGCCTTGAAAATTTTGCATGTGTGGGTAACTTATTCTAAGGTTAAGAAAACAATATAAAATATGGGTAGACCAATCATCAACGTGAAAGACGGCGTGGTGCGTATGCCAGAGTGGCGTATGGCAGAGCCGGTAAACTTCTCAGTCAACGATGGCGAGCAAATTGCCATCGTGGGGCCAAACGGTGGAGGCAAGACAATGCTTGTCAATATCCTGACAGGCAGCCACCCCTTGCTTATGCACGACCCTGAATACGACTTCTCGCCAAGCACGAACAAGAGCTTGTCTGACAACATCAAATACATCACTTTTCGTGACGCCTATGGTGGGGACAACGACCGTGCTTATTATTTGCAGCAACGCTGGAATCAAACGGAGATAGATGCCAATACGCCAACCGTTGGCGACAAACTCGATGCCGCATACGCTCGCGCCGGCGAAGACAATGCCGCAAGGCAGAGTCTCAAGGCGGAGCTTTACGACATGTTCAACATGAAGGTGTTGCTTGACAAGCCAATCATCCTCTTGTCGAGTGGAGAATTGAGAAAGCTCAAACTCACCGAGACGCTTTTCTCTCGCCCGCGCGTGCTTATCATGGACAATCCGTTTATCGGACTTGACGCGGGAACCCGTGACCAGTTGAAACAGCTCTTTGCCACTATCATAAAGGAAGAGAGAATACAAATCATTCTTGTGCTGTCCAAGACCGATGACATTCCAGAGTTCATCACTCACGTTGTAGAGGTCAAGGACATGCACGTGGGCAAGAAAAAAACGCGCGAGGAGTTTGTGGCCTCTCGTGTGTCAACCCCGGCTTTCATGCTTGGCAAAGACAAGGCAGACGCCATTCTCAACCTTCCATATAAAAACAACGACTACAATACTCACGAGGTGGCAAAGTTGAACCATGTGAGCATACGCTATGGAAATCGCGTAATCCTCAAGGATCTCGACTGGACGGTACTCAATGGCGAACGATGGGCATTGAGTGGTCAGAACGGCGCTGGAAAATCCACCTTGCTGAGCTTGATTTGCGCTGACAATCCTCAGAGCTACGCATGCGACATTACGCTGTTCGGAATGCCACGTGGCACTGGCGAGAGCATTTGGGACATAAAAAAGCACATTGGCTACGTGTCGCCAGAGATGCATCGCGCTTACCAGAAAGACATTCCGGCAATAAGAATCGTGGCAAGCGGACTGAAAGATTCGGTTGGACTTTATGCCAAGCCATCAGAAGAGGAATACGCCACGTGTCGTTTCTGGATGAAGGTCTTCGGACTCGAAGGCAAGGAAAACACGACATTCCTGAAACTGTCCAGCGGCGAGCAGCGTCTCGTGTTGCTTTCGCGTGCCTTTGTCAAGGACCCGGAACTCTTGATACTCGACGAGCCTCTCCATGGACTCGACAACGAGAACCGTGTGCTCGCGAAGAACGTCATCGACACGTTCATGCAACGAAAGAACAAGACCTTGATAATGGTAACGCACTATGAGGAGGAACTGCCGACGTGCATAGACCATAGGATAAAACTCATAAGACACTAAGACATAGATAATGAAGACTTTATTTTTTTCTATAATGTTATTGTCAGCGACTCTTTCCAGTGCCGCAAACAACAAGTCGTTTACGCTTCGTGTCGTGGAGACGAGCGATGTGCATGGGTCATTCTTCCCTTACGACATGATAGACAGGAAGCCAAAGGCCGGAAGCATTGCGCGTGTCAGCACTTATGTCAACCAGCTTCGCAAGCAATGCGGCAAGAACCTCTTGCTTCTCGACAACGGAGACATTCTCCAAGGACAGCCTGTGAGCTATTTCTCCAACTTTATCGATACCACAGAAGTGAACATAGCTTCGCAAGTGGTCAACTACCTCGGTTACGACGCTGTCACGATAGGCAATCACGATGTGGAGCCTGGTCACGCTGTCTACGACAAATGGATCAAGGAGCACAAAATGCCCGTGCTTGGCGCTAATGTCATCAACGCTGCCACTGGTGAGCCTTATTTGAAGCCGTACACCATCATCAATCGCGAAGGTTGCAAGATTGCCGTGCTCGGCATGCTCACGCCAGCCATACCCAACTGGTTGCCAAAAAACATCTGGAGCGGATTGCGCTTTGAGGACATGGTTTCGTCGGCAAGGCGTTGGATGAAGGTAATAAAGGAGAAGGAGAAGGCTGACGTGGTAATCGGACTGTTCCACTCAGGCAAGTCGGGAGGCATAACCACGTCAGACTATGAGGAAGACGCGTCGGAGAAAGTGGCCAAGGAGGTGCCTGGCTTCGACCTCGTGCTGTTCGGGCACGACCACACTCGCCACCTCGACAAGGTTGTCAACGTCGTCGGCGACACCGTGCTCTGCATGGATCCAGCAAACAATGCCATCACCGTGGCCGACGCCAGCATGACAATAGAGAAAAGCAAGGGCAAATGGAAAGTGGTGAACAAAAACGGTGCCTTGAAAGACGTGACCAGCCTTCCAGTTGATGAGAAATACATGTCTTTTTTCAAGCCGTTCATCGACAAGACAAATGCCTTTGCCAACGAGAAGATAGGCGAATTCACGCATACGATAAGAACGGCTGACAGCTATTTTGGCAACTCCGCATTCAACGACCTCATCCTTAACCTTGAGTTGCAAATCACTCATGCCGACATAGCGTTCAATGCCCCATTGTCGTTCAACGCTTCAATCAACGCGGGACCGGTCTACATGAGCGACATGTTCAAACTATACAAATATGAGAACCAGCTGTACGTGATGCGTCTCACGGGTGAGGAGATTCGCAAACACCTTGAGATGAGTTATGACCTATGGATGAATACCATGAAGTCACCCGATGACCATCTTCTTTTGCTTGACAATCATACATACGGCGACGCTCAAAGAATGGGCTTCAAGAACTTCTCGTTTAATTTTGACGCTGCAGCGGGTATTGATTACACCGTCGATGTCACCAAGCCAAATGGTGAGAAAGTCAAGATTTTGCAAATGAGTGATGGCACGCCATTCAATCCCAAGAAGTGGTACATGGTTGCCGTTAACAGCTACAGGGCTAATGGCGGTGGAGAGCTTTTGACAAAAGGCGCTGGCATCCCAAAGGATTCCCTTGAAAGCAGAATAGTTTGGAGGTCTGAACGTGACCAACGCTACTACCTCATGCAAGAGATCAAGCGACAGAAGGTGCTTGACCCTCAACCAAACCACAATTGGAAGGTGATACCGGAAAATTGGACGAAACCAGCCGCGGATAGAGACCGTAAGTTGCTCTTTGGTCTTAACAAATGATTATTATTCAAAAATAAAGATAAAAACACGGTCAATATCAATATTTCTTATTAATTTTGTAACGAGATTGGGCGCATTGCGCCCTATCGTTATTTATAATAATCTTCATAGGTATTAAGGGAAACCTTATTATACAGCAAGGTAATTAAAGCAAGGTAGTTAAGAAATGCGTCAGTTAAAGATTGTAAAGAGCATCACAAACCGTTCAAGCGAAGCATTAGACAAGTATCTCGTAGAGATAGGTCGAGTGCCAATGATTAGCGTGGACGAGGAGATTGAGTTGGCACAGAAAATCCGTAAGGGCGGTCGCGAGGGCGAACGCGCCAAAGAGAAACTTGTCAAAGCCAATCTTAGGTTTGTCGTGTCTGTGGCAAAGCAATACCAGCATCAAGGCCTGGGCCTTACCGACCTTATTGATGAGGGAAACATTGGTTTGGTAAAGGCGGCAGAGAAATTTGACGAGACTCGTGGCTTTAAGTTTATCTCTTATGCCGTGTGGTGGATTAGGCAGAGCATTCTTCAGGCTATTGCCGAGCAAAGCCGCATTGTGCGCTTGCCGCTCAACCAGGTGAGTGCATTGTCTAAGATAAACTCTGAGATTTCAAAGTTTGAGCAGAAAAACCAAAGGCGTCCTTCTGTGCAGGAATTGTCATCGCTGACAAACATTGAGGAGACGAAGATAGACCAGACCATCAAGGCCGATAATCACCACATGAGCATCGACGCTCCTTTTCAGGAAGACGACGACAACTCCATGGCTGATGTCTTGGCTTCGGGCGAGGACAGCCGCGCCGACAAGCAGGTCGACTATGAGAGTATGGCCAAAGAGCTTGACACCGTGCTTCGCAATGTCTTGAAAGATCGTGAGATTACAATCGTGCGTGAGTGTTTTGGCATTGGCTGCCACGAGAAGGGCTTGGAGGAAATCGGTGACCAACTCGGCTTGACACGCGAGCGTGTTCGCCAAATACGCGAGAAGAGCATCGTGAAACTTCGCGAAAGCGGTTACGCAAAGCTCTTGATAAAGTATCTTGGTTGACATTCGCTTTGATAGACATCATATAAAAGACAAGTCCCTTTTCTCTATTGTCGAGAAAAGGGACTTGCGTCTTTATTTATCTACCCCATAGCCAAAGAGCGCGAAATCACCTTTCGCGGGATCATCTGGAAACACCGCTTTTAATGCCTCCGTGAGATTCAAGACCGTCCTCCAGCTTGCGGTCTTCCCCGATATAAGCCCTAAATGGCTTGCTTCTTGCATGACGTGTGTATCGAGAGGAATATAAAGTGTGCGTTTATCAATAAATCTTGACCAAAGTCCAAGGTCTACGGGAGAGTTGTCTCTTACCATCCACCTCATGAACATGCATGGTCGCTTAGCTACAGAACTGTGAGGCGATGGCACCATGCCTTTAATGCCCCTCTCTCGAAAGTAATCACCCAATGCCTCAAGCACCTCAAGCGTAGTGTGGCGTTTGGCATGTTTCTCGGCAAAAGCTCCGATACTGCCATCGTTTATGATGATTTCCCTCACGGCATCGAGAAATTGAAGCATCATGTGGTTGTTGTAAAAACGGTAATAGCAATCGTTGTTGTCCGCGATGTCGTCATGATATTTGCCGCTCTTCACCCAATCAGCTGTTTGTCCCCCACTCTTTTCCAGCATAAGATGAATCTTGGGGAAAAACAATTCACGCTTGCCGAAACTAAGCACTGAAGCCAAGAAAGCCATGACCTCTTGGTTTTCCTTGCCTTTCACTTGGTGCATGAACCATGACGGATCGCCATTGAGAAAAGATGCAGTCTCATATTTTTCAGAGAGCTGACGAAGAAGGATTGTCCTCTCTTTATCATTCATTGTGTGTCAAAAATTTCAAGGTTATCATCTATGTTGTTGCAAAGTTACAAAAAAAGTATATTAACATCATTGCCCATTTGTATTAAGGTTTATTTCATGGCGTTTAAGTAAAAATATGGATGGTTTTTAGTACCTTTGCCTTTACATTTCCAACTTAAGAAATAATCATTGTATGAAAAAGGTATTAAGCATTTTCGTTTTATTCCTGCTTCCGTTGCTTTCTAATGCGCAGACTTTTCAACAACTGTGGAACAAAGTTGGAGAGGCCGCTAAAAAGGATTTGCCCAAGACACAAATCACCTTGATAAGGCAAATTGAAACCAAAGCCATAAAAGAAAAGCAATATGGCCAACTTCTAAAAGCACAATTGAAGCATGGCATGCTGCAAACTGAAATCACTCCTGATTCCCTCGACGCTCATATTAAGAATATGGAGCGTCAATATGATTCGTTTACCGATCCCGCACTGAAAGCCGTGTATGCGACTGCCATAGGTAAAATGTATGCCAAGTTGGGGTCTGACAGTGACGAAATAGTCAGCCGTAGATGGTTCGACAAGGCCATGTCTCATCCTTCAATGCTTGCTTCGCGCAAAAGCACAGGCTACGAACCAGCCTTGGTGCGAGGTGACGACAGCGGAATATTCAATGACGATCTGCTCCATGTAATAGCAATGGAGACCAACAGCTATAATGCGGCTCATGCCTACTATCAGCAACATGGCGATCGTGAGGCGGCTTGCTACACGGCCATGCTGGAAGTAAACAAGAACATGGACAAATGGGGCGATTCCGTTTGTGCCGACAAGCTCGACTCCCTTTCACGACTATATCAAGACTTGCCTGTATCCTGCGAACTTGCCATCCTAAGATTGCAGACCATGGGTGACGATGATGCCGAGGCTAAGGTCAAGTTTATCAATCAGTCATTGACCAAATGGGGAACATGGAAGCGAGCCAACTACCTGCGCAACCAGCTCAAGGTGTTGGAACAGCCCTCGTTCTCAATCAATACTGGCAAGACCCCGTTTTTGCCAAATAAGGATTTTACGCTTAATATAACTTCCATTAGAAACATATCCAAGCTCAATATCTCCATTTTCAAGGTCGCCATTGATGGAAACAATCATCTTGATCCTTCTGTCGGCTCAGACTACAATAAATTGAAGAGGTTTATTGCATCTTCTCCCACAGCCACTTATGAAAGGCACTACGATGGACTTCCGGCATGGAAATGCACTACCGACAGTGTCAAGATAAATGGTTTGCCCGTTGGAGTGTATATGATTGAGGTAACCACAGACAATAAGAATATCAAAGCAAGCAGACGCATTCTCAGGGTCTCCAATGTCTTCGTTGTTCACCAAACTTTGCCGGACAACAAGATTCGCTTGGCCGTGGTGAGTGGAACGACTGGCAAGCCGCTGCCTGACGCTAAAATCGTGATAACCAATTATAAACTTGATGGCAAGCCAACCGCGGACAAACAAACTCTCAGCGTTGACAAGAATGGTGAAACAGTTTGCTCATATAAGAACAGGCCAAGGTTCATATATGTATACACGCCTAACGATAAGGCCTCAGCGGAAAGTGACCTTTTCGCTTATTTCAATTCTTTCCAATCATCAGACCAACCCCACCGCATAGTCGTTTATACCGACAGGGCCATATATCGACCGGGGCAAAACGTTCACGTTGCTGCCATAGTCTGGGAGGACAATCAGAAAGAGCTGTCATCAAAGGTAGCCCCCAACACGTCGTTGTGTTTCTCACTGATGGATGCCAATTACAAAAAAGTGTCTGAAAAGAAAGCCATGACCGATGATTTTGGCACGGCATCAGTGGATTTCACCTTGCCACGGCAAGGGCTTACTGGTGGGTATTCAGTTGAGGTCAAGACAAACAATAATGACCGTGCGACGAGCGCGTATTTTCATGTGGAAGAATACAAGCGTCCATTATTCCAAGTGGCGTTTGACAAGTTCAAAGGCAATTATCAAGCAGGCGACACAGTCACTCTTCGTGCTGTTGCCAAGACATACTCAGGCGTTCCTGTTCAAAATGCCAAAGTGGAATATACAGTCAATAGAAATGAGGGCTTGAGATGGTTCTACTGGGGGCGTCGTGAAAAGACAGAGATTCTTTCCGACTCCACTACCACCAATAATGATGGCTCATTTAATATTCGCGTGCCTATGGCATATCCGGCAAATGCCAATATACATGGTGCGGCTTATTACGACTTTGAAGTAAACGCGAGCGTAACTGATATGTCAGGCGAGACTCATGAGGCTCAGACATCTTTGCCATTGAGTAATAGAAATGCCATCCTATCAAGTAATTTGCCTGACAAGACATTAAGAGACAGCTTGAAGAACGTTACATTCGCATACAAGAACTTGTTGGGCGAGGAAGTTGATGGCACCGTGAGATACAAGTTTGATAATGGCTCTTGGATGGAGACGAAAACAAACTCCACAGTTGACATTGACAACAACCTTAATTCTGGACTTCATCACTTGGAGGCAATCTGTGGCACAGACACTCTGAAAAACGACTTTGTCGTATTTACACTTAATGACAAGAAGCCAGCGATAAGTACCCATGACTGGCTCTATGTCTCAGCCCGCAAGTTCCCGTCTGATGGCTCGCCTGTTTATGTTCAGGTCGGCTCTTCTGATTTTGGCAACAGGTTGTATTATACAATCTTGTCTGGTAATAAGGTCGTGGAAAGCGGCAATAAGGTTTTCTGCAATAATGTCTTTACACGTGCTCTAAAATATGAGAAGGCTTATGGTGACGGCATAACGATAGCCTTGGCATGGGTTTATGATGGAAGACTTTACGAACATGAAGTCCAAATTGTCCGTCCAGTTCCAGACACGAGATTGCAAACTCAGTGGAAGACATTCAGAGACAAGCTCGTTCCTGGACAAAAGGAGACATGGACATTGCAAATACTTTCACCTCTTGGAAAGCCAGCCAGGGCACAGCTCATGGCAACGTTGTATGACAAGAGTCTTGACGCGCTTTATCCAAACTCCTGGCACAGACTCAATGGCTTCTCTTTCTCACTTCCATATTCCGTTTGGCTTGGTCCTTCGCTTTACACGGGTTATCTTAATGGAAGCCAGTATCTTGGCAACCTTGGTGTGAAAGATTTGACATTTACCCATTTCGATAGTTCTCTTTTTCAGTGGGCTTCACGACCTTTCGGAGAGTTATTGCGTCTTGACAGTGAGGTCGTGCCTATGTCTAAGGCAATGAGGAGGGCAATGAATGAGAAAATCATAGTAGGCTATAATCCATCTGTTAAAAGCGAAGCTAAAGTTTCTGGGAATCGGGACTATGGAGCCATTGAAAGTCAAGCACCTGAAAATGAGCAAGTAAAGAATAAAATACGAGACAACCTCACTGAAACGGCATTCTTCTACCCTGCCCTGCCTACCGACAGTTCTGGTTGTGTGAGCATATCGTTCACCCTGCCAGAGAGTGTCACGACATGGCGTTTCATGGGATTTGCCCATGACGTCAATATGAACAATGCCATTGTCAACGCTGAAGCTGTCGCTTCAAAAACCATAATGGTTCAGCCAAATATGCCTCGCTTTCTGCGTGAAGGCGATAAGGGACAAATCTCAACACTTATCTTGAACACGTCTGCCAAGGAAGTAAAAGGTAAGGTCAGACTTCAAATTGTTGATCCTGAGACAGATAAAGTAGTTTCGGAAAAAGCGAATGTCTTTTCCGTGCTTGCCAACGGCTCTACTTCCGCAAATTTTGACGTGGATGCCGCTGAGCTTCTACAGCTATCCAATGGAAAAACGATCCTTGCGGCTCGCATCGTGGCAGAAGGCAATGGCTTCAGCGATGGTGAGCAGCAATGGCTCCTTTTGTTGCCTGATCGCGAATATGTCATAAATACTATTCCTTTCTACCAGAATCACAAGGGTGAAAAAGAAATAAACTTGGCAAAACTTTTCCCAACAGACAGCAAAGACAGGAAGTTGACGTTTGAGTATACGGCGAATCCATTATGGCTTGCGCTTCAGTCCATGCCTACACTTGCCAACCCCAACGACAAGGATGCAGCGTCGCTCTCCGCGGCCATCTTTGCCAATGTGTTGGGCAAGAAAATTTTGTCATCCTCACCGCTGATCGCGAAGACCATCGCATCATGGAAGAATGAGTCGGATGAAAGCAATTCGTTGGTAAGTAATCTTGCAAAGGACAGCGAACTGAAAACAATGGTTCTCAACGAGACGCCATGGGTTTCAGACGCTGACAACGAGACAGACCGCAAGCAACAGCTTGCAGGTTATCTTGATGAGAACACGCTTGAATATCGTACAAATGACTTCACGTCTAAACTTCGCTCATTACAAAACAGGGATGGCTCGTTTTCTTGGTGGTCGGGAATGGCTGGTAGCGATGTGATGACGGCAAACGTCGTTGAGACGCTTACAAGGCTCAATCACCTTGCCCAAACAAAAGCAAGCGTCTTCAACGACATAATAAATAAAGGCTTCAGATACCTTGATGGCAAGATGGCTGAAGAAGTCTCTGAATTGAAGAAGTTGGAGAAAAAAGGCAACAAGGATTTGACTCCAAGTGAGATTGCTTGCCAGTGGCTTTATTCATCTGTTTTGGCTAAGAGAACCAAGACTGCTGACATGGACTACCTCGTGAACCTTCTCGGCAAGTCATCGAGCCGCATGACTATTTATGGTAAAGCTGGCTCCGCGGTCATCTTGGCGCAATATGGCAAGAAGGGGCTTGCGAAAGACCTTATAGAAAGCATTCGGCAGTATTCAGTTTACACCGATGAGATGGGACGCTATTTTGACACGCCACGGGCTAAGTATAGCTGGTGCGACTATCGCATTCCCACTCAGACATTTGTCATAGAAGCTCTTCGCCTTGTTGAGCCTGCAGACACGGCAACAGTCAATCAAATGCTTCAATGGTTGCTGCAAGAGAAACGCACTACGATGTGGAGCACTACGATTAATACAGTCAACGCAGTCTACGCTCTATTGTATGGCAACGACAATATGTCTTTGGACAGCCATTTAGAAGGCGCGCAACCTGTAGACTTGATGGTTGATGACAAACAGATTTCCTTACCAAACTCTACAAGTGGAATTGGATACGTGAAAGCAAGCGTTGACCCTGCTGAGGCTCACTCGCTCAAAGTTCGGAAACTTACTGATGGCCCTTCATGGGGAGCTGTCTATGCACAGTTTACACAGAAAGGCTCAAATGTGAAGGCAGCTGAATCAGGATTGAGCATAAAGCGTGAGGTAATTGGCACAAACAATATGAAGGTAGGTGATAAAATAAAAGTTCGCCTAACTGTAACTGCTGTGCGCGACTTTGATTTTATACAGATACAAGACAAGCGCGCTGCTTGTTTGGAACCTGTAAATCAACTCAGTGGCTATCAGTCGGGCTATTATGTGGCTCCTAAAGACAATGTTACCAATTATTTCTTCGACCATCTGCGTAAAGGCCGTCATGTCATAGAGACGGAATATTATATCAACCGTAAAGGTAATTACACTTCTGGGATAGCCACTGTACAGTGTGCGTATTCACCAGAATTCAACGGAAGAGAACAGGGAAAAGAATACATTATAAAATGATAATCATGTAAAAAAATGAAGATAAGACAATTATTACTATGTTGTACGCTGACACCGTTGTTTCTTCATGCACAGACCATATCATTGCCTTCAGACACTATCAATTGTGGTCAAGTGATGTATAAGCATCCGGTGAAGGCTGAGTTTAAAATGAAGAACACGGGTAAACAACCTTTGCTGATAAGCAATATCCGCACTTCATGCGGATGCACGACAGTAGCCTACCCTACTGATGCCATCGCGCCAGGCAAGTCATTTACTGTGAGTGCCACATACGACGCAAAACAAATGGGACATTTTCAAAAGGAGATTGGCGTTTACAGCAACGCTCAACCCATTCTATTGACAATCAAGGGAGTCGTGGTAGAGGAAATCAGTAATTTCAATGGAGAATTTCCTTATACTGTTGGCGATGTGCTTGCGGACAAAACAGACTTGTTCTTTGACAATGTGAATCGAGGTGAGCAGCCTATAGAGAAGATTCACATATTGAATAATAGCAATGAGGCCATCACGCCACAGCTGCTTCACATGCCACCATATCTCAAAGGAGAAGTAAAGCCTTCAAGGTTGGCTCCAGGACGTTCCGCTACTATATTGTTGCAAGTGGACTCACGTAAACTTCATGACCTCGGTTTGACACACACAAGTATCTATCTTGGATCTTTCCAAGGTGACAAGGTGTCTACTGACAAAGAAATTGACGTTAACATAGTGTTGCTTCCCAACTTTGAGAAATTGAATGACAGCCAACTCGCCAATGCCCCCAAACTCCAACTGTCAAAGGGAAAACTTAACTTCAGCAAGAATAATGCAAAGGAAAAAGAAAAAGACGATTTGGAGATAACCAATATAGGAAAGTCAAAACTTTCCATTCGCTCTCTTCAGATAATTGGCACAGGACTTGACATTTCTCTCAACAAGCAGAACATTGGGCCAGGAGAAACGGCGAGACTGAAAGTCACCGCCATAAAGAGCATGATAGAGAAGGCTCGCACGACACCAAAGGTGTTGATGATAACCAATGACCCCTCTCAGTCAAAAGTAATTATAAACACTTCGTTTGAATGAATTTGAAAGTTGAGATAGACAATGGTAGTGGCTTCTGTTTTGGCGTCACTACCGCCATTCGCAAGGCAGAAGAAGAACTGGCAAAAGGCTGCAAACTATACTGCTTGGGCGACATTGTTCACAATGGCATGGAGGTGGAGCGTCTACATGAGCAAGGTCTTGAGACTATTGACCATAAACAACTAAAGTCTCTCCACAATGCGAAAGTGCTCTTGAGAGCGCATGGTGAGCCACCAGAAACATACGAGATAGCGCGACAAAACAATATTGAGATAATTGATGCTACGTGCCCTGTGGTCTTGGCTTTGCAAAGACGAATAAAACACAAATGGAGCATCAACAGGGAAGCTCAGACTGTGATTTTCGGGAAAAAAGGCCATGCTGAGGTGCTCGGGCTTGTGGGGCAAACTCATGGAGAAGCCATTGTTGTGGAAAGTCTTGATGAGGTTAAACAGAAACTTGATTTTTCAAAAGACATCAACCTATATTCTCAGACAACGAAAAACCTCGACGAGTATCGTCGCATAATAGACTATATTCAAAGTAACATTGCTTCGGAAGCAGCATTTAAAAGTTATGATACTATTTGCAGGCAAGTAGCCAATAGAATGCCACACATTGCCGACTTTGCCGCTCACCACGACATAATACTATTTGTAAGCGGTCGCAAAAGCAGCAATGGCCACGCACTGTTTACACGGTGTAAGGAGGTTAACATCAACAGTCATCTTGTGGAGCGCAAAGACGAAATCGACTTCTCATGGTTTGATGGCGCTAAGACCGTTGGCATTTGTGGAGCTACAAGCACTCCAAAATGGCTTATGGAAGAGTGTAAAGACGCAATTCTTGATTACTGATTAATATCAATTTGCTTGACTTTAATCAAAAATAGTAACTTATTTCGTAATTATCCTTATAAATTATATTGCGAGACTGACATTTTGCCTATCTTTGCAGTGTCAAAAAGAAAAAAGAAGCAGTATAATAGCTTCTTTGAGACAAATAAAAAGGACTGGCGAGTCCTAAACGTTTAACAATTAAAAGAAAGGGTAACATTATGAAAAAGATTGTATTCACACTGGCTGCATTGATGAGCATGACATTCGCTTTCGCTGAGGGCGAGTCAAACGCAAAGGCAAATGCCGCAGTAGCAGAAGAGGCTCAGAAATACGAGATGAACATCAGCATGACGTCTCTCTCGCGTGCCTTGAACCTCGACTATGACGAGTTTGACGCAGTGAACTCCATCACTGATTCATTCGCCACTGACATGAAAAAGGCTGGTCAGGCTCAGGGTGAGGATCGCGACAAGCTTTTCAAGAAAGCCATCAAGCGCAACTTGGCTTATATGCATGCTGTTCTCAGCTACGAGCAGTATTCGCAGTATTTGAAACTTCTGAACACCACTCTTAACAACAGGGGCTTGAACAAGTAAATGATAAAGAAAAAGGGAATTGGAAGCGTTTTTACTACTTCCAATTCCCTTTTTTCTTTTTTCTTTTTTATTTTATTTCTAATACTTTGGTGAATTTGTCAATCAAATAGTCTGGTTTAGAAGCTTTTAATTCATCAATACCTCCATTACCGTAAGTCACCGCACAAGTTTTTGCTCCTGCGTTGCGACCCATGAGAACATCGACAGGAGCATCCCCCACTACAAGAGTTTGCTTTGGTTTGAAGCCCAGCTTTGAGAGAATCAAGTTTACTGGTTCCGCATTAGGCTTTGCCTTAGTGACGTCATCTGCTCCCACAATTATGTCGAAAAGGTCAGCAATGCCAAAGTCTTCAACGAGAATGTCGAGAGACTCGTGTTGTCTACTACTTGCTACTGCCATTGCCTTTCCTTCATCATGTAGTCGGTTAAGCGTGTCTATAACTCCTTCAAAAGGCTTTACGGCACCCTTCTTGTTGTTTTTATGAAAGATCTCACGATAGACGGACGCACATTCTTTGCTTAGCTTTTCGTCCAAACATGCTGATACTGCAAAGCAATCGGCCAATGGTAGACCGATTGTCTTGATGCACGCTTCTTTACTTGGCTTGTCTATTCCCATACGGTCAAACGTGTCCAGCATGGTCTTTACAATCAGTCCACGGCTGTCACCGATCGTGCCGTCGAAATCAAATATATACAAGTCTGTCATTTGCAATTCTTATTTTGCTTTAACTCCAGATTCTCAAGCCAAGCTTTTCACGTCTCCTGTCCGTTTCAACACGCCCCACTGTTGCAATTCTCCTTTTATGGCTTTCAGATAACTCTTGAAAAGCACATAATACATTATCCAACGATAGAAGAATCGTTGCGGAATAATCCATAGGAGTACCCAAAGGCGTTCATGTTCGAATAGATAAGCCATGACACTGACACTTGCGTCTACTGCAAGAAACACAAGGTAATAGGCGAAAATTTGCAGGGCATTGCCCGAGAAGAGACCAATGAACATCATTACGTCCGCAAGTGGTGAGAACGTAGGGATGATATATTGGAAGACCAACATATTTGGCATTGCCCACAGGCCAAACCCTTTCTTCTTTACGCTGAAAAGTGAAGAGCGATGCTTCCAAAACGTTTGCATCACGCCAAAACACCAACGCACACGTTGTTTGACAAACTGTGACACGTTTTCTGGCGCTTCAGTCATAGCCACGGCAAAGTTTTCGTTCTCTATCACATAACCGCTTTCGATTATCCTCATCGTCAGGTCACAGTCTTCAGCGAGTGTATCAGTTGTCAATCCACCGGCTTTCATTATTGCCTCTTTCCTAAATGCGCCGATGGCACCAGGAACAACAGTTATTGCGTTGATATATGAATATGCCATACGGTCAAAGTTTTGACTTGTGGTATATTCAATTGCCTGCCAGCGTGTGAGCATGTTTTGCTGGTTGCCGACTTTCACGTTGCCGGCTACTGCGCCTATACGATGCTCCTTGTCTTCCAAAAAATGTTGCATGAGCCTACTAACGGCATCTGGACGTAGTTGCGTGTCAGCGTCAATGCAAACCACGAATTCTGAATTTGTATGGCTTATGCCGTAGTTCAATGCCGAAGCCTTGCCTCCGTTTGGCTTGCCAAGGATATGTACCTTTTCGTTATCGTCAAACGCCTTGTGAATGCGTTCCAAGGTATGATCCTTGCTGCCATCGTCAACAAAGAATATATTGAAGTTTGGATAGTCTTCTTTTAGCAACGTCTTAACCGTGCGCACCGCGTTAACCTCTTCGTTGTATGCTGGCACAATAATAGACACCATGGGAGCATTGTCCTTGTCCAATTTTGGGTAGTTACGCTTTCTCTCCTTTCGTTTTTCCATTATCATCAGGTAGTACATGAACGCGAGGCGCATGAAGCCCAAGATGATGAATACTATGAAAAGAGCAGTGAGGAAGTCGCATACGTGATATACCAATTCTGCCAACGTGAGATTTGCCCTCATGGCATAATAAGTCTTTCCCTTAGGCATTGGCGGCATGAGTTGGGCACGGTTCATTCCCAGATACTGTTCAAGGGATATGAATCTATAACCTTCATGTTGCAATGTCTTTATTATCCTTGGCAAGGCTGCCAATGTTGGCTTACGAGTTACGCCACCAGCATCGTGCAACAAGATTATGTGTCCATCGCCCTTATGCACTCCTTCGATGACCCTTTTATAAATCTCATTAGCTGATATGCCTGGCTGCCAATCGTTTGGGTCAACCTCTTCACCAACAAAAAGATAGTCACGTCGACTTGCGAGAATCATAGGTTCAATCTCCTCATGTTGTGTCGGGTCGGCATCGGCATTGTAAGGGGCTCTAAATAGTATTGTGCTCTGTCCTGTCACACTCTCCAAGAGCATACGTGTCAGTTTTAATTCTGCATACGTACGGTTCTCAGAGTTTTCTATCATGTTGTGGTGGGTAAATGTATGGTTACCAATGGTAAAGCCTTCATCATATACCTTTTTAACGAGTGGCAGGTTCTTCTCCATTTGAAGTCCAACCATGAAGAATGTAGCTGGGACATTATATTTTTTCAACGTGCTAATTACCTTTGGCGTCCATCGTAAGTCAGGACCATCATCAAAGGTAATCAGCAAGTCCTTTGCGCCGCAGTGACCTAATTTTGAGACTGTATAAGTGGAAGGAAGGCTAATGTATCTTTCCTCACTGATGATGGCGTCGTTAGGATCCATTTTCAGGCTTATCTTGCCATGTTTGGGCTCCGACTCCACGTCCATCACTTCTCCAGAACCGACAAAGTTAACGTCATCATACCCTGCAAGTCGCATGACTTTGTTCATGTTCCATTTCTTTACCTTTTCCCAAGCCAAGTCTTTGCCATAAAAATTCCACAATCTGTGATCTTCTGTGCCAAGACGCCAAACTCCGAAACCTGCAAGATGGTAAGTCGCTCCGAAGCGCATTATATTGAAAAGCGTTGCCGCGTCAGTGAAATACACGCGATGAAGTTGGTTCTCGTCATCATAATATGAGAACGAGAGATTGTAGGAATCATCATCAAAACGGATAGTTGTTCCTGCGTCAAGGGCTGATGCTAT
>DAIOUH010000048.1:0-16593 GCA_036751585.1 Prevotella sp. | reverse complement strand
TATAAAGGAAATAATTCAATCAAAAGTTTCCTTTATAAGGGGATATAAAGCAGTAAAAAGTTTCCCTCATAAAGGAAAGAAATCTTGATATTTTTTCCTTTATAAGGGAAATTTTGTATCTTTGCAGAATCAAATAAAATGAAGCAACAAGAGATATGTTGGACAAGAATCTTGCAAAGAAATTAATCATAGAGAACCAACAGATGGTAGGAAACTTGAACTTCATCAGAAGAAACATGGAATTCGAGCCTCATTCCTGCTATGTATTGGTTGGACTTCGACGTGCCGGCAAATCATACATTTTGTACCAACGCATACACGACTTGTTAGCCCAAGGTCACTCCATTGAAGAATTCTTGTATTTCAATTTCGAGGACGATCGTTTGGAAGACGTCAAGCAGAGCGACCTTGACATCATCAAGCAAGCTTACGAAGAACTATATGCTCATCAGCCCATCTTCATGCTCGATGAGATTCAGATAGTGGATGGCTGGGAGAAATTCGCACGCAGGTTGGCAGACCATAAATACATCGTCTATATCACAGGTAGCAACGCCAAGATGCTGAGCAAAGAAATCTCAACCACGCTGGGAGGCCGCTATCTGATACAGAATGTATATCCTTTCTCTTTCATGGAGTTTCTAAAGGCAAAAAACATCCAGTTGGAAAAACAATGGGAATACCTTGACAATGCCAACATCAAGCGAGCATTCAATGAATATTTCAACTTTGGTGGCTTACCGGAACTTGTCCTTAGAGATGAGCAATTCAAGCGTCAATGGCTGGGCAACCTCTACAATAAAATTTATTTTGGCGATTTAATCAGCCGTTACAATATCCGCAACACGATTGCCCTAAAGGTGCTCATTCGCAAATTGGCATTAAGCGTAAAACAGCCGCAAAGCTACAACCGCTTGGCTAACTTGGTGTCAACAGTCACAGGAAAAATCAAACAGGAAACTATCGTTGATTACCTGGAATACATCAAAGACACTTGCATGGTATTCTCCTTGGAGAACATCTCTGCCAAACTGCAAGATAAGGTTTCCACCCAGAAATATTATTTCATAGACAATGGTTTGCTGAATCTCTTCTTGCTCGACCCAGCGACATCCCTATTGGAAAATATGGTGGCGATTTACTTGCATGAGAATTTTGGCGAAGACCTCTATTATTACAACGACAACGTAGAGGTGGACTTCTGTCTGTTCGAGCAAGGCAAGGCTTTCCAAGTATCGTATAGCATCCAAGACCCAGATACTCGCGAACGTGAGACCAAAGCATTGATTGCTTACGCCAAACGCTATGATTGCTCCCAACTGTATATCATCACGATGGACGAAGAAGACGTAATCAACTGGGACGGTGGCACCATTCAGGTAATGCCCTTATGGAAAATGCTTTTGAAGGGAATTTGAAAAAGTTAGATTATGAACATCGAGGAAGTCAGGCAATATATCCTGTCGTTGCCTGGTGTTACAGAAGATTAGCCTTTCGGCGACGACATTATCACCTATCGTGTAGAGGGCGAGATTTTTGTTTGCCTTTGGCTGGGAGGCGGCAGATATGACATGAAAGACGGACAGCCAAGACATCTCATCATAAGCAAGCTGTCGAAGGCTTCGAGGGAGAAGTATGTGTCGTGATAACGAGCACTTTATCTCGCGTTTGTGTATTTCGATTCTATCCAATGCATTATGACCTCGACTATATACTCTTGTTCCTCGCTTGTCAAGGCCCTGCCCTTAGGGATATGATGCCACTTCTCCAAACAGCTACGGCAACAGCAGCCGGTGGCGTGTTGGGCGATAAAAACGGGAGAAGTGCCATGGCGCATCGGGGTCTGCTTGCCATCGTTGGGGATGACGGCAGGCGCCAGTCGCTTTGCTACGATTTCACGTGCGTGCTTTCTGATTGTAGCCAAGCCTTTGACAGCTATTATCTCCTTATCCTTTTGGTTCAGATAGAAACTGCTTCTGAATTGTGAATGGGACAGGCGCAAGAAGAGCGAGGCGATGGTTTCGTCGGAGACGTAATGAGGTTCAGCGTCGTCCGACGTGGCAAGCTGCTGGTCAGAAAACAAGTTCAACTCTATAGGTTCCTTGTGTTTCTTATTTGCCATGATAACGTCATATTGTTTTGCTGTGATCATGATATGGCAAAGATAGTTCTTATCTGTGAGAAATGTGCAAAGAGGCACAGTCAATTTGATAGATATTTCAAAAACACGGGAGGATGTTTTGCTTTGTTAGCGATTTGAGCTAACTTTGCACGTTAATAAAAAGACATATTTGTTAAATAATCAAGATGGATAACAACAATCGTGCTCCATGGGCACACGTCTGCATCCTCACCGCCAACATTTGTTGGGGACTTTTGTCACCGATAGGCAAGGATGCCATGCTCAATGGAGTGGACAATCTCAATCTCGTGTTCATGCGTGCCGTAGGCGGCGCGTTGTTTTTTTGGATAACCTCCTTGTTCGTGAGCCGTGAGCACGTGCCTTTGAAAGACATTTTCGCGTTCTGTGGAGCCGGCTTGCTCGGATTGATAGGCAACCAGTGCTGTTTCACCATTGGACTGAGTATCACCTCTCCCTCCAATGCCAGCATCGTCACCACGTCGTTGCCAATCTTTGCCATGATTTTGTCAGCCATCATCCTGAAAGAGCCCATCACCGGTCGCAAGGCCCTCGGCGTATGCATAGGCTGTTCGGGCGCGCTCATACTCATATTGAGCAGTGCTGCCGCCCACGACTCACGCGTGGGCGACATACGTGGCGACTTGATGTGCCTTTTCGCCCAACTCTCTTTTGCCCTTTACCTTGCCCTCTACCGTAACTATCTGCGCCGCTACTCACCCATCACGGTGAGCAAGTGGATGTTCACGTGGGCGGCATTGCTCATGTCGCCGTTTCTCGTGCCCCATGCCGTGCAAACACCATGGCATGAGATTCCGGCGAAGGCTTGGCTGGAGACAGGCTTCGTGGTGCTGTTCGGCACCTACATAGCCTATATGCTCATGCAGATTGCCCAGAGCACCTTGCGCCCTACGGTGGTGAGCATCTACAACTATGTGCAGCCTGTGGTGGCAGTGAGCGTGAGTCTCGCGTGCGGCATGTGCGTGTTCACGTGGAAACAGGCCCTCGCCGTGGTTCTCGTCTTCAGCGGCGTGTGGCTTGTCATAAAGTCGAAATCGCGCCATGACATGGAGGTCGAGGCCAAGAAACAGCAGTGATGTCTTAATCCTTTCATTAGTATGCCCGCACGCTCTTCATGCCTTGAAGAGCGTGCGGGCATTTTGTCTTTGTCCGTTTTACGAAAAAACACGCATTATTCTTATAAAATTCATTAAGAAATGGTGTGAGTGTCGGAAAATATATGTAATTTTACATTCCAATAATAGGCAATGAGCGCAATGTCGTGCTTATAAATGCCCTTAGATTGAATTTTAACACAAATAAAGACATAAAGAATAATGGATGAGAATCTGACCATTGATCAGGATCGGATTATGAAGATCAACATTGAGGAAGAGATGAAGACCTCTTACATCGACTACTCAATGTCGGTTATCGTAGCTCGTGCCCTTCCCGATGTAAGGGACGGCTTCAAGCCAGTGCATCGTCGCATACTCTATGGTATGCTCGGACTTGGCAACACAAGTGACAAACCTTATAAGAAATGCGCGCGTGTCGTGGGTGAGGTGCTTGGTAAGTACCACCCCCACGGTGACAGTTCCGTGTATGGAGCTCTCGTGCGCATGGGGCAGGAATGGAACATGCGTTACAAGCTCGTGGACGGACAAGGCAACTTCGGTAGCGTGGACGGCGACTCACCTGCCGCCATGCGTTACACCGAGTGCCGCCTCTCAAAGATGGGTGAGCACATCATGGACGACATCGATAAGAACACTGTCGACATGGCAAACAACTTCGACGACACGTTGAAGGAGCCTACCGTGATGCCGACGAAGATACCAAACCTGCTTGTCAATGGTGGCAACGGCATTGCCGTGGGTATGGCGACAAACATTCCTACCCATAACCTCGGCGAGGTGATCGACGCTTGCTGCGCCTATATCGACAATCCTGACATCGACGTGGAAGGATTGATGAAATATATCCCCGCGCCAGACTTCCCGACAGGAGCCTACATCTATGGTCTGCAAGGCGTGAAGGACGCTTACACCACAGGCCGTGGCCGCGTGGTGATTCGCGCCAAGGCGGAGATTGAGAGCGACGAGAATCACGACCGCATTGTGGTGACGGAGATACCTTATGGTGTGAACAAGCAACAGCTCATTGAGTATATCGCCGACTTGGTGAAGGAAGGCAAGCTTGAGGGCATCAGCAATGTCAACGATGAGACAGGCCGTCAGGGCATGCGTATCGTCGTGGACGTGAAGAGGGACGCCAACGCCAAGGTCATCCTCAACAAGCTCTTTAAGATGACTGCCTTGCAGAGCAGTTTCTCTGTCAACTGCATTGCCCTTGTGCCTAACAAGCACGACCACTCACAGCTTCGCCCAAAACTTCTCTCGCTTAAGGAGTGCATCAGCTACTTCATAGACCATCGCCACGAGGTGACCATCCGCCGTACCAAGTTCGACCTTGGTAAGGCCAAGGAGCGCGCACACATCCTGGAAGGTCTGATAATCGCGAGCGACAACATCGATGAGGTGGTGCACATCATCCGTGGCAGCGAGAGCCCTTCCGACGCTCAGCGCAACTTGGAGAAGCGTTTCAATCTCGACGAGTTGCAGTCCAAGGCCATCGTGGACATGCGTCTCTCGCAGCTCACCAAGCTTCGTCTCGACGACCTGCACGCCGAATATGATGAACTTGAGAAGCGCATCAATTATCTCCAACAGATTCTCGATGACCCAGAGCTTTGCAAGAAGGTGATGAAGGACGAGCTTAATGAGGTAAAGGAGAAATATGGCGACGACCGTCGCACGCAGATTATCCCCGACGAGCATGAGTTCAATGCCGAGGACTTCTATCCCAACGACCCTGTGGTCATAACCGTGAGTCATCTGGGTTATATCAAGCGCACTCCGCTCAAGGAGTTCCGTGAGCAGGCACGCGGTGGCGTGGGCTCAAAGGGCGCGCACACCAGGGAGAAAGACTTCACCGAGTTTATCTATCCAGCCACGATGCACCAGACGATGCTCATCTTCACGCGTCTTGGTCGTTGCTACTGGCTCCATTGCTATGATATTCCCGAGGGTGACAAGACATCCAAAGGTAGGGCTATACAGAACCTCCTCAACTTGGAGACGGGCGATAGCGTCAACGCTTTCCTGCGTCTGCGTGGAGGCGGCCTTGGCGACGAGGAGTTTATCAACTCCCACTATGTCGTCTTCGCCACGAAGAATGGCACGGTGAAGAAGACTTGCCTGAAAGAATATTCACGTCCTCGTGCCAACGGCGTGAAGGCATTGATTATCTCCGATGGCGACGAGGTGGTAGACGTTCGTTTGACCAATGGTTCCAACGAGTTGATTATCGCCGACCGCAATGGTCGCGCCGTGCGCTTCGACGAGGAGCAAATTCGTCCGTCAGGGCGTGCCGCCATGGGTGTGCGTGGCATGATGCTCGATGGTGACGACGATGCCGTAGTGGGAATGATTGTCGTCAACGATCCTGACAAGGAAACTGCCATGGTGGTTTCAGAGAACGGTTATGGCAAACGCTCCGAGATAGGCGAGTACAGGAAGACAAGCCGTGCCAAGAAGGGTGTGAAGACCATTGCCATCACCGATAAGACAGGCAAGTTGGTCGCCATAAAGAATGTCACCGATGAGAACGACCTCATGATTATCAACAAGAGCGGCATCGTCATCCGCATGGCTGTCGCCAACGTTCGCGTCATGGGTCGTGCCACACAAGGCGTGCGCTTGATTAACCTCACCAAGAAAAACGACACCATTGCAAGCGTTTGCAAGGTCATGAGCTCTGAGCTTGAGGCCACGGTCGAGGAGGAGAGCCGACAGAAGTGGAACGAGACCAACGAGAAGTTGCAGCAAGATATCGTCTCGCAGGACGCTGAGCCGACGACCGATGACGCTCCCGAAGCAACAGACTCTGACGACAACAATAAAACAGAATAAAACTAATACATATTAATTATCGCTTATGAAAAAACTAATGATCGCAGCCATGATGATGCTTGGCACATCAGCTGCTTTTGCAGGCGACAGCGATGCCTTGAAGGCCGTGCTTGCCGCTAAGGACTTTGCCCAGGCTTCAGAGTTGCTGAAGCAGAACCTCGGTTCCATGGCAAACGCCCAGGAGAAGGCCAAGGCTTATGAATTCGTGACAAAGCTCGCCCTCAAGACTTTCGACGCGCAGAACGCTATCGAGGCCCAGAACATCCAGGCCAAGATGCTCAAGCAGAAAGTCACTCCTTACGACACTGTCGCCCTCTACCAGTCGGCTTACGACGCTACAGTGAACGGTATGGAGTGTGTCAAGTATGACGCTGAGCCCAACGAGAAGGGTAAGGTTAAGCCTAAGTTCACCGAGGCTCTCAAGCCTTCTATTACCAACGCTCGCATGCAGCTCGTCAACGCTGGCAACTATTACGCACAGCGCAACGACCAAGACAACATTCTCAAGTATTGGGGCACGTTCCTTGACACCGACGACAACCCTCTCTTCGCTAAGGGTCACGACAGCGAGAAGCAGTTCCTTGGCCAGGTGGCTTACTATACCGCCCTCTACGCCAACCAAGCAAAACTGTATGACAAGGCAGAGAAGTATGCTGACATCGCCATGCAAGACTCTGCCATGCGCAAGCAGGCAGAGACATTCAAGTATTCCATGGCCCAGATGAACTTGAAGTCGCACGCCGATTCAGTGGCTTTCGCCAACAAGATGAAGGAGACCTACGAGGCTGATCCAAAGAACGAGACCGTGTTTGGCATCCTGTGCAACATGTATAGCGGCTTGAACATGTCTTCAGAGCTCAACGCTTTGCTCGACAAGGCTGTTGCCACTGATCCTAACAACTTCACGGCTTGGGCAATGAAGGGCCAGACTCTTGTGAACAAGCTGTCGAAGGAGCAGAATCCTAACTGGGACGAGTGCATCTCCGACTTCAAGAAGGCCATTGCCATCAAGAAAGACAACTCCGTGGTGCTCACTTACCTGGGCTTCGCTCTCAACGCCAAGGCTTCTGCCATCAATGGCAACAAGGCAGAGCAGAACCAGCTCTACACGGAGTCCATGGGCTTCCTTGAGCAGGCCAAGACCATCGACCCTAATCGCGCGCAGAGCAACTGGGCTTATCCTCTCTACCAGTGCTACTACACTCTCTATGGCGCTGATGACTCACGCACAAAGGAGCTTGAGAGCATGCTGAAGAAGTAAGAGAAACAGTTTTTACAAATTGTATATATTATAAAGAAAAGGCGCATCGTTATCGGTGCGCCTTTTCTTGTATACATCCACAACAAAAACAACTTTTTTTATTCCGTCTTTATGCTGTCCACGGGATTGGCGGTCGCCACTCTCCATGCTTGCACGACTACGGTGCCAATTACAACAGCCGACACGATGACAAACGCCAACGGGAACAGCCACCAATAAATTGGCGTATGCTCGGCGAAGCTCTGCAGCCATTGCCGGCTGAGCCACCATCCAATGGGGGCGGCAATCACGAATGCTGCCACGAGAGGTCCGGCATAACGTCTGGCGAACAACCGGATTACCGCCCCTGTCGTGCTGCCCATCACCTTGCGTATGGCTATCTCCTTGCGACGGTATTCCGTCTCGAACATAGTGAGCGAGAACACGCCTATGATGGTTATCAAGATGCAGATGATGGCGAAGAGCTTCACTTGGGCTATGAAGCGGAACTCATCCACGTATGTGCGCTGGAGGTCATCGTCGAGGAAGCTCATGGTGTATTCCTGCGAACCGTCCAGGCGATTGAGCACTTTGGCTATTTGCTTCTTTGCCTCAACCTTGTCGCAGTTTTTCGCCACGCGCACGAAAACCCTGGCGCAGCGGTCGCCCATACCGGCATTTGCCGGAAGAATGATGAACACCATTGCCACCTTGCTGTTGTCGTTGCGCATTGACTTGAGCTTGAAATTCTCGCACTCGCCCACGATGTCAAAGTTGGAACCATCGCCCCAATCGTTTTGTCTGCCAATAGGCTCGCCCACGCGCATCCACGGATACATCTTCATGAACGCGCGGTTTGCCACGTAAGCTCCCTTAGTTGAGTCGGACTCATTGAAGTCGCGACCGGCTATAATCTTTATCCCCATCGTGCGCAGGTAATTATAGTCGCATGGGATGACGCTCATGGACACCTGCTTGTCGCTGCTGCCGCGACCCCAGCCCATGTAAGAGTCGCCTGCGCCTATCGCGTTCTGCGCATAACCGACATTTTCCACAAATGGGAGTTTGGAGAGCTCAGCGCGTATGGCGGCTTTCTTCGTCATGGCCTCTTCGGAGAGCGTGGCGTAGAACACCTCGTTCTTGCTGAACCCATAGTCGGCATTGAAGATATATCGCGACTGGCCCACCATCACGCCTATGTATATGGCCAAGGCAAACGCCACCACAAACTGCACGCCCATTATCGCCATGCGCAGCTTACGGCCACGCGGCGACAGTCCGAACGAGCCTTTGAGCACCATTGCCGGGGCAAAAGAAGTGCCGTAGCATGCCGGTACCACTGCCGAAAGCGCGCCAACGGCAAGCGTAGTCACGACCATGACAGCGAGAAGTGCCCAATGCGTCTTGAAGGCTATGTCGCCCGACACGATTTTCATGCAAGCCTCGCTGCGCTGGAATGCCACTATCAGCAATACGCCAATCAACAAGCCAACGGTGGCCAGCACCACGTTCTCCATTATCATCCTCATGCGCAAGCTGCCAGCCGACGCGCCCATCACCCGGCGCGTGTTGATGCCACGTATGCGCATTGGTATCTCGGAGAGGGTGAAGTTGAGCAGGTTGAGCATGGCGATGAATATCACGAATATCGATGCCACCATAAGCACGTCCACAAGACTGCGGTTGCCCTTGTCTTTCATGCCTGTGCCCGAGAAATAAACGTCGTCCATCGGCGTGAGGCGGAACTTCATGCCCACTTCCTTGTCAAACTCCTTCTCGCTATTTATGTTGTTCCCCTTCATGAATGCCAGCTTGAACGCGCGTTCCACTTTTTGCGCGTTGGCGGCGTTGTCGAGCCGCACGTATATGCAGAAGCTCCATTCGTTCCAATCCTGCAATCCTTCGTCGCTCTCGCGCACATATATGCCATTGTCAATGGTGCAGTTGTCGGGCATATCCTCGCTCACGCCCACGATAGTCACTTCTTTATCGCCTGACGTGAACGTCTTGCCTACGGCATTTGCCGTGCCGAACATTTTTTCAGCGGTGCTTCTGCTCAATATTACCTTGCCGCGTCCCCAGTCCTTGCTGCTGCCATAGAGCAGCTTGCCCGAGAAAAACTCTATTCCAGGGTCGCTGACATTGACGATTGTCTCGTTCATCTCGCGCTCGCCAACCTTCACTGTGAAATTGTAGTTGTATGGAGACACGTCCATTGCGTCCTCGACGTGCGGCAAGTCCTTCAGCATCGTTTCAAAAGGGCGGGGACCGCATGGCCCCCAGTTGTCGCCATAAACGTTGCCGTAGGTGTCGAGGCGAAACACGCGCTCATGATTGGAGATGTTGTGGTTGTATGTGCGGTTGTATATCACCTGCGTCATGAACAGGTAGAATGCCGCCACGGCTATGCCCAGCCCCAGGAGGTTGAGCACGGTTGCCACGCGGTAGCGGCGGAACATATAGAGTAATGTTTTCATAATTTATGCCCCTCCCCGAACCCCTCCCCCACCCAGGGGAGGGGAGTAATATGCTTTTCGGGTGTTTTTGTGGGTCGATTTTTGGGTTTATATTTAATGATGTAAATGTTCTCTTTCTTTCTCTTCCTTATTTTATTTTCTTCCTTATTTTTTCTCTCTTCGTATTTTTCTTTCTTAATCTCTTTTTGCTTTTCTGGTCTTGTTACATTTCATTCCCCTCCCCTGGGTGGGGGAGGGGTTGGGGAGGGGCCTACCTACAGTATCCTCTCGTTTTCTTTCACCACTTGACCGTCAAACAAGTTGATTATGCGGTTCGCCATCTGCGCGTCGTGCAGCGAGTGAGTCACCATGACGATTGTGGTGCCCTCGGCATTGAGCTGAGTTAGGAGTTCCATCACGGCGAGTCCGCTCTTCGAGTCGAGATTACCCGTAGGCTCATCGGCGAGTATCAGCTTCGGCTTGCCCACCACGGCACGTGCTATCGCCACGCGCTGTTGCTGTCCGCCAGAGAGTTGTTGAGGATAATGCTTGGCACGCTGGCTCAGTCCCACCTTGCGTAGGATGTCCGTGACACGCTCCTTGCGTTCCTTCGCCGGCACGTTGAGATAGCGCAACTGAAGGTCCACGTTCTCCTCAACCGTCAGTTCGTCTATCAGGTTGAAGCTCTGAAACACGAAGCCAATGCGTCCGCGGCGATACTTGGTGCGCTCCTTCTCCTTCAACTTGCCCACTGGCTCGCCGTCGAGCCAATATTCGCCACCGTCGGGATTGTCGAGCAGTCCGAGAATGTTGAGGAGCGTTGACTTGCCGCAACCGCTCGGTCCCATGATGGCTACAAACTCGCCATCTTCTACGTTTATGCTGACACCGTTGAGGGCAACGGTCTCCACTTCTTCCGTGCGGAAAATCTTAGTAATGTTTTCAGTCTTGATCATGGTATTCTTTTTAAGTGATTATTATTTCAATATCAGTACCTCATTGTCTTTGAACGCCTCATATCCGCTTGTTATGACACGCTCGCCAGGCTGCAACCCGTCGGTCACCTCATAGTATTGCGGATTTTGCCGTGCTATGCTTATGTTGCGACGGTAAGCCTTCTTGCCCGACTTGTCGACGACGAAAATCCAGTTGCCACCCGTGGCTTGGAAGAACGTGCCGCGCGGTATGAGCGTCGCCATGGACGACTTGCCAAGCGCGAGTTCGAGATAATAGGTCTGGCCGCTGCGCATCTGTGAGGGACGAGAGCCGACAAACACGAAGTCGGTCAAGAACGAGCCATCGTGCACCTCTGGATAGACCTTGCGCACGCGTAACAGGTATTGCTTGCCATCGCGCGTGATGGTAGCCGTGAGTCCCGGGCGCACGCGGTCGATGTAGTGCTCATCAATCTTTGCCTGAATCTTAAAGTCGGATAGGTCGTTTATCTGCCCAATGTTTTGTCCTGCGGTGACGTTCTGCCCCAGTTCCACGTCGAGGAGACCCAGTTCGCCATCTATCGACGACCGCACTTCGAGCTTGTTTTTCCGCTCCCTCACGAGCAGCACGTTCTTGCGCATGTTGCTCAGGTTCTCTTCCATCTGCGCCATTTGCACGTGGCGGTAGATGCTGTCTTGTTTCAGCCGTTGCCCTATGAGTCGCTGCTTGCGCCTCGCGAGGTTGTAGTCTTCCTTGCTCTGCGTGAAAACCTCTTGGCTGATGAGCTTCTCCTTGTAGAGTCGGGCGTTTTGTTGCCAGGCGCGTTGTTTGCGTTGGCAGTCCATGTCGAGCGTGGCTTGCTCAGTGCGGTTGTTGAGGCGGTCTTGCAGCATTGTCACCTGGGTGTTGCGCAGCAGGTTCTGCTTTTCGGCGAGTTCAGCTTCGGCATTGAGAATCTGGAGGTCGAGGTTGCTGTTGCTCAGGCGCAATATCACGTCGCCCTTGTGCACGCGCGCGCCTTCCTCAACGACCTTTTCCCTAACTATGCCGCCTTCCTCAGGCGAGATTTGCACCACTTGTATTGGCACCACTTGCCCGTTGAGGCGCACGTAGTCGTCGAACTTGCCGCGTGTCACCTCGCTCACGGTCACGTCGTCGCGGCTTATGGTCATGGTGCTTGCCGTGCTCCCGAAGATGAGCCACGCCATCAGTGCCAATGCCATCACGCCACTGGCGATGTACCACATATAGCGGCGCGGAAATCTTTTCTTCTCAATTGGTCTGTCCATAGTATTCTGTTTTTTCTTGATTTCAGATGATGATAATGAATGGTTATTCGCTCCAAAGCCTTTCGCCGTTGTAGTAGCCAAGCAACCTGCGGTTGTATGCCATGGTGAGTTGGCTTTGCAATAGTTTTACCCGGCTCTGCAATAATGTCACGGCTGCCGTCTTCACGTCTATCGACGAGGCGAGACCTTCCTCATACTTGCGCGTGGTGAGGTGGGCGGCAATGCTGTCCGATTCTACTTGCACCCGCATTTTCTCCACCTCTTTTGCGCTGTTTTCAACATCGGTCGTGGCCTCTGTTATAATGCGACGCAATTCGGATTGCTCATACTCCAGATTTTCCTTGGCCTGTTCGAGGGCTATCTTGCGACGGCGTATCGTGGACGACGTGGCGAGACGATTGAATATGGGTATCGACAGTGACAACGCCACGTATTCGCCGGCATTGTTCTTGAATTGCTCGGAAAACGAGGCGTGTCCCCCATGATCCAGGTTACGGTAAAACGACGTGGATATGCCACCAGACAGGGAAAGCGACGGTAGCAAGGCTCCGCGAGCACCACTCAAGTTGTAGCGTGCCGCCTCAACAGCTTGTCGGGCCTTGGCCACGCGTGGGTTGACGAGGGCGGCGAAAGAGAACAGCTTGTCGGAACTTTCGACGTTGTCTTGGTTTGTGGAAATAGTTGGCAGCACTATGGTTAGCGAGGAGTCGGCTGGGTAGTTCATGAGCTGTTTCAGCGCGAGGCGTGCCTTGGTGGTTTGCGTCTGCATGTGGGTCAACTCGTAATCGTCGCTGGCGAGTGTGGCGCGCATCTGTGCCACGTCGGCGTCGCTCTTCTGTCCGACCTCAGCCATCACCTCTGTTTGGTGGAGTAGTGCACGGCTTTGCTCACGCTTCTTGGATGTCTCCTCCACGGCTCCGAGGCAGTAGGCCAAGTCCATGTATGCCTTGTAAACCTTCAAGGCCACGTCGTCTTTCTCTGCCGTCAATCCGCTGCGCCCCATCGCCTCGTTTGCCTTGGCCATGCGCAATTCGTTGTAGCGTTGCAATCCATCAAAAATGGTCAGCGACGTTTGAAGGCCATAGCCATTGTATAATGTGCTTACATCGGTGTAGGTGTTGGTCTCGGGGTCAATGGCTCGACCAAAATTCAATTGTCCGGCAACAGACCCGTACACGTTTGGCAGAAACGCGCCAATGGCCTGGGTCTTCGCGGCATGGCTGTCATCGAGCGCGAACTTTTGCAGCCTTACGCTGTGGCTGTGGTCGGCGGCGTATTGCATGCAACGGTCCACAGTCCAAGGCTCGTTGGCATGGAGCTGAACACTGGCAGCGAGGACGAGCAGGGTGAGAAAAGTTTTCTTCAAATTATTGTAGTGCATGTTCTTGCTTTTTATGATGTTTATCATGGCGTTTACTTGTTGTTGACATTGCAAAGTTAGGTACAAGCGTCTGTCGTGGCTAATTATTTTCCGGGAAAAAGCCGCTTCTGCCGCGGATTCGTAAAAAAGTGTATGAAAATCATACAACGCGTTTGTGGCGCTTAGGTTTTTTCTTTGTAATTTTGCCTATGAACAAAGATATTTAGCATGAATTGTCCTTTCAAAACCATTGTCGTCGTGGATGACAACACAGCCATTCTCACGGCGCTGCGCATTTGCCTTGCCACTGAGTATGAGCGCATTGTCACGCTGTCATCGCCCGATACCCTTGTTACAACGCTTGCCAGCGAGAAAGACGTAGACGTGGTGTTGCTCGACATGAATTTCTCGCTTGGATTGAACTCCGGGCAAGACGGGTTGTTCTGGTTGCGCACGATCAAGAAACTTCACCCAAACACCCCCGTAGTCTTGATGACGGCTTATGCCAACGTGCAGCTGGCGGTGAAAGGACTGAAATATGGCGCTGCCGATTTCGTGACAAAGCCGTGGGACAACGACAAGCTGATAAGTGCCTTGCGAGACGCCATCGAGGAAAACCGCGAGGTGAAACCGCTCGACAAGTTGGAGCAAGAGCACGTGCAACGCGCGGTGGAGCAATGCAGGGGCAACATGAGCCGCGCGGCGGAGATGCTCGGCATAACAAGGCAGACGCTATACAAGAAACTGAAGAAATGACACTTTATCTCGTCATAATAGCACTATCGTTGATTATTATCGCGCTTCTCCTTTGGCAGTGGAGACACCAGAGGAAGTTGTCGCTTCGGGTGCGGCTCATTCGCGAGGCGCTTCGCAACCACGATTTCATGTTCAGGTTGCCAACCAAGCGTATGCTCCCTGGCGACCGTGACCTTCATGTGGCGCTCAACGAGATGTTTGGCGAGATAAACCGTCTGCTCGCTCGCAACGAGGTGGAGTCGTGGCAGCGGCTCACCCGTGTGCTGACGCATGAGATAATGAACTCCATGACGCCAATATCGAGCATCACGCAGGTCTACATCGGCAGCCCGTTGGTGAAGGGCACTCCGCTCGAAGAGGGGATGAGGGCCATCTACGACACGAGCCTGAGCTTGCAGACTTTCGTGGACAGCTATCGCAAGTTGACGCAACTGCAACCTCCGCACGTCGAGGACGTGGCGTTGAGCGACGTGGTGTCGACCGTGCGAATGTTGTATCCTAATGTGGAATGGCACATTAACCTTGAAAACGTGCCAACGAAAGTGAGGGCCGATAGTGGGTTGATGCGGCAAGTGCTGGTAAACATCGTGAAAAACGCTGTCGAGGCAGGAACACACAGTATCGACATACGCACGGGCATTGACGAAGACTTGACGCAAGTGCTTGTCAGCAACGACGCACCGCATATCAAGCCAGAAGTAGCTCGCGAGATATTCGTGCCTTTCTTCACCACCAAGTCGTCGGGATCGGGCATAGGCCTACCTCTCGCTCGGCAGATGATGCTTGCTCAAGATGGAAACCTGAGCCTTGCCGACACGCCTGTCGTGGGCTATCACACCACGTTTGTGGTTTCGCTGAAATCTGTTGAAAGATTGCAACAAACAGCCTTCTGAAAATCGTTTCCTTGTGAGGAGGCAAGCTGCCATTAGCAAATAACGCTGCCATGGAGCATTTTGTATCTGCCTGATTATCAAGCGTCTGCCCTGTTTAGTGATTTTCTTCGACCCTAAAAAGACATTTCGTGCTGCCTTTACGCTTGAAAGGCATTGGCATTACGCTTGAATGAAGTTGCCTTTTCGCTTGAATGACTTTGCCATTACGCTTGAATGTCGTTGCCATTACGCTTGAATCGTGAAGCCACAAAAGTGAAAACGCGTCGCGATATAGATGAAAAATAGGCATTCCTGCGATTTGCGCCCTGTATTGTCCTGTGGAATGCGGTCTGTCAAATGTTAAATTCCGGTAATTAAAATTTACAGTAACAAGGCTTGCCTCAGCTCGCCATGTGTTAGAACTCGAACCTTACCTTTGCGTTAATCTGCCTTCTCGTGAGGTAATTTGGTACGGCATACATTTGGTTCGTGACATCGGTAATCCAATAATACGAGTTTACGTTGCTGATGTCGAAGAGGTTGAGGCAGTCGACGCCCAACCAAATGTTCTTGAAAACGCTCTTGCTGTGACGGTCCTCGTTGTTGAGAAGCCGGTAGGTCATGCCTATGTCAACCCTTCGGTAGGCTGGGGCACGGAAGACGTTGCGTTCCAGTTCGCGGTGTGGTGCCGAGAATGGCAAGCCGTCGGCGTAAGTGAGCCTTAGCGTCATGAGCCATCGGTCGGAGCCTGGGAAAAAGTCGGTATAGAAGAGGTGTGCGGCGAAACGTTGGTCTGTTGGCAATGGCATGGTCCTGCCATTGACCTTCATGCCTGTGTTCATCACCGAAAGTGTAAGCCACGAGTCGGTGCCAGGCACAAACTCGCCATAGAGTTTCATGTCAACTCCAGCGGCGTGACCACTCGCGTTGTTGTCGCCGTAATAGGTTATCTTCATGTTGTTGACGGAGTAGGGCACGAGATTGGAAAGCAGCTTATAATAAACCTCTGTGGTGAACTTAAACGGCCTGTTGCTTATCCTGAACCTGTATTCCATGCCACCCGTGAAATGGATTGATTGCTGGCTCTTGATGTGCTGGTTGAGCGTGGCGTAGGTCATGCCGCCGACGGTAGTGGTGTCTCTCAACTCCTTGAAGAACGGAGCTTGATAGTAGAGGCCCGTGGCAATGCGGAAGCTGATGTTCTGGTTGAACGCCGGAATGACACTGAGCGATACCCTCGGCGAGACGATGGTCTCTCTGGTATAGCTCCAATTGGAGAACCTAACGCCATAATTGAGAGTGTATAGCGTTGGGTTGGAGACGTTTGCGCTGTCTTCGCCTTCCGTTGTGCCGCCCGACTTGAATCGCCATGTGTCTTGCAGATACACCTCAAGTCGCTTGCTGTTGAGCTCGTTTTTCGCCCTCAGGCTGTATATCATGTAGAGGTCTTTGCCCGTGTGCGGAATCACGTAGCCGGCAGAGTCGCGCATTTCATATTCGGCGGAGTTTTCCTGAACGTGCTCCCATTTATAAGTCATCGCGCCCTCTATGTCGTGATGGCGTGCCTTGT
>DAIOUH010000047.1:8059-16617 GCA_036751585.1 Prevotella sp. | reverse complement strand
AATGTACGCAAGAATGCCCGCGGATTGAACAATGGGAAATGGTTTTTCAAACGGTCGATTCTCAGAGTGCCTATTGTTAATATTTTTCATTGCGTGGGTAATGATGCGGTGAAGTGAACTTCTTTGCGATTCATGGGTATGTCGGAGTTTTTTGGTAACTTTGCACATATGATAGTTTGTATAGCAGAGAAACCGAGTGTAGCCCGCGACATCGCCCGCATCCTTGGTGCCACGGCCTCGCGCGATGGATACATGGAGGGTAACGGTTACCAGGTGACGTGGACTTTTGGTCACCTTTGTGAACTGAAAGAGCCCAACGACTATGAGGGCAACTGGCGCTATTGGTCGTTGGCTGCGCTCCCGATGATTCCCCGCAGGTTTGGCTTGAAGCTCATTCCCGACCGTGGCATAGAAAAGCAGTTTCACACCATAGCACAGCTCTATGCCAACGCCGACGAGATAGTGAATTGTGGCGATGCCGGGCAGGAGGGTGAGCTCATTCAACGTTGGGTGATGCAGATGGCTCACGTGAAGTGCCCTGTGAAACGGCTGTGGATCTCGTCGATGACCGACGAGGCGATACGCGAGGGCTTTGCCAACTTGAAGGAGGAAAAGCAATATGAAAGGCTCTATCTCGCGGGCCTTAGCCGCGCCATCGGCGATTGGCTGTTGGGCATGAACTGCACGCGGTTGTACACATTGATGTACAGGCAACAATCAGGCCAGGTGCTTTCCATTGGCAGGGTGCAGACACCCACGCTCGCGCTGATAGTGAAGCGGCAGAAAGAGATAGACAACTTCAAGCCAGAACCTTACTGGGTGCTTTCCACCGTTTACCGCGACACGTTGTTCACTGCCACGTCGGGCAAGTTTACATCAAAAGAGGAGGGACAAGGCGCGTTCTCTTTGATTGAAGGCAAGCCTTTTGAGATAGTCTCTGTGCAAAAGAAGCAAGGCAAGGAGCCGGCAAGGCAACTCTATGACCTCACCTCGTTGCAAGTGGACCTCAACCGCAAGTATGGTTTCTCTGCGGAGATGTCGCTCAACCTCATTCAAGGCCTTTACGAGAAGAAGCTCACCACTTATCCGCGTGTTGACACCCAGTATCTCTCAGACGACATATACCCTAAGTGCCCGGGCATACTGAATGGCGTCAGCCAATATGCCGAGGCTGGCAAGAAACCTTATCTTGAGATGATAAAGAATCTTGCAGCCATAAGCAAGACCTTGCCGAAATCGAAGCGCGTGTTCGACACGTCGAAGGTGACCGATCACCATGCCATAATACCCACGGGACAAGTGCCCGCTGGCTTGACCGACGTGGAGAAGAAAGTTTATGACTTGATAGCCAGACGTTTCATCGCCGTGTTCTATCCCGACTGCAAGTTCTCAACCACATCCGTTGTAGGCAAGGTCGACAAGGTGGAATTTAAGGCCTCGGGCAAGGAAATATTGTCGCAAGGCTGGCGTGCCGTTTACTCAAAGGACGAGATAAGCGATTCATCAGCTAAGAACGCCGCGACCGACAAGATTCTTCCCTCGTTTGTGAAAGGTGAGTCGGGACCGCATAAGCCCACACTCACGGAGAAAATGACCGTGCCGCCCAAGCACTATACAGAGGCATCCCTCCTGCGAGCCATGGAGACTGCCGGCAAACTCGTTGAGGATGAGGAACTTTCTGCCGCGATGAAGGAAAACGGAATAGGGCGCCCGTCATCGCGCGCTGGCATAATAGAAACGCTTTTCAAGCGGCATTACATTCGCAGGGACAAGAAAAACCTGATAGCCACGCCAACGGGCATTCAGCTGATAGACACTATTCACGAGAAGTTGCTCACGAGTGTTGAGTTGACAGGCATTTGGGAGAAGAAACTCAGAGAGATAGAGCGCAATGAGTATGACGCGGCTACGTTTATCAACGAACTGAAAGAGCAAGTCGCCAGAATAGTCAACGACGTGATGCGCGACAACTCTGGTCATTTGATTGCGTATAGCGACGACAAAAAACCAAAAGAAAAAACAAAGCCGACCAAGAAGACAACTTCTAAGTCGGCAAGAAAGACGAAAATAATAGTAAAAGAGGGTGATGTATGTCCTAAATGTAAAAAGGGACATATTATAAAAGGGAAAACCGCTTACGGCTGTTCACGCTGGAAAGAGGGTTGTGATTTTCGCGCTCCGTTGGAATGATAACATTTATATGACATGAACATATTAAAAGATTTCTTTGTCGTGGGTCTCGGCAGCTTTCTCGGTGGAGGAAGTCGTTTCCTTGTATCAAAATTGATAGGCGGGTTGTGGGCTTCATCGTTTCCCATGGCCACGTTTATTGTCAACCTGCTGGGTTGCCTGTTGATAGGTTTTTTCTCAAGCCTCCCATCAACATTGTCGTGGCTTTCGCCGCAGACGCGGTTGTTTCTGACAACTGGCTTTTGCGGAGGCTTGACCACGTTCTCCACGTTCATGAACGAGAACATGTCGTTGGCAAGCGACCAAGATTACTTATGTATGTTCTTCTACCTTGTTGGCAGTTTCGCCATTGGCCTCATCTTCGTCTGGGCTGGCGGTGCCTTGGCCAAGTCCATTGCCATTTAAATTTCTCGCTGCCTTGCTTTCTTCCATCCGCTTGAGTCGAGCCCTCGCGCGTTTGTGAGACAGGATAATCTGGTAGCGGTATACGAGACACGCCGTGAAGAAATAGATGAGCACCTGAAGCCAAAGAGCTTGATATTCAACCTTTATGTCAGGCAACGTGGCTCCCATGGATGATATGCGCAGGAAACCGCGAATGCCGAATGTGGAAGGAAATAGCCACGAGAAGGCTTCCCAAAACCATGGGATGTTTGATTGTGGCCAACTTATGCCCGTCATGAAAAGTAATGGAACCGACGTGAACACGACGAGCAACATCACGTTTTCGCGGTATCTGACAAGGCACGACATGGTCAAGCCGAAGAAGATTACCGCCAGAAGGTATGGCACCATCAAGCCAATGAGCGTTTGCGCCGTGACAAGCGACACGAAATGAAACATCCGCGGCACGCAGAGCGTGATGTAGGCCGCCATCACGATGTAGAGCGAGAAATAAGCCGCGCTCTTGCCCAAGACGATACGGAAGATGCCATTGTAGTGCTTCTCTATTGGCACGAGGTTCTGGAATCGGTTTCTCTCGCGTGCCGTGCCAGCCGAGAGGCCAATGCCGAGAAGCAGGGTTTGCTGCAAGATGAGTATCAACACTCCTGGCAGGATGGCGTTGCCATATCCGGAGGTGGTGTTGAAGATGGGCACCTCGTCAAAGTCGAGAGGTTTAGTTGTGATTTCATCGTCGCGATTGGTGAATCCAGTGCTTTGGCTGATTTGTATGTCGGCGTTTATTTTCGATGCTACGGCCTGTGTGGTTTGGTATATTGCCTTGTAGGTGAGCATGAGGCTCATGTCGCAATATACGCTGACGTTGGCTTGCTCGCCACGCCTCAACCTTGTCTCAAAATCCCTTGGGAAAAATATTGTGCCGTGGACTTGTTGCTTGCCCGTAAGCTCCTTGGCCTCGTCGAGCGACGTGCAATAGTAAGCCACTTTGGTGTCTGGGCTGCCGTCAACCATGCGGATGAACTCACGCGAAGCGTTGCTGTGGCTAAGGTCTACGACTGCCACTGGCACGTCGCGCACCACCTCGTTGTTGTATATCCACGAATAGAGAAGGGGATAGAACAACGGCACGAGCACGCAGAAGATGAGCAAGCCCTCGTCGCGGAACTCGTTGCGTATCTCCTCCACCATGATATAACAGGTGTCCTGGATACCTTGCTTGATTCTGAAAAACAGGCTGTCTCTCTTCATTTATTATGGGATATAAACGTAAACGAGCATCGCCTTCTTGATATTGTTTATCGTGAATATCGGAAGGCATATGAATATGGCCAAGGCCATGAAATGGAACCACGCGTAGCTCAATGGATAGCCGTTGAATATGCACATCTGGTATATCATGTAGTAATGACGTAGAGGGAAGAGCTGCGCCAACGACTGTATCATGGAATCCATGGCGAACACGGGATATGTGGCTCCGCAAGCGGAGAAACTTATCACCGACCATAATGAGCATATTGACATTGACATTCGCAGTGACGGCATGAGGCCAAAGGCGAAGATGCCAAAGCACTGGCACGCCAATACTGAAAGCAGTCCCAATAGCATTATAGGCACCACGCCACCCGGATGCGGAAAGTGAAGTCCATAGAATATGTAGAACTCGAAGCACCACATCACGAGGGTGAAAAGAACCGTCTGGGGAAGTATTTTACCCGCTATGGCAACATGAACGTTGTTGCCTGCCATTCTCATCCATTGCTTTGAACGGTGAAACTTCAGCTCCGTGCCGATGGAGTAGGGGGCAAGCAGGAAAACGAAAATCATCAACACGCCTGGAACCATCGCCGTGCTCAAGTAAATGTTATAGTTTGCCCATGGGTTGCCAATCATGTGCAGGTCGATATTGATTGGTTGAAGGAATGTCCTTATTTCCTTGGAGGTCTTTCCGAGTGCCGCCAATTTGGTTGAGCCCACCGCGGCTGAGCCTAACGTTGACACTGTCTTTAAGTCGCGGAAAAGCAATGAGCCAGCCACAAGCGTGACATTGCTGTAATAGAATGAAATCTTAGGTTGCTCAGAGTTGAGCAGCTTGTCGGTCGTGCCCTTGGGAATGAGCAAGAAAGCGTATATCTTGTTTTGTTGTATGGCCTTCCTCGCGTCATTCATGTTAGCGTAATGTCCCATTACATGAGTCGTCTGAAAAGCGTCGAGCTGGCGAATCATGGCACGACTGACATGGGTGTTGTCTTGGTCGACAACCCCCACAGGCATCTCAACGGGCTCGCCCTCGTTCATCAACGTGGTGAAAAACGCCACCACCATGACAGGAAACACTATTGTGCAGAAGCCATAGATTGGATGCCGCCACATAATGACCAGCTCGCGGACAAATATGCGGTAGACGCGTCTTATCATCTCTGACAGGCTCACTTTTTCTTCACTATCAATGACATACCAGGTCTTAGGCCGTCAAATCGGTTGATTGGACGCGCCTTTACCTCAAAGGTCTTGAGGTCGTATTGACCGTTGCTCTTTGTGGCTTTCCATACGGCGTAGGAACCCTCATCCTTTATTTCGAAGACCTTGAGTTTCAGTTCTTTATTAAACGCTGGAGAGAAAGCCGTGAATGTGTCGCCAACTTTCAGTCCATTGAGTTGATCCTCTCGAACGTTGAACGTTCCCCACATGTCTTGCATCATTGAGATGCTGAGTATGGGCGAGCCCATGCCGACAAGTTCTCCTTCCTTGGGATAGATGTCGCTCACCTCACCGTCGACTGCCGCCACTTGCACGGTCTCTTTCAGCACCGAGCGCACCACGTCAACTGAGTGCTTGGCAGCCTTGACCTGACTTTGAGCGGCCTTTTTCTCCTCTGCTCGCGCTCCATTCTTAGCCATTTCATATTGGCTCTTCATGGCATTCTCATGGGCGAGTGCCACTTCCCATGCGGCCTTGGCCTCATCTCGTTTCTGCTGACTCATCACGCCCTCGTTGAAAAGGTTTTGCATGCGATCATAGGTCTTCTTTGCCACGTCGGTGGCAGCCTTGGCTTGCACCACGAGTTGCATGGCACTTTGTATGGCCTCGCGTCGTGTGCCTTCCTCTGTGAGGTTGCTAAGTGCTTGAGTGGCAGCCTCGGCAGATTGCGCCACTTTCTCTTGGGCGTTCATCTCTGGAATCTCAAGTATGGCAAGTGTGTCGCCTTTGTGCACGAAATCGCCTTCCTTGACGCGTATCTCGACCACGCGGGCTGGCAGTTTGCAGCTAACCCTATATTCACCAACCTCTACTTCACCTTGTATGACCTCGTCGGTCTTGCCCAACGTGAAGAATCCTATTATCGCGACTATTAGTACGGCAATGGAGAACCCCATTACGGCAAGCAGTATGTTTTGGTGTTGGCTCTTTGCGCTCATTCCTATATGTTGTTTGTGGTTTGTAAACGGTTTATTGTAAAGTTCCCAGTGCCTTCTCCAGGCCTACTTGTGCGAGCTTGACCTCGACCTGCGCGTCAATCTTTTGGCTTTGAGCCTGTTGCCATGCGGTTTGTGCCGTAAGCACATCGGTTGACCCCATGACACCTTCCCTGAAGCCCACTTGCGCACAACGAAGGTTCTCTTCGGCGCTGGCTATGTTTTTCTCAGCCATGGCGAGCTTCTTGCGGGCTTCCTTGACCTTGAACCTGTTTTGCGTCACTTGAAGGTTTATCTTCTCCTGAGTGTCGGCGAGTTCGAGCCGTGCCATGCTTGTAGCAGACTTTGCGGCGCGTATCTTATACTGGTTGTCGTTCCAGTCCCAAACATTCATCTGTACCGCTATGCCGACATTCCACACGCCCGAAAAGTTTTTTTGGAAGCCGTTGAAAACATTAGGGTTGCTTATGGAATAGCCGCCAGTGAAAGCAATGTGAGGCAAGCGAGCTGCACGCACCAGTTTCATGTTTTCCTCGCTAAGGTCTATGGACTTCTGGAGAAGCCTCACTTCCGGACGACTGCTTATGTCAGCGTCTGGCTTATAGCCTTCTGCCGACACTGCGGAGTCGGTGTCTATTTGATCCTTGTTCTCGTCGGCGAGCGTGATATTGTCGTTCATCGGCAATCCGCAAAGTTGGCAAAGAAGCATCTTTGACAACGCGAGACCATCTTCCACTTGGGTGATTTGCATATCAGCCTCGTTGACACGCACCTTCACTTTCAGTCCGTCAGCCTTTGTTGCCACTCCTTGCTTTATCATCTTGCTCACGTCGTTGTCGAGCTTCTTCACAAGGTCACGGAAGCTATATGCCAACTTTTGTTTCTGGCGAAGGGAGACGACAAGCCAGTATGCTTGGTCTATATTATACAAAGTGGACTGGTTTTTCAAGCTAATGTTGTCGTCAGCCATAGCCTCGGCTATGTCAGCCATGCGGTTTGCGGCACTGATGGCTCCTCCCATGAAAATGGGTTGACGCACGAATATTGAGCCAGCGAAAAGGTTGTGGGTGTCGGTGTGGAGGGCATCCACCAGCTTCTGGCCTATGGTGTTGCCCAATCCTGCGGCATATTGCGACAATGGACCATTGGCAAATTGCTGCATTACGTTGCCAACTTGCTGAGCCTGGTCGGGAGTTATTGTGCCTTTGCTTACCAATTCCTGCAATTGGTTTCCAATGCTGGAACTCAAATCACCGTTAAGTTTGCCAACGCCTGTGGAACCGATATTGTTGAGCTCGTTTTTCTGGGTCTTACTCAACAAGTTTATCTCGTGGCTGAAGTAAGAGTATCCTGCCACGGCATCCACTTTTGGAAGATATTGAGTGCGCGCAGATTTCTTGGCATACACAGTCATCTCCTTATTGACGCGAGCCACCTGCAACTGCTTGTTGTTTCTCAGCGCGAGCGCACGGCAACTGTCGAGCGTAAGCGTGTTTTGCGCCATCGTAACAGAGAAGCAACTTGAACAACAAAAGAGAATAAATGCTATCTTAAGTTTGCTCATATATATTCTATAACTATGACATTAGTGCAATGATAAGTTGGCGATGCGCGCTCGGAGTTAATCAAACGAGAAGCTGCGACTGCCAATCATGTTGCCATCGGCAAAGATGCTTACGTTGAATGTGCCACCCTCAAGCGTCTGGTCAATGTCAAGGTAGATGCTCATTGGTGTCTCCTTGCCATTGTATTCAACCGAGCGTTTTGCTGAGCAAGAAAGCGAGCGATTCTCGTATGCAAAACTTCCCGCGCCTCCGAGCAAGGCTCCCGTCGGTGTAGTAACCCTGACATACACGGTCTTCATGCCACTTTGCGCTGTTACATTTCGCGCGATGGTAAAGCTCACCAAGAACTTCTTTGCCTTCTTCAGCTTGTCGGTGCCTTTGCCTCGCTTGTTGAGGGCTGTCATCTGTATGCCTGTGGCGTCAAGTTGGGCTGCTATTGCCACTTTCTCAGAAAGCGATGCCTTTTCTGTGCTCAAGCCCTCAATCTGCCTGTTAGCTTCGGCGTACTGTCCGCGTATGCGATTATTCTCAGCAGTTAGATTCTGGTTGGCACGGTTCAACGAGTCAATTTGTATGACATAGCTCCTAAGCACCGCCCTGACAGTGGCAAGCTCCCTTTTCAAGCGGGCTATCTCGCGAGCGTCTGTGCTCTTGGTGTTGCGCAATTCGGCGAGCAGCCTTTGCGTCTTTTCTTGTTCGGCAGTGAGCTGCTTTACGATGGAGTCGTTGTTGATTTGCGTCTTCATCTCGCTATATTGATTGGCAAACTGCTGATACTCGTTTTCCATCTCTTTCTTGTCGAGTGCGGCAAGTTGCTCCATCTCAGCGTTTTCCGTGCGCTGTTTATGCAGGTTGTAATAAAGTGTTCCGATACCACCCAACAGAAGGATGATGACAATAACCAATGGGATAAGAACCTTCTTGTTCATTTTATGTCTTGCTTTTTATATCTTTATTAATGCTTAAATATGTTGCAAAAGTAGTGAAT
>DAIOUH010000047.1:0-8049 GCA_036751585.1 Prevotella sp. | reverse complement strand
ATAATTTAACTACTTTTGGGAATAAAAAGAGCAATGTTATTAATATTAATTCGTAATTTTGACCTGCAATGAAAAGAATCAAGAAAGGAAGTATGATGAAAAAGTATATACTATGTCTATTGGCGATGTTTTGCCAAATGTCTTTTGCCACACCAGTGGATTCCCTCGTGGTCAAGACTAATTCCTCAGCGGTTCGACATCAAGTGCTAATAAAGACTTCGATGGGCGACATCACTGTGGAACTCTACAATGAGACTCCACGTCATCGCGACAATTTTCTCCGCTTGGCTCGTGAGGGTTATTACGACGGCAACTTGTGGCATCGCGTCATCTCCGATTTCATGATTCAGACCGGAGACTCCACCACACGCCATGCCGCTCCGGGGGCGGAAGTTGGTGGCTATTCGCCCGACTGGACGTTGCCTGCCGAGATTCATTTTCCCAAGTATTTTCACAAGCGTGGTGCCCTGGGCGCGGCTCGTGAGGGAGATGCCGAGAACCCAAAGCGTGAGTCGTCGGCATCGCAGTTCTACATAGTTTGGGGATTCCCGTATGGACCTAAGGGCATGGCTAAATTTCAGGCAAAGCTCGACTCAACCACGCATGGTGCCGTGAAATTTCCTCCAGAGATGTGCGATTATTATTGGTCGCACGGTGGCACGCCATGGCTTGATGGGCAGTACACTGTCTTTGGCGAGGTGGTGAAGGGCCTGTCGGTGGTTGGCGACATTGATGCCGTGGCGACTGACGAGCGTGACCGTCCTGTCAAAGATGTGCGCATCATTAAAATGATAGTGATAAAATGATGCCAGCAATGGTGTGGCGTAATACCATTTCCAGGATGTTGCTGCTTATGGTGGTTGTATGCGCCGCCGTAAGTGCAAGAGCGACTACGTGGTCTGCCGACAACATACCGATGGTGCATCTCCAAAATCGCAATCGCTATGTGTGTGACCCAGACAACCTTATCAGTCCCGCTGACCTTGACTCTGCGGACGTATGTTTGAAACGTCTCGACGAGGAGTGTGGCATACAGACGGTGTTTATTATTGTCAACAACGTGAAGAACGCCGATTGCTTTCGCATGGCTGAGGATGTTGGCAACAAATATGGCGTTGGCGACAAGAAGACCCGTCGCGGACTTGTCGTGGTCATTGCCGTGAACGATCGTAAGTATTTCATTGCTCCAGGCAAGGGCCTTGAGGGCGACCTAACCGACGTGGAATGTGACGACATTGCCCGTGAGTGCATAGTGAAAAACATGAAAGTCAACGATGTAGACAGGGCTTTACTATCTACGGTGAGGACCTTGTACGGTAAGTTCAAGACTGGCAAGGTAGTGATAGACGATGATGACTATGGTGATGACAATGGTTCTATATTGGTGGTTATTCTCGTGCTCCTTTTTTGCTTCGCCCGCCCTGTCTACCTTTTGGTGTTGTATGTGCTTGAAAGATTAGGTCTGCGAAAGCCAACGACGAAAAAGCGACGTCGGCGAGACGACAACGATTGGTTTCCACCATTTTTCCTTGGTGGTGGAGGCGGCTGGACATCCTCCAGCGGTGGTGGTTTCAGTGGCGGAGGCAGCTTCGGCGGAGGCAGCTTCGGCGGCGGAGGAGCCGGTGGGGGATGGTAGCTCCAACTGGTTTGCCTTTGCTGGACAGGCTTATTAGCTAAATAATATTAGATAAATCAATAATAAAAAATAATTATGAAGAAGACTAATGTGATATTAATAATCATCGCTGTTGTCGTTGTGCTTATTTGCTTTGGCGGTTGCAGCGCATACAACGGCATGGTGGACAAGCAAGAGGCAGCAACAACAGCCTTGGCTGACGTGCAGGCAACCTATCAGCGGCGCGCCGACCTCATCCCTAACCTTGCCAAGACCGTTCAGGCTTATGCCAAGCACGAGAAGGAAACCTTTGAGGCGGTCACCAAGGCGCGTGCTTCTGTTGGCCAAATCAAGCTTGATGCCAGCAGCCTGTCCGCGGAGAAGTTGAAGCAGTTTGAGGCTGCGCAAGGCGAACTGTCTAATGCCCTTGGCAAGCTCATGGTCGTGGCTGAGCGTTACCCCGAGCTCAAGGCCAACGAGAACTTCCACAGCTTGCAAATACAGTTGGAGGGTACTGAAAACCGAATCAATGAGGCGCGCCAGCAATACAATGCCGCCGTGCAAGACTACAATCAGTCGGTGCGCCGTTTCCCCAATGTCATATTCGCGGGAATGTTCGGCTTCGACAAGATGGAGAAGTTTGAGGCTGCTGCCGGTGCCGAGAAAGCGCCAACTCTCAATTTCAATGAGTAGGCTCACGACAGACTTGAGTGAATGATAAAATAACAGGTGCCTTATAACGGACAATGAGAATGCCAAACGCTCTTTTCAGCGTTTGGCATTTTTTGGTTCTGGCACAAAGCCCAATATGGCGACAAGGCAGCTCATCAGCGGACTGATGATGTTGAAGAAGCAAAATGGCAGATAGACAAGTGTCGGTATGCCGAGCACCGTGCTCTGCGTCATTCCGCACGCCGTCCATGGCACGAGCACTGAGGTGACAGTGGCGGAGTCCTCTGTGGAACGGCTGAGAAGTTCGGGTCGGTAGCCTCGTTCGGCATACTCATCGCGATAGATGGACACGTTCATGATTATGGACAGGAACTGATCGCCCATCACGAGGTTAAGAAGCACGCCTGACAACACCGTAGAGCACACGAGCGACACCGTGCTGCGAATGCTCTTGAGCAGCATGTGGGTAATGCTTTTGAGCATACCGCTCGCCACCATGCACGAACCGAAGCACATGGCGCATAGTATGAGCCACACCGTGCTGAGCATACCGACCATTCCTCGTGTGGCAACAAGCGAGTTTATAGCCTTGAAACCGGTGTCGACGTTGGTATGTGAGTAGCACGTTAGCATCAGCCCCTCAAACATGCTGCGAGCATTGATAGACTGTTCACCGGCAATATGCATCAGCACTTGTGGTTGTAGTATGACGGCGCACACGCACGCCGCGAGCGATGAGAGCAGAAGTGTTATGAGCGACGGCATCTTCTTGTAGATAAGAAAACCAGTGAAAACAGGTATGAGCATTGTCCAAAGCGAGATGTCGAAACCTCTGTTGAGTCCGATGAGATATTGGCTTATTTCCACTTCCGTGCCGTTATAAAACAACCCGATGACGAGATAGAGCACCAGTGAGACACAGATGCTTGGCACGGTGGTGTAGAGCATGTATCTAATGTGGCTGAATAGGTCGGCGCCAGCCATTGATGAGGCGAGCACCGTGGTGTCGCTCATGGGCGACATCTTGTCGCCAAAGTAGGCTCCGGATATTATCGCTCCGGCCGTATATGGCCGCGGAATTCCGAGGGCGTCGCCAATGCCCATTAGGGCGATGCCTATCGTGGCGATGGTAGTCCACGACGTGCCTGTCACGACGGATATTACAGAGGCTATGACGCAGGCGCACGGCAGGAAGAACATGGGCGACATGAACTGCACGCCGTAGTAAATCATCGTGGGCACGACACCGCTCACCATCCACGTGGCCGACATCATGCCGATGAGCAGCAAGATGAGGATGGACACGCCGGAGTCGCCGACGGTTTTCTTTATCATGTCCTCAAACACGGCCCACCTTGTCTTGTATACAATCATCGACAGTGCCACGCACACCGTCGACGCTATCATCAACGCCACCTGCGAGGCTCCGTTGAGCGCGTCGTCGGGAAACAGTCGCACCACGAGCACGATGAGAGTTATAAGTACGGCGAGCGGCAAAAGGCTCACAAGTGGGGTGGGGTGCGGTGTGTTGTTGCTCATAAGCTTCATGTTTTTGCTCGGTGGAGGCGCGTCGTGAGGCTTATAGAGACTCGCGGTCTTCTGGTGTCACCTCAAGTATGGCGGCAGCCATGGAGTCGGCGCATTGCACAATGCAGCACAAGGGGTATTCCTGCCTCGCCGTGTCATAGCAACGCTCGTCCTCATACGAGTTCATGTTGAGACCAAATGCGCCCATGTGCCATCTTATGGCGAGCATCTCGTCGTCGTGCAGGTCAAGGCCACTGAGCAGGAGCATCATCACCGACTTCTCGCCATGTCCCATGGGGAAGTCCTTGTAGCTGACGTTGTAGCCCTCGGCTTCCTCCCATTGCCCGAGTTTATTCTTGTGCTTCTTTATCGTTTTCTTGTATATGTCTGTCTTGCAGACATCGTGTAGCAAGGTGGCGATGATAACACTCTCTTTCTTCACCTCGCCAGCCGATGCCGCGTCGATAGTTTTCAATCCCTCGTATATCATCAAGCCAGCCTTGCAGGTGTTGAGACTGTGCTGGCACAGGCCGCCCTCGACGTTGAGGTGGTGACCAGCCGATGCCGGAGCCTCGAAGAAACCGCCCTTCTCAAGATCCTCAATCACGTAGTCGATGCCCTCGCGTTTCGTCGAGCGCAACAGGTTCTCAAACTCTTCCTTGTTTTTTTCCTTGTCTATTTCCATTTTATTATGACTTTCTTATCTTCATTTCGTAAGCAGTGTGCAAAATTAATAAAATTACGAAATAGAAGAAAAAATCATGGGACAAAACATTGCCATATCGCGCAAAATATGTACCTTTGCACCGAATTTGAGTCCGTGGAGGCTAAAAACAAGTGGCGACACTTTTTAAGTCGTCCGCCTTGCGGAGAAAACCGTTTATAACAAATAAAATGTACGCAATCGTAGAGATTAACGGTCAACAGTTCAAGGCAGAGGCAGGCAAAAAGCTTTTTGTCAATCACATCAAGGATGTTGAGGCCGGCAAGACTGTTGAGTTTGACCGTGTGCTGCTCGTCGACAACGACGGTGCCGTGAAGGTCGGTGCGCCTACAGTGGAAGGCGCCAAGGTTGTCGCTGAGGTGGTTAACCCACTCGTAAAGGGCGACAAGGTAGTGGTGTTCAAGATGAAACGCCGTAAAGATTACCGTGTGAAGAATGGTCATCGCACTCACTTCACAGAGGTAGAAGTTAAATCAGTTAACGCTTAAAACAGGAGGTAAAACAAGATGGCTCACAAGAAAGGTCAGACCAGTTCCCGTAACGGTCGTGAATCAGCAGCAAAGCGTTTAGGTGTTAAGATTTGGGGTGGCCAGAAGATTGTTGCCGGCAACATCATTGTTCGCCAGCGTGGCAACAAGCACTTCCCAGGCGAGAATGTGGCACAGGGCAAGGACGATACTTTGTATGCCTTGACCGACGGTGTGGTTTACTTCCACAGAGGTGCCCGTGACAAGAGCACGGTTTCCGTACTCAGCCCTGAGGCTTACGCAGCTAAGACAAAGATAGCTGACGCTTAACGTTAATAAGTCGTTAAGATAAAATTCAAAACTTATTCCAAACAAACATAGAAGCCTGTTCCCATTGGGAGCAGGCTTCACTCTTTTTAAATACTTTAATCATGGGTATGCCCTGTCGGTAGGGCAATGTCGCCCCACACATATTATATAATATGTGGAGCGAACAAAAAAGGTGGTTATTCCTCGTCAGGGATAATGAGCTTGTAGCCTTGACCATGGATGTTGATGATCTCAACCTGGTCGTCGTCCTTGAGGTGCTTGCGCAGTTTGGTGATGTACACGTCCATTGAGCGCGCGTTGAAGTAGTTGTCGTCAATCCAGATGGTGCGCAGCGCGTCGTTGCGCTTCAGGATCTCGTTGGCGTGTGAGCAGAGCAATGACAGTAGCTCGTTTTCCTTTGTCGTGAGCTTTGTTTGCTTTGTGCCGATGGTGAGCAACTGCTTCTGGGTGTCGAACATGTATTTGCCAATCTTGTACTTGGTGCTCTCGCGGTTCTTCTTGCCTTTCACACGGCGCAGAATGGCCTCGACGCGCTTTACCAGCTCCTCCATCGAGAAAGGCTTGGTGATGTAATCGTCGGCTCCCTTGTCGAAGCCTTCCAGCACGTCCTCTTTCTGCACGCGAGCCGTGAGGAAGATGATTGGCACCTGGGAGTTGATTTGGCGAATCTCGCCAGCCAACGTGAAACCATCCTTCTTTGGCATCATCACGTCGAGAATGCAAATGTCGTATTTGTCCTTCTGAAACTCGCGGAAGCCAACTTCGCCATCGGGGCAGAGCACTGCGTCGTAACCCTTGGCAATGAGATATTCGCACAGCAATGTTCCGAGGTTCTCGTCGTCCTCGCAAAGCAGAATCTTTGTCTTGTCTTCCATAGTATTTTCTGTTTTAATGTTATTATTCCGTTTTAATTGTTAAGCCAATATTATTTCGTATCCATTGTTCAGTCCTCATCGTGAATCACTGGCAACTTTATGGTGAATGTCGAACCCTTGCCGTACTCGCTGTCCACTTTTATCTCTCCATCGTGCAAGTCAACTACTTTCTTGACATAGGCAAGACCGAGTCCGAATCCCTTGACATCGTGAACGTTGCCCGTTCCTACTCGATAGAACTTCTCAAATATTTTCTTCAGGTCCTCTTTCTTTATACCCTTGCCAGTGTCGTGAACCGACAGGTAGAGCCATTTGTCATCGTTCCATGTCTTCAAGTAAATGTCCACTGGCTCATCGGTCTTGCGATATTTCACGGCATTGTCCATGAGGTTGAATATCACGTTTTGGAAGTTGACTTCGTCCACGTATATGTCTGAGTCCACGGCGCCAATGTCCACGTTGATCTTACCACCCGTATGCTCCACGCGCAAGGAGAAGCTGTTTGCGATAGACTCCACCATCTCGTTGAGGTCGAGGTGCTTCTTCTTAAACGATGACTTCTTCCTGTCGAACATAGACATCTGCAGCACCTTCTCCACGAGGAAGCGCAGACGCTTCGTCTCGTCGGTGATGACACCTACCAGGTGTTTTCTCATCTTCTCGCTCTTCGTCACGCTGTCGTCGTTGAGCATTTGCGTGGCAAGCGATATGCTGGCGATAGGGGTCTTGAGCTCGTGTGTCATGTTGTTCACGAAATCGTTTTTGATCTCGTTGTATCGCTTCTGGCGGAACACTATCACGAGCGTGATGATGAATGTCACGAGAAGTATGAGCGTGAAAAACACGCTGGGTATCATGAACTTGATGCTCGAGAAGATGTAGCTGTTGATGTCAGGGAAGTGAACCCTTACCACGCCCATCTTGGATGAAGGTTCGTTGCGGAAAAGCACTTGTGTGTAAGTGAACTCCGAGCCCTCGTCGCTGTAGTCCGGGCAACGGTATACCTCTCGTCCGTCTTGGGTTGTCACGGTGAAGTGATAGGGTATGTTTACGCCGTTGTTTATGAGCTCTGCCTTGATGTCCTGGTCGAGAATCTTGAAGTTGACGCGCTCTTTCAATGGCTTGTCAGAGGAGGAATAGAGCATGTTCATCACCACCTCGTCTACCAATGCCTTCTGATAGACATACCTGTTTTTCACTATCTCTTGCAACGAACGACTCGCGGCATTGTTTGAGTTCTGGTCATTTATCAGAATCATGGCTTTGGGCATCTTCACGGGGTTGTCCATCTTCATCTTCATGCGGAAGGTGACATAATTGGAAGCGCGGAAGCCCGACGTGGACTGGTGAGACAGCGAGTCTTGGTTGTCTCCCCGGCCTTTCTCCTTTTTCTCTGCCTCCCTGGCATCTTTCTCCAAGTACCTTAAAGTCTCATTCAGCTCAAGGTTTCGTGAGGCTTGATAAAGGGCGCGGTTCACGCTTTCATCAAACTGCTCCTTCTTCATGTTTGCCATCTCACGCATATACGTGAGCTGCAACAACAGCAGCAAGATGAAAGACATTCCCATAATGACCGCTATGGTCCATATCGTCTTCTTTTTCATATCGCAAAGATATGCAATTAACTTAATTGCTTAACACTGTTATGTTAATGATTTGTCGTATATTTGCTATAATTAACATTAAATTGAATGTAAGGCAATATATTAACACATAAGTTGCTTACTATTGTCATTTTGATTCTGCCTTATCGTAAGGCAAAAGCAAGCTGGAAAAGAAGCATTCGGCTTTACGGCGTAATGGTGTCGCGATTCAAGCGTAGAGGCGTCGCGATTCAAG
>DAIOUH010000046.1:4169-16625 GCA_036751585.1 Prevotella sp. | reverse complement strand
TACTCATAGGTGAGGGTGTTGAACGTCACCTTGATGTCGCCAATCGTCGTGCTGACAAACGAGAGCGGCGTCGTCACGCCTTGGGTGCAGCCGTCGTTGCCCTCGCCGAAGGTGATGACGTTGCCATGCTCCCCCTGGGCAGGCGCTGAGATGTAGCCGGACAGGAGGTTGGTCTGCGAGTGAACGGTAGCGGAGAAGAGGTAGGGGTTGGCAGCGTCGGGTGTCATCTTGTAGGTGTTGTCGCCAACGACAAGGTTGATGTAGTCGTATTTTGGTCTCGACACGGCGATGTTGACCTCTTGCTCGGTGGTGGTGAAATGGGTGTTTTGCAGCGTGAGCTTCAGTTTGGCATCGCCGTTGGGGATGTCCTTGAGGAAGGGCACGTATATCTTGCCCGTGTATTCACCGTCGGTCTTGGTGCGAAGCGTGGTCTGCCCCACTACCTCGTCGTCGAAATAGAGAAAGCCTTTCAGGGTGGACAGGGGCACCCCACCCTCGTCGGCACAGCTGACGGTGAACGTGAGGCTGTCGCCAAAGCAGGCTTCCGAGGGAACGTCTTTTATGGTGATTGTAGGGTTGCCGTCGCCACGTGGCAACGGGTCGTCATCGTTGTTGCAGGCAGAGAGGCCAACAATGGCCAGCAGTGCCATGCCGAATATCCTTAGTGTTTTCATGGTCGGTTGTGTTGATTATTGTTTTTTCCATTTGCACGACACCACGCTCGACGCGGGAATCGTGAGCTTGAAATATTGTTCACCATCGCTGACGGTCAGCGTTTGCTCTTGCGCGCCCTCATTGAGGAGCACCACGGCGTAGGTGCCATCTGGGTTCAAGAACTCGGCGTGAGACACGCCCGCCAACTTGGGATCCCTGCTGGTGCCTATGCGCTTGGCTCCGGTCGCCACCGCCGCGGAAGCCTCGGTGATGACGTAATAATGAGAGTTGCGCGAGATGGTGGTGTAGTTGTTGCTGATGTCCACCGCGCCATAGCACGTCTGGCAACCGCCGTCGAGGTTGGGCCCACGCTTGTCGTCGAGCATGAGGTTCCACACGAGCACGGCCTTGCAGTGGCGGTTCACGGTGCCGAGCATGATGTTTTTCATGTCGGCCATGAGCCTCTTGGAGAGGTCGTGGCCATCGTTCCACACGCCGATGGAACTCTCCGAGAAGATAAGCTCCTTGTCGGGTGCCTGCTTGTGGATGTCGTCAAGCTCCGTGTTGCTGCCGCCGTAGTCGTGATAGGCCGCGCCGACCACGAGCTCCGAGCCCTCGAAACTGTTGCCCAAGGCGTTGTATACCTTTATGGGATAGTCTTGCTGGTCTGGCACGTTGTCGTAGTTGTAGTTGTGGTCGAAGACATATATCTTCGTCTTGAGGCTGTTCTTGCGGAACGCTGCCGCCAAAGCCTTCACGAATGGAGCCTCCTCTTCCCAAGGCATGTAGAGCGAGGCGCAGTTGGCATGGTTGAGCGGCTCGTTTTGTGGGGTCACGGCATAAATGCTGATGCCCTCAGCCTGCATGGCCTTGACAAAGCGCACGAAATAGTCGGCATAGGTGTCGTAGTAGTCGGGGTTGAGATGGCCATCGGTCCAAGCGTCGTGAGCCTTCTTGGTGGTGATGTCGCCCACCTTCATCCACTTGGGGCAAGTCCAAGGCGAGGCGATAATCTTCAAGTTGGGGTTTATGGCGAGAATCTCCTTGATAACGGGTATGACATAATTGGTCTCATCGCCTTGCAAGGCGAAGTGGCGCAAGAGGTCGCCGTCTGGTCCCTTCTCATCGCAAAGCGAGTATTCCGTGCTTGAGAAGTCGTTGCAGCCCAGGGATATGCGCGCGTAGCTCACCCCATAGCCATCAGTGGTGCCATAGGTCTTCTTGAGAAACGCGGCACGGTCGGCGGCGCTCATCTTCAGCAGGTTGTAGCAGGTGGAATAAGTGAGCGCGAAGCCGAACCCGTCCATCGTCTGATAGGTCTTCGTGGCATCGAGCTGGAGGACCGTGGCAGCCATGGTGGAGCCTTTCGTGATGTTGGCTTGCGAGGACGTGAGGTCATAGGTCTTGTTGGCACTGGTGGTCAGCACCGTGGCGAGTTGCTTGCTTATGGGCGGGTCAACGGGTGTCACAGGCGCCTCGCCGCCACCATTGTCGGAAGAGCTGCCACAGGCCATGAGCACCATTGCCAAGGCCGAGGCTAATGTGTGTATTATCATATATTTTCTTTTCATTATCGTTGTTGCGTTGGCTGAATGTTAATAACCCGGGTTCTGCGTCAAGTTCTCGTTTTCGTCGAGAGCCGTTTGCGGAAGCGGCAAGAGGTAAGAATTGGCATTGTAAGCCTTCGCCAGTGGCAACCTGCCAGAGTCGCGGGCGTTGAGGTCGTTCATCACGCTCTCTACCTTGCCATTGCGCACGAGGTCGAACCATCGTTGGCCCTCAAGGGCGAGTTCGAGGCGGCGCTCATGGAGCACGGCGTCTATCATGGCCTCCTTGCTGCCCGTCTTCGACGCGTCAAGGTCTTTGAGCTTGGCGCGCTCGCGAATCATGTTGACGAGCTGCGCGCTCTTCGCCAGGTCACCCTTGTAGGCGTAAGCCTCAGCCTCAAGGAGGATGATGTCGGCAAGGCGAATGACATACTCGTTGTTGTAACCAGAGCGGCACTTGTACATGAACGGGTAGTGGTCGGCAGGATAATAGTTTGACCAGCCACACTCGTAATAGACAATGGTCTGGTCGCGACGCACCACGTCGCCCTCGTCGTCGAACGCCTTGATGAGGTCGCGCGACGGCGTGGCCCACTTCGCCCAAGAGAACGATTGATCCCAGTTTTCCAGGCAGCGGCCAAACATCCACGACTCCCAGTTGCCAGCGCCTTGGAGCCAGTGCACTTCGAGAATGCCCTCAGAGGTGTTTCGCTTCACGCAGTCCTTCTTGTCGGCATCCCATCCCCACAGGGTGGCGAAGTCGGGCTCCAACTTGAGACCCGCCGCGGAGCGTACCTTCTCGGCATAGCTGATGACCTTGTCGTAGTCTTGCATGGTCTTCTCGGCATAGACCTTGCAAAGCAGGGCCTGCGCCACGGTCTTGGTGAACAGCGTGCGGTCGGCGTCGTTGAAGTCGGGCGCGTATTGCTCGGCATAAGTGAGGTCACTGACTATCTGCTTGTAACACTCCTCCGTGGTGGCCCTTGGCGGGAAGTAGGAAGAATAAACGGAATCGATGTTCTCAGAGGTGATGGTCTTCGGGATGGATGTCACCATGGGCAGCGAGCCCCAAATGCGCGTCATGCGAAACATGTCGAGCGCGCGGAAGATCTTGCCCTCGGCTATCCACTGGCGCCCCTCGGCCTCGGTCACCTTGCCTTCCTTGATGAGTTGGTCCACGCCATTGATGAGCACGTTCGACTTGGCTATGTCCTCAAGATACCTGTCCCAGTCGCGCTTCATGTCGGGGTTGCTGGCGTCGATGGAGTTGGTCTCGTAAGGCACGACCTCGGCACCCACCGTGCCCACATAGGCATTGTCGGAGTGGCAGTCGCCGAGAAGCACCAAGTCGAGATGCATGTGCTCCTGGCGGTTGCGCATCAGCTCATAGATGGCCTTGCGTTGCGATATGGCGGCATCGCGAGTGGCGAGCACGGCCTTGGTAGTGTCTGTTTGCACGCCTTCCGTGATTTCCGACGGCGTGGAGATGGGCTCGTAGTCGAGGGAGCATCCCGACAAGGCCGTCAGCAGCGTGGCGAATATAAAGATATGTTTAGCTTTCATGGTTTTTGCTGATTAAAGGTTGAGATTCAGAATTCCACTTTCACGCCCACGACGAAGGAGCGGCTTGATGGATACGTTCCCCAGTCGAGCCCCTGCACGGCACCGCTGTTGCCATATTGGTTGACCTCAGGGTCGCGACCTTTATACTTGGTCAGCGTGATGAGGTTGGTGGCCGAGACATAGGGTTGGAGCTTGGTCAGGCCAATGCGGCTGATGAGACGCAAAGGCACATTGTAGGAAAGGGAGATGTCTTTCACGCGGAGGTAGCTGCCGTCCTCGACGAAGTAGCTGGAGTTTTTGATGTTCCAGTTGACGCGAGGCACGTCGGTAACCTGACCTGGGATTTGCCAGCGGCGGAGCACCCGCGTGGACTGGTTGCGGCCATCATACATGCCTTCGGTCTCCATGCGCGACACGTTGTAGACATCGTTGCCATAGGTGCCCTGGATGAGGATGCTGAGGTCAAAGCCCTTGAAGGAGAAGCTGTTGGTGAGGCCATACACGAAGTCGGGGTTGGGGTCGCCAATATAGGTGCGGTCCGAGGCGGAGATGATGCCGTCCTCGTTGACATCCTTGTAAATCATGTCGCCAGTCTCCGGGTCAACGCCTTCTGCCACATAGCCATAGAAGCTGCCGAGCGGACGGCCCGGGACGTTGCGAACCACATACTCCGCCACCACCTCTGAGGTGCCAGCTGCCCACTGGATGGGCACGAACTTGAGGCTCTTGAGCTTGTTGCGGTTGAAGGAGATGTTGAAGTCGGTGTTCCACTTGAACGCGCCCGTGAGGTTCTTGGAGCTAATGGTGAACTCGAAGCCCTTGTTTTCCATCTCTCCACCATTGTATGACAGGTTGCGAGCCGCCGCCGAGCCCGCTGGCAACACGAGGCTCATGAGCATGTTCTTGGTTCGCTTGTAGTAGTAGTCGGCATAGATGGTGAGGCGGTTGTTGAGCATGGTGAGGTCGAAGCCAATGTCGAGCTGGTGCGTGGACTCCCATGTGAGCTCAGGGTTGCTCAGCGAGTTCTGCGTGCGTGTAGGCACGGCGTTTTGGTCATGCCCCTCGCCAAACCACTGCACGCGGTTGATGCTGTATTTAGCGAGATAGGCGTAGTCGCCGAGGCCGCTTTGGTTGCCGGTCTCGCCCCAGCCGCCACGAATCTTGAGGTCGTTGATCCAAGAGACGTTGCGCATGAACTTCTCGTTGGAGACGCGCCATGCGGCTGAAAACGACGGGAAATAACCCCATCTATGCCCGGGTGCAAGTTTGGAGCTGCCGTCGGCACGCATATTGGCGGTGAACATATAGGTATCGTTCCAGTTGTATTGCAGTCGGGCGAAATAAGACATTATAGCCCACTGCGATTGCTCCGTGCCCGTACCAGTCCACGAGATGCGGTTGGCGCCGTTGAGCGTTTGAATCTTGTCGTCGGCATAATCATAGCCCACGATGTAGCTGTGCTTCCAATCGCTCTTGGTCCACGACGAGCCTGCCATGGCATCGAGAGAGTGCTTGCCAAACTGGTGCTTCCAGTTGACCACGTTGTCCCAAACGAGCACTTGGTCGGTATAGCGATTGTCGTCGCCCTCGCCCTTGGTGTCGCGGCCATCGTGGGTTGACAGAGGGTCGAGGAAGTTGAAATTGTTGGTCTGCGTGCGGTCGAGGGTGAAGCTCGTTGTCCAGTTCAGCTCCTTGGTAAACTTGACCGTGGCCTTGCCCGTGGCGAGGATGCGGCTGTTTTGGCTCTTGTTGTTTTTGGTGCGGGCCAAGCTCTCAAGGGGAGAGTCGATGTTGGCACCATAAAACGTGGTGTAGTATTGTCCCGGATTCTCTGGATCCCATATCGGCGCGTAGGTAGGCGTGGCCACGATTGCCGGCACCACGCCGCCACGGTTGGCGCCAGTGCCGCTGATGATGCCAGTGCCCTTTGAGGCGTAGTCGGAATAGTAGATATTGGTGCTGAGGTTGAGCCAAGGCTTGATGTCGTTGTCTATGGCGGCGCGCATGTTGTAGCGGCGGAAACTTGAGGTCACGATGACACCCGTCTCACCAGTGTAGCCACCGGAGATGATATAGCGAAGGCGGTCGTTGCCGTTGGTCACTTGCAATTGGTAGTCTTGCACGCCTCCAGTGCGGTAGACCTCGTCTTTCCAGTTGGTTTGGTCGGTGAGACCGTCGGGCAGCTTGATGAGGCCAATCTCGTCCATCAGTTCCTTGTATTGAGCGGCATTGAGCGACTTCTGGTTGTCGCGCACCGTGTTGAAAGCGTAGTGGGCGTTGAGCTCTATCTTTGCCACGCCGTTGCGACCTTTCTTGGTATTGATGATTATCACGCCGTTTGCGGCACGAGAGCCGTAGATGGCAGCCGAGGAAGCGTCTTTCAGCACCTGCATGTTGTCGATGTCGTTGGCCTCAAGGAAAGAGATGTCGGTCATGGGCACGCCATCGACCACGAAGAGGGGGTTGTTGCTTCCGTTGAGCGACGTGGTGCCGCGCACGCGTATGGTGGGCGTGGCCCCAGGGGTGCCGCTCGCCTGCGAAATCTGCAAGCCGGCGGCCTTGCCTTGCATGCCCTGCACGGCAGAGACAATGGGGCGAGTGCTAAGGTCTTCGGCAGACACCGTGGAGACAGCCGTCGTCACGTCTTTTCTCTTGACCGAGCCATAGCCAATGGCCACCACTTCGTTGAGGGTGTTGTTTTCCTCTTGCATCACCACGTGGGTCTTGGCGCTGCCCTTCACGGTGACGGTCTTAAAACCAACGTAGGAGATTTGCAGGGTGGCTCCCTTTTGGGCATCGAGGGAGAAATGACCATTGAGGTCGGTAACAGTACCCGTGTGGGTGCCTACCGCGATGACGGAGGCTCCAATGATAGGCTGGTTGTCAGCATCGACCACCGTGCCCGAAATCTTGCCGGTTTGGGCGAAAGCGGTCGTGGAAAACAAAGCCATGAGCAGCAAGGCGAATAGCCAACATGCCGCTGAGGATCGTTGTTGTTGTACCATCATAGTTTAAGTTTTTAAGTATGTATAGGTTCATGTGAATGTATGTCGTAGCCTTGGTTTTAATGTAGATATTGCAAAGATATGGAAAATATGCACTCGTTGTTCACTTGGGGGATGAAAAAATGCTAAAAAACTTTATGTTTGAATAACGAGTTAAGTGACAAAGCAGGCAATACGACAAGCTCATGGAGCTTACAAGCACGGCAGGGATGAAAAACGGCGAGATGGACGTGCGGAACAAATAGATGATAGGAAGGGGCTAATGACTCACGCCACTGCTTTAAGGTTGTTCCACCGACCTTTCCATATTCGCAAGAGGAAGATGGAACCGCGGAAGGTGAGCTCCGTGGCCATGGCAATCCATACGCCTCGCAAACCAAGGCTTTGAGACAGCCACCAAGCCAACGTGAGACGCACACACCACATGGAGAACAGGCTCATGGCGGCGGGCTTCAAGGTGTCGCCAGCGGCCACGCAAACGGAATAGCTGACTATTGCCGCGGCGAAGAAAGGCTCCGCAAAGGCCTCTATGCGCAGGACTTCCGTGCCAAGTCGTCTGATTTCATCCACAGGCGAGAGGAAACCAATCATCTCGGGCGCGAAGACAAACATCACCATTCCCATGAAGGCCATCACAATCATGCCTGTGCCGATGGTGAGATGGGCGAAGTTGTAGCACAAACGGCGACGACCAGCACCATAGGTTTGGCCAATGAGCGTGGAAGCGGCATCGCCAACACCGTAGCCAGGCATATAGCAAAGGCTCTCGGCAGTGATGGCAAACGAGTTGGCGGCTATGGCGGCGTTGCCTAATGGCGCGACGATGAGGGTGGAGACCACTTGCGCCGACCCCATGAGGATGTTTTGCACAGCTATTGGCAGACTTATCTTGGCGGCATTTCTCACGAACTTCCATTTCCACACGAACTTGGCATGGTCGAGGTTGAGGGCGAGAATCTTGTTTTTCCACATTGCCTGCCACGACATGGGTATCGCGGTAAGGATATACGCGGTCATCGTGCCGAGTGCCGCGCCGGTCACGCCCAAGCCAAGGATATAAATAAACAGGTAATTGAAAATCACGTCGAGGCAGCACATCATTATAGACAACGCGCTTGGCACACGCATCTCGCCCGCGCTCTTGAGCATGGCGGCCGTGAGGTGATAAACGAGCACGGCAGGCAGGGTGACACTGAAGATGAGAAAATAAGCCGAAGACATGGGCGCGATGTCAGCCTTGCCACCAAGCCAGAAGGGAAGCCGGGAAGCCACAGAGACACCGACAAGCGCCATGAACACGCTGAAACCGATGCCGCACACCAAGGCATGACGGAAGACCTGCCTGGCGTTGGAGAAGTCGTTGGCACCGATGAAGTGGGCAACCTGAACGGAGAAACCCACCGACACGGCAGAGAGTATGGACCCCATCAACCATGTAGTGGTCTCTATCAAACCTATGCTTGCCGACTGCGCCGCGCCAAGATGTCCCACCATGGCGGCATCGATGAAGAACATCATCACGGTGGTTATCTGCGCAAGCATCGATGGAATGCTCAAGTCGATGATAAGACTTATTTTCTCTCGTCTCGTCATCTCCTCGCCGTTGCGTATCTTGGCAAGCAATATGTCACTTTTCTTCATGTGTTTTCGTTTTGGCGTGCAAATATAACCAAAAAACCGCAATTAGCTTGAGTCAGCAAATAAAAAATTTGAGTTAGGCCTCATCCAAACTGCTTCTTCAAACTGCTTCATATCATATTTTCATTAACTAATCAAAAAAAACGAAGTCTATTTATGATGCCATCAATAGCACATTCATTTTTTTGTTAAACAACGTTTAGAAAAGCAAGACATATTCATTTAATTACTATATTTGCACAAAACTAATTCATTACTTACACGATGAGGATACACGTCAAGACGTCTCCTAATACAAAACCTGTTTCCTTTGATTATCAACAAAAGCTGGTTGGGACGATTCATAAATGGATAGGCAACAATTCCATTCACGACATAATTTCGCTATATTCTTTCTCTTGGCTAAACGGAGGAAGAATGATAGACAATGCTTTGCAGTTTCGGAATGGTGCGACTATGTTTATCAGTTTCTATGATGAGCGAATAGTCAAGCAAATCATAAAGACAATACTTGAAGAGCCAGAGATGTTTTGTGGGTTAACAGTTTCCGACATTACTATAGATGATGACCCACAGTTAAGCAATCGAGAATTGTTTTATTGCGCAAGCCCAATTTTCATCAAGAGGAAATTGGCTGATGGTAGCATCAAGCAATTCAATTACAACGATGCTGAAGCCAACCAATATCTAAAGGAGACGCTTCTTTCTAAAATGAGGAAAGCCGGATTGGAAGATGACTCTTTGGACATACAATTTGACACATCCTTCAATAAGAAAAGATTGAAGCTGGTACGCTATCATGAAATCGGGAACAAAGCCAATCTGTGTCCGGTCATCATCAAAGCGAAACCTGAGACGAAACTTTTCGCTTGGAATGTTGGCATCGGCAACTGTACGGGTATTGGATTTGGGGCAATTTATTGAGAAAGCTTATGTACATCGTAACATATAAAGGTCAATTTGGTTTTATAAAGCCATGGACTGCGGTCAGAGACGGAGAAACCTTTAGCCAGCAGTTCCTCACTCCTTCAATCATAGAAGGTATAGAGAAAAAGCTGTTTCCAGAACTTTTGAATAGTCCAGGAATACACAAAATAGTCAGACATAAGTTAAATTATGATGCTATGGATTCTCAACAGGAAGTTACGCAGACAAGAGGTTGGAAATACAAAAACAGAACTTTCATAAGAAATCGTTCTATTTTGAAACGTTCTGTTTTACTTCATCCTGTGCTCTATTTGGCATTTGAGAATGAAGAAGATGCCATCATCGCATCCATGCAACAGGTCTGTGTTTGTAGAAATGAAGATATACTATTGCCTGAAGCCAAGATTCTAGATTTGAAGGAAAACGAGTTCAAGCAGTTGCCGGGCTTTGAGCTACGTTTTGGTGATTCCAAACAATCTTTCTTGGTAGGTTATAATCGCTTTAACAATAATCAGCCTATGTATGGGTGGATAGAGTATAATGGTTTGTCTCTACTTTAAATTAAAAACACATCCTATGAATATTCATCAGGAAATATTTGCCAAAAGCGAACTAAATGGACGCGTTTGCTTGTATCAGCACTTGAGAAATGTGGCTGGTATAGCTCATGTCATGGCTTTACATACAGGGCTTGATGGGCAGATTGCCATCGAGGGTGCATTGCTCCATGACATAGGAAAAGCAAGCCCGTTGTTCCAGCAGTCGTTGTCTCCTTCCTACAGGAAGAAGCCGGGCTTTGTGTTTCGCCATGAAATTGCATCTTTATTCTTTCTTTCGCTTGTATGTAAAGAGCATGGAGACGCGGTAATAGAAATGGTCATAGCTCATCACAAATCCATATATAAGGATGTCAGAAGACTTGGCATCTTGGACTTGGATGATAATACAGATTGCTTTGAAGAACACTCAAAAGGATTTGAAGAATGGTGTCCCATAGCTTTAGATATTTTAGAAAGTCTTGGTATGAAGACGCATCTGATAACTCTTGAAGAAGCGTATAGCAATTATGAATATGTCATTGATTATTGCTGCAATCAAAAAGCAGGTTGTTCTGAATGGAGAGGATTGCTTATGGCATCCGACCACATGGCTTCGGCAATGGAGACTGAATTTGAGATGCCTTTGGACAAGCTGTTCATTAATCCCGACTTGTCTTTCTACAATAGAAAAAGTCCTCTCTATCCATTGTCATTGATACCTGCTGACAGTCAGAAAAAGCACACTTTAGTTACCGCACCGACTGGAGCTGGAAAAACCGACTTCCTGTTACGCCGCTGTCAAGGTCGCGTGTTCTATACTTTGCCTTTTCAAGCTTCTATTAATGCCATGTATGATAGAATCAAAGAAGACTTGGCTAACACCAATGCACAAGTTTATCTTCTACATGCTGCTTCCAACCTCAAAGTTGAGGAAGGAAAGATAGAGGAAAGTATAATGCAACGGCATGTGGGTGCATCGGTTAAGATCTTGACACCTCACCAAATGGCTTCCATCGTTTTTGGCATTAAAGGCTATGAAGCTATGGCTTTGGATTTGCGGGGCTGTGACGTGATACTCGATGAGATACATACTTATTCTGATGTCATACAGTCCATCGTTTTGCGTATCATCGAAATATTGGTGGCTTTGGGATGTCGGGTGCATGTGGGTACAGCGACCATGCCTACGGTCTTGTATCAAAAGATTTTAAAGTTGCTTGGTGGGCAAGACAATGTATATGAGGTGAAGCTGGATAGCAAGACACTTACATCTTTCAATCGACATCAAGTCTATAAGCTGCAAAACAGGGAAGAGGCCTTTGGGGTTATAGCCTCAGCCGTAAAGAGCCATTCCAAACTACTGATTGTTTGCAATCAAGTGAAAAGAGCGCAGGAATTTTACGTGGAGATGGAAAACCTGTATCCGGAGGTAAAAAAAATGCTCGTGCATAGTAGGTATAGACGAAAAGACCGAGCGAAGTTGGAAACTGACTTGCGAAATGATTTCAACACCTTAAAGGATACGCCATGTATAGTTGTATCAACCCAAGTTGTAGAAGTTAGCCTGGACATCAGCTTCGATATGATGATAACAGAATGTGCTCCAATAGATGCCCTAATTCAACGTTTTGGTCGAATCAACAGAAAACGTAGCCAAGAGACGATAGGGCATTACAAACCGATATATGTCATCTCACCATCAGAGGATGAAAATGAAGCGAAGCCATATAGTTTAAGTGTGCTCAAAGATACATTCGAGGTATTGCCTGACCAAGGCAGAATTATGGACGAAAAACATATCCAGGAACTGATAGATAAGGTATATCCCAATATTAATATACAGAATATCAACTATACAGGGGTCGCATTCTTAGATGGAAAATGGCTATTGAAGGAACTTTGCCATCACCCAAAGTCGGCATTGCTTGAGGCACTTGACATCAATTCGGCAGTTTGCATCACCGAAAAGGATAAAGAAAGATACCTAAAGGGGAATAGACAAGAACGAACAGAAATGGAAATACCTGTAAGTTACCATTCCATCGCCCATAGAAATCTTGAGCAGCTCAATGTGGGAACGCGTCCTTTCGTTATACCAGACAAAGGCTATGACGAAGAAAAAGGATTGATGCCAGATTACTGTAAAGCAGAATATTATCAAACATTTGAAATATTGTAAAATTATGATAACATCAGCAATAGGAAAATTATTTTTGGAAGCCTATAATGAGGAATACAGCACCAATTATGATGCTAGAACTTTCTTCATTGAGCAGTTCTATCCCTTGTTCTTTGACCAAGACAAGCAGATGATGTATGCTATAAACTCTCCTTTTGTACAACAATTACCAAGCTGTAGGGATTGCATAAAGAGGATAAAAACATTTGAAAACAAAGAACAAAGGAGTATGCGTTTAAAAGTGTTTCTTGATAAAGTAAATAGTAATCTTGCAGATGCCAGCATTGCAATTGGCTATCCGTCTTTGGAATCAACTGCTACAACATCTGGTCAAGTTACAAATATTGCTTTATCAATTTCTCAAGAAGACATTTTCTTCTCTTGGATTGGCGGAGCTCTTGGTG
>DAIOUH010000046.1:0-4060 GCA_036751585.1 Prevotella sp. | reverse complement strand
ATGGCTATCTCATTTTTATGATTATAGAGAATATGATGAAGAAAATCCTTTTTCCAATTTTTCACCTTATAAGAGTGATAAAGACGGCATTTTGAGTATTGACACTCAAACATGGACAAAGATACTTATTGGGATTTCAAGAAAGTATAAGAATTCCCAAATTTTGGGTTACATCTATAGCATAGGACAAACCAATACTACGATTGGTTTCCTTCCTTTCGACCTGACTCAGATTCGCCGACCAATCCATTTGTACGAAAAACTTTTTGGAGCAACGAATGGACGAGACGCAGAATCATTGTGGGGGACGGCTTTTGGATTCAGGACTGCATGTATGGCTGGAGCCATAGGTCTCAAGGCTATGGAGCCAAAGGGACTTCGTGACTATATGTACCCTAAGGGGGGTAAAGCCCCAAAACAGCTTAAAGTTCTAAAAAATGAAGAAGAAACAATTAACTTTAATGTATATAAAATTTGGCTATACGCTATGTTGAATAATGATGAGTTATGGGATAAATCCCAAGAGCTGGCAGAGTTGTTGAACGAAGCCTCCACAGACAAGGATAAGTCTATCAGTACCAAACGCAAGAATTTGGTGGAAACCTTGCTCAATGCAATGAACAAAAAGCAATTTATCGCCGCTGCAAGTGATGTTGTTCCATTTATCGACAAGATAGATGAGTTTAAAGGTATCGTAAAAGAGATTCACTGTATGCCCACTGACAATGTGCCATACTTTATGACTCTTTTACGCTTCCAGTATAAGACTTTATAAGAACCATTAAATTATATAGTTATGAAACGAAAACCTTTCATTTATCTGCGTGGTTGCAAGCATGCCACGTTCACAGTGTTCTGCGTTGAAGACGGTCAGAAATTTTTCTATGACCCACAGTTCAATGTTAGAGTGCCATATTCCAGCGGCCAGCAAGTAAAGCGCTCTATTCTGGAAAAGCTCGATGAGGTTCTTAATGTAGAGCCATCACCAACTGAGTTCTATTTTGATGTAGACAAAAAGGGTGCGCTAAAAGAAGGAGAAGTGCTTTCGTCTTGTGACCCACATTATGTCGACCAGTTGTTGGGAGGTTGGATGAGAACCCCAAAAGGCGGAAAGGAAAAAGCCGTAAAGCGCAGAAGTCCTTTCAGCATTTCTGCCATGACCCCACTTCATCCTTTACTGGCATCCGTGCCGAAGGAGAACATTTCCTTTGACCGTTCTGACAAGCCAAATGTACACAAGGTTGTTGTTAGAGATGCGAACGGCAATGTTCTTTCAGATGAGCAGGTAAGCAAATTCTTGGAAGGCAATGACAGAAGCCTTTATCGCAAATGGATACCAGACAACACTCGTGCCACAGGTATCTTCGTTTATGATGTCGCCATTGATTTGCGCCGTTTGTTCTGTGTGTCTACCAACCAGTTGGAACCTGAAATCACTTCCAATATGATAGAGAAATTGAAGGCTGACGGATGGAAAGTGGTCAACAACGTATTTGGAGAATGCCTTTTGATGCCAAAGGATCAGCGTGAGAAAGTAATCCCTGCCATCGCAGATGCTTTGATAGACTGGCACATCACATCCAACCAAGCAAGGACGTTTAGCTTGATGGAGACACTTGCCATTGCTATCAGCGACAATGCAAATACATTGGCTGCTGCCATTCGTGCTAAGTTAATCGACGACAATGAATCGAAGCCAAAGGCCAAGCCCATCGTAGACGAGCATGCTGGTGCAGAAACCTTCATCACTCTCCCATGTGCAAGTTATATTGTTACTGAAACAGAGAGTGCAGATGCTTTGAAAAAAGCCAAACAAGACCTTATCGATCGTATGTTGAACTTCGATTACGAGAATCAACTATAATTTCACCATATTGTGGGGGCTTTATCAGAAGAGGTAGAGCCTCCACGAATACATCCTCTCTTTTATGATAGTAACCGGCACTCATTTCAATTATTACCAACTTTGCCGTCGCAAGTTATGGCTGTTTGCCAATGGCATCAATATGGAACAGGAGTCAGACCTGGTCTATGAAGGAAAACTGGTGCATGAATCCAGTTATCCTCAGCGTACTTCACGATACGAGGAGGTAGAAATTGATGGCATCAAGGTGGATTACTTTGATGCGAAAAACAAGATAATCCATGAAATTAAGAAATCTAATAAGGTGGATAAGGCTCATGAGTGGCAACTCAAGTACTATATGTATGTGTTTGAACAGCATGGGATAGAAGGTGTGAAAGGTGTCTTGGAGTATCCCTTGTTGCGAAAAACTCAGGATGTAGTCTTGACGGATGTTGATAGGGATGATATTCAAACGATGTCGGAAGATATTGCAAAGATTATACATCAAGAGAAATGTCCACCAATGGTGAAGAAAGGCATTTGTAAGAATTGCAGTTACTATGAGTTTTGTAATACTAACGAAGTGGAGGACAAAGCATGAAAAGAAGTTTTTATCTGTTTAATCCCGGCATCATGGAGCGTAAGGACTATACCCTGAAGTTTACTCCAGTAACGTTTAATGAAGACAATGAAGAGATAAAGCTACAGCCTCGTTATATACCTATCGAGGATGTGGCGGAACTCTATGCCTTTGGAAGTCTTCGGGCTAATAGTGCCTTGTACAATTTCTTGGGACAAAAGGGGATACCTGTTCATTTCTTTGATTATTACGAAAATTATACAGGAAGTTTCATGCCTCGTGATGAGTTGTTATCTGGTAAGGCATTGTTGGCACAAGCTACTGCTTATCAAAATAAGAAAAAGAGGGTAGAGCTGGCTTGTAAATTCATACAAGGTGCTGCTTGGAACATGGTCATGAATCTCAATTACTATAATCGTAGAGGTAAGAACTTGCAGATGATAATTGATAACATCAAGCAACTTGCTAAGGGATTGGAGGACGCAAAAGAGGTTGATGAGATTATGGGTATAGAAGGTAATATACGTCAGGCTTATTATGCAGCTTTTGATATGATCCTTGATGATTTCAATATGGGCTTACGAACCAAGCAACCACCAGAGAATGAAGTTAATGCACTTATTTCTTTTGGCAATATGATGTGTTATACGGAAACGTTGAGAGCAGTACATCAAACTCAGCTTAATCCAACCATCAGCTTTTTGCATACTCCAGGAGAAAGACGTTATTCCTTGTGTCTTGACATCTCTGAGATTTTTAAGCCAATTATTGTAGATCGTGTTATCTTCAAAGTGCTCAATAAGCATGCATTGAGTTCTGTTCATTTTGACAAGAAACTCAATAAGTGCTTGCTGAATGACAAGGGAAAGAAGATATTCGTAAAGGCCATGGAGGAACGTTATGACGAGACTTTCCGTCATCGTTCTTTGGGACGCAATGTAAGTTATAAGCACTTGATAAAATTGGAGTGTTATAAGTTGCTGAAAGACTTGTTGGGGATAGAAGAATATAAACCATTTAAAATGTATTGGTGATATGTATGTGATTATTGTGTATGATGTAGGCGAGAAACGTGTCGGCAAAATGCTGAAGTTATGTCGCCAGTATTTATGTTGGATTCAGAACTCGGTATTGGAAGGAGAGTTGTCTGAGGCCAAGTTACGTGAACTGAAAATAAAGATGAAAGGTATCATAAATGAGGCAGAGGATAGTGTCATCGTGTTTACTAATAAAATGGGGTATAATATGGACAAGCAAATCCTCGGAAAAGAAAGGATGTCAACCGATAATTTCTTATAGAAAAGTTGTCGATGTCTCTTTTCTCATCTTATTCAGTGATGTAAAATTTTATAATAATTGCTCTTTGACTTATTGAAACAACGATAAATAAAGGGGTTGTCGTAGGTCTAGGAAAAAAATATTATTGCACATCGACATCTTTTCGAAATCTTTTTTGTATTTTTGCATACGCAAATCCTTAGTGTTTACTAACACTTTAGTGTTAAACACAACGGGGTATTAATCGAACCTTTATGGAATTGAAATATCATAAGCGGTAGTAGCTTGCTCACGTGAAAAGTGTATTAATCGAACCTTTATGGAATTGAAATGTACCATTGACATCTAAACGAGTC
>DAIOUH010000045.1:0-16968 GCA_036751585.1 Prevotella sp. | reverse complement strand
TCTACGCGTGGAGCCTCCTCGGTGTTGTTGGATGGGATGTAGCTCAAGAGCTTCTTGATCATCTCCATGGCATCCTCTTCCGTCTTGGCCGTAAAACTCGTGACACCACTCTTGCTGGCGTGCACGCTCGCTCCTCCGAGATGCTCAGAGTCGATGTCCTCACCTGTGACTGTCTTTACCACCTTTGGTCCTGTGAGGAACATATAGCTCGTGCCCTCTGTCATGAGTATGAAGTCGGTAAGGGCAGGGGAGTAAACGGCACCGCCAGCGCAAGGGCCGAGAATCATGGATATCTGAGGTATGACACCAGAGGCGAGAATGTTGCGCTCGAAAATTTCTCCGTAGCCGGCGAGGGCGGAGATGCCTTCCTGGATGCGAGCGCCACCAGAGTCGTTCATGCAGATTACGGGAGCGCCATTCTGCATTGCCATGTCCATGACCTTGCAAATCTTTTGCGCCATGGTCTCGGAAAGTGAACCTCCGTTGACAGTGAAATCTTGTGCGTAAACATATACAAGCCTGCCGTCGATGGTAGCTGAGCCAGCCACGACACCATCGCCGAGGAACTGCTTCTTCTCCATGCCGAAGTTGTGGCAACGATGAAGCTTGAACATGTCGTACTCCTCGAACGAGTCCTTGTCGACAAGCATCTCGATGCGCTCGCGAGCTGTGTACTTACCACGGGCGTGCTGCTTGTCGATGGCTTTCTGGCCACCTCCAAGGCGAGCTTGCTCACGTTTGGCGACAAGCTCCTTGATCTTCTCAGTTTGAATGCTCATAATTTTTATGTTATGTCCTTTTATTATTGTGTTTTATAATTTTCGTGCAAAGTTACAACTTTTTTCTGCCAATAGCTTGCAGTTAATGGATTTTTAAGTATCTTTGTGGGCGTAATAGCAAACCTTTTATACTTATTTATTTATGAAACAGACTATCCTTGTCACGGGAGGCACAGGCTTTATAGGCTCCCACACTTCCGTTGAGCTTATTGAGGCGGGATACAAAGTGGTGATTGTCGATGACCTTTCAAATTCAAAAATTGAGGTTCTCGATGGCATTGAGAAAATCACGGGCGTTCGCCCGGCGTTTGAGAAAGTGGACTTGCGCGACAAGGAAGCTACGGAGAACGTGTTCAAGAAATACCCTGACATAGAGGGTATTATCCATTTCGCCGCAAGCAAGGCAGTGGGCGAGAGTGTTCAGAAGCCGTTGCTTTATTATCGCAACAACGTTGTTTCATTGATCAACCTTCTTGAGTTGATGCCTAAGTATAACGTGAAGGGCATTATCTTCTCATCAAGCTGTACCGTCTATGGACAGCCTAAGCCTGAGAACTTGCCTGTCACCGAGACCGCTCCTCACCAGAAGGCTACGTCGCCTTATGGCAACACAAAGGAAATCAACGAGCAAATCATCCACGACTACATTCACAGCGGAGCTCCTATCAAGAGCATCATCCTGAGATACTTCAACCCGATTGGCGCACATCCTTCTGCTCTCATTGGTGAGCTTCCAAACGGAGTGCCAAACAACCTCATACCTTACGTTACACAGACGGCTATTGGCATTCGCAAGCAACTTACCATCTTCGGCAACGATTACAACACGCCTGACGGCACATGTATCCGTGACTACATATATGTGGTTGACCTCGCGAAGGCTCACGTGGCTGCAATGAGGAGAGTGCTTGACGATGAGGACAGCCCTGTAATCGACTACTTCAACATTGGCACAGGACGCGGAAACTCCACGCTTGAGATTGTGGAAACCTTTGAGAAGGCCACAGGCGTGAAGCTCAATTGGAAGTATGGTCCTCGCCGCGAAGGTGACATTGAGAAGATTTGGGGCGATTGCTCTAAGGCCAACAAGGTTCTTGGGTGGAAGGCAGATACACCACTCGAAGACGTGATGCGCTCAGCTTGGAAATGGCAGTTGAAGCTCCGCGAAGACGGTGTAATGTAAGTTTTTGTTAAAAAACAATGGTTGTCTCATTGACATATAAGTAAAAAGTAGTAACTTTGCACTCGCTGTCACGTGTTGGCAGCATTAAATTCAAACCTTTATAATAGTTTTTTAAAACAAAATGGCAACAAAAATCAGATTGCAGCGCGGCGGCCACAAGGGCTACGCAGTTTACAGAATTGTGATCGCTGACGTTAGAGCACCACGTGATGGTAAGTTTATCGAGAAGATTGGCATGTTCAATCCTAACACCAATCCTGCTACCGTAGATTTGAATTTCGATCGTGCTCTCTACTGGGTAGAGGCAGGCGCACAGCCCACGGACACTGTTCGCAACATCCTTAAGGGTGAGGGCGTCTACATGATGAAGCATCTCCGTGGTGGTGTCAAGAAGGGCGCATTCGACGAGGCTGCTTGTCAGCAGAAGTACGACGCTTGGAAGGCTGCTAAGGAGCAGAAGCTCAACGCTACTATCGACGCACAGTCGAAGAGCCGTCAAGAGGCTGCTGCTAAGGCTCTCGAGGCTGAGAAGAAAGTCAATGAGGCTATTGCCAAGAAAGTGGCAGACAAGAAGGCTGCTGAGGCTGCCGCAAAGGCAGAGGCTGAAGCTGCAAAGGCTGCCGAGGCTGCACAGGCCGCTGAAGCTGACAATGCTGAGGCTGAGGCTCCTGCAGAGGCATAAGCTTTCTAAACAATTATCAAGAAAATGGGGCGTTGCTCACACCTTGGGTGTGGGCAACGCTTTTTTTGTTTTCTTGGCGTAATCTTTTTGCGCAAAAGGCGGGCGTTTAGGAATTATTTTTGTAAGTTTGCAAAACGATACTATCTACAATTATCTATGGACAACTATATCGTTTCCGCAAGGAAATATCGACCAATGACTTTCTCGTCGGTGGTGGGTCAAGACGCCCTTACCACAACCTTGAAGAATGCCGTGAGGACAGGCAAGCTGGCGCATGCCTTTCTCTTTTGCGGTCCTCGTGGCGTGGGAAAGACCACTTGCGCCCGTATCTTCGCCAAGGCAATCAATTGCGAAAACCCAACCAGTGATGGTGAGGCATGCAACGAATGTGAGAGCTGCAAGGCTTTCAACGAGGGAAGGTCAATGAATATCTTTGAGCTTGATGCCGCAAGCAACAACTCCGTGGAGAACATTAAGACCCTTATGGAGCAAACGCTTATACCGCCACAGACAGGCAGGTACAAGGTCTTTATCATAGACGAGGTCCACATGCTTTCCCAGGCTGCTTTCAACGCTTTCTTGAAGACATTGGAGGAGCCGCCTGCGCATGTTATATTTATCCTTGCCACGACTGAGAAAAACAAGATTCTTCCCACAATACTCTCTCGCTGTCAAATCTACGACTTCGAGCGCATGACTGTGCCTGAGATAGTTCATCATTTAAGTATGGTGGCAGAGAAAGAAGGCATCACGTGTGAGGAAGAGGCCTTAAACGTCATAGCCGAAAAGGCTGATGGCGGAATGCGTGACGCGCTGTCCATCTTCGACCAAGTGACGAGTTTCTGCCAGGGGCACATCACTTACGACAAGGTGCTTCAAGACCTCAATGTGCTCGATGCCGACAACTACTTTAAGATAATCGATTTGTCGCTTGAGAATAAAGTTTCAGACATCATGGTATTGCTCGATGGCATCATCCAGCGTGGTTTTGACGGAAGCAATGTCGTCAACGGCTTGGCCTCACATGTGCGCAATGTGATGATGGCAAAGGATGAGCAAACCATTCGCTTGCTTGAAGTGAGCGAGAGTCAGCGAACAAAATACAAAGAGCAGGCAAAGAAATGTCCCTTGCCTTTCCTTTACAAGGCACTTAAAATCCTTAACGAGTGTGATGTCCAGTATCGCCAGAGCAGCAATAAGCGTCTTTTGGTAGAGCTTACCCTCATTCGTGTGGCTCAGATTACACAGCCCGAGGATGATGTGCCTGCTGGTGGGCGTAGCCCTATGAGATTGAAATCCCTGTTTAAGAAAAACAATGTGGTGCAACCTAAACCGGCCATGCAGGTAGCTGGGGTCGCACGGAGATTAGTGTCGCATGATAATTCCACTGATGCTAAAACAAAAGAGCAAAAAGTGGCGAAAGTGGAAAAGGCGGTTGTAGCAAAGGAAACAGTTGCGCCAAAGCCATCAATGAGTGTTGGCACGACTTTCCATTTCAAGAACATAGGAATGACTTTCGGTGATCTTCGCCGAAAGCCAAAGGCTGGTGATGGAGCAGAGGCGGTGACTGTCGATGAGGCGGAGGCAAAGAAACTTGAGGAAAAGAAGGTGGAGGATAAATTTACCGATGACGACCTCATAAGAGAATGGATTTCCATGTGCAATCGTATGCCTCAAAAGTTCATCGGTCTTGCCTCGCGCTTAAAGAATATTGTGCCAAGAATCACTCAATATCCTGACATTGAAGTCGTGGTGGATAACAAGTTGCTTCTTGACCAAATATCCTCTATTAAGAATAATATCCGCGCGACCATGCGCGTGCGACTTCACAACAGCCTCATCGAGTTTATTCCTCGACTTGCCAAGCAAAATGAGAACGAGCGCGCGCTCACCAAGTTGGAAGTCTTTGATGCCATGCGAAAGCGTAATCCCGCAATTGAGAAATTGCGGGTAGGCTTGAAATTAGAGTTAAGCTAACGCTTTTTATATCAATGGCATACCGAGTTTTGCGCATTCCTTGCGCATCTCTTCGGGCCAAATGCTTGCCTGAATCTCGCCGATATGCGCCTTGTGGAGCATTACCATGCACAGGCGGCTCTGGCCTATGCCGCCGCCAATGCTAAGTGGCAGCTTGTCGTTGAGCAGTTGCTGATGAAAATAGAGCTTCTCGCGCTCTTCCTGATGCTCTATCTTCAACTGGCGAATCAAGCTTTCCTTGTCGACGCGTATGCCCATCGAGCTGAGCTCAAATGATCGTCCAAGCACAGGATACCAAATGAGGATGTCGCCGTTGAGTCCTGCCTTTCCGTTTTCGGCTATCGTTGACCAGTCGTCATAGTCAGCCGCACGGCCATCGTGCTTTTTCCCGTCTGAAAGTTTTCCGCCAATGCCTTCCACGAACACGGCACCATACTTTTCGCAGATGGCGTTCTCGCGTTCATGAGGTGTCATGTCAGGGTACATATCGAGCAAGTCTTGCGAGTGTATGAATTTTATCTCCCTTGGTAGGAATGGTTTAAGTTGTGGGAAATTCTCACATGCAAGAAACTCCGTACGAAGAATAGCACTGTATATTCTCTTAACAATGTCCTCAAGAAAGTGGATGGTGCGTTGCTCCCGTGTGATTACCGCTTCCCAATCCCATTGGTCAACGTATAGCGAATGCAGGTTGTCGAGCTCCTCGTCGGCGCGTATGGCGTTCATGTCGGTATAGATGCCATATCCAGGCTCTATCCCGAATTTGGCCAAAGTCAGCCTTTTCCATTTGGCAAGAGAGTGAACTACCTCTGCCTTTGCCTCGTTCATGTCCTTGATTGGAAACGTCACAGGACGTTCCACGCCGTTGAGGTCATCGTTTATGCCCAAGCCTTTAAGTACAAATAGTGGCGCTGTCGCCCTGCTGAGACGAAGTTCGGTGGAGAGATTCTGCTGGAAAAACTCTTTTATCATCTTGATGCCTTGCTCTGTCTGGCGACGGTCCAAAAGTGTCTTATAATTCTTTGGCTTGATTAATTGACTCATAATAATTATAGTTTTCTTTCTAAACTGAAAGCAAAGTTACGCAATTATTATTAACTGGCAATATTTTTATGTGTCAATTTTCTCATTTTGTCACAAATATCATTTGATTGTTGTCTTTTTGTGACAAATAGCATAAATGTTAGTTTCTATACGATGATTAATTTGTCATCGAGCAAGTCTGCTGGTATTATCTATCACCTTGGTAAGTTTTATGCGCTTCTCGACAAACCGTACAAGATACATTATATATGGTGATGACCATTGCAAGCGTCGTGATGACAAGTAGAGTCGCCATATTGCAAGGTATCGCCAAGGAAGGCATTCACAACTCTGTCAACATCCTCGGCAGGGGCACCGCCGTGGATGGCGATATTCATCTGGTTGAGCAGGTTCACTGCACCAGCGCCCAATCCACCGCAAACCACATCGGTCACGCCTAAAGAGTTCAGGAAGTTTGGCATCGCACCATGCGCATGCTCTGGAGCCTGAAGCACCTCCTTGTTGGTAATTTTCTTGTCTTCTGCCTCGAACACTGTTACCTGTGGAGCCTTGCCGAAATGAGGGAAAAGCTTGCCATCGGCGGTAGGAATTGCAATTTTCTGTTTCATTCTTAAATCCTTATTGTTTATCAATCTATTTCTGTGGATGATAATCGTCTCGTTCTTCTCGGTGCGGAAATCCTTTGGCATCTTGCCAGTGAGCCTCTTGAAGAACTTGACGAAGTAGGAAGGGTCTTCGAAACCTAACTGGTAAGCCACCTCCTTGATGCTGAGCGTGGAGTGCTGTATCAGTCGTTTCGCCTCCAGCGCGATACGCTCGTTGATAATCTGCAAGGGCGAGCGATGGGCACTTTGCCCCACATACTTGGTCAACGTGCGAGCTGAGATGTTGAGTATGTCGGCATACTCCTGCACGGTATGCACCGTGTGGAAGTTTTGCTCCAAGAGTTGGCGGAAGCGCACGAAAGTGCGATTGGCTATGCTTGACACATAAAGCTTAGGCATAGACTTGCGCTCGCCACTACGCTGCACTCGGATGAGGAAGAGGCGTACCAGGTACTGCATGTAATCCTTGTGGGCGAAAGCACCCGTGAGGGAGTACTCGCGGTTCATCTCGTTCACAAGGGGCATCAGTCGCTCTGCCTCCTCGCTCGTTATCTTGCAGTAAGGCAGAGAGTCGTAGGCATTGAACACGTTGTACTTCAGGAAGACGCTCTCGCTCGATTCCTCGTCGGCCATAAAACTGGCATTGAAGTGGATGATGACACCCTCGTAATCATTCGGACCGTCGAAAGCATGCACCTGTCCTGGGGCAACGAAGAAGATGGTGTTGTCTGTAACTGGATAGTCTTGGAAATCTACGTGATGCACGCCGTGGCCCTTGCGAAACCAGATTATTTGGTAGAACTCATGTGTATGGGGAATCATCGGCCCTGGACGATTGTCGGCAAAGAACTGTGGCATGAACTGGAGTTCAAGCTCAAGTCCCGAATGAACGTTTTCGGCTATTGCATAAGTCTTCACATCGTCTTTATTCACTGCTTGATTCTTATTTTAACAATTTAATATTTCGTCTACCAATGAGATTTATCTTGATATTCTGACACAAAAATACATATAATATTCGATAAAGGGTAAAGTCGTGCGTATATTTACCATTAAATATCCCGAAACCGCCACCCATTTCTTGAATGGTTCGATTCCGGGATTGCAACAACCGTTTAATTAGTAGCTCACCTTCACTCCCACATAGTAGCTCCGTGTCCACAGTTCTGACAGTTGTCCTCCGTGCGCACGCCCGGTTGGAAGTTGAGTCCCTGCGCCAGGCAGGTGCTCTGGGTGATGTCAAAAATCTTTCCGCCAATCACGCTCACCAAGTTTGGTGCCATCCTCCTTGCCGTCTCGTTTCGATTGGCTGACACCACAACTTCGTCGAGAGCTACGTCATCAGTAGCCAGTGAGAAATTCTGTTCTTGAGTGGCATCGTGTTTAATGGTCACGGTTCTCTCAATGGTCTTGTATCCAAGGCTTTTCACTACTATTGTGAACGTGCCCTCAGGCAAGTGTAAGGCATATGCTCCCCGCTTTTCTTGTCTATCACGTGTCCGTAGACATTTGCGTCCGTACTCTTGTCGGTTTCTTCCACAGGAGGGTTCCCTATGTTCTTATCCTCGTTGTTTATCCTTAACAATATTGTTTACTCCGGCTGCATTAGCCGCAAATGAGACTGTCAACGCCCCTGCGAGGAGTATCAACTGATAATTCTTTGATTTCATTTTGTGCTTTTTACCTTAAATAAGGTCCTTGTAAATATTAATTCTCGATAAAGTGTGTTACTTGATTTTTATGCTTACGGCTTTGAGCTCCTGCCAACCAGCTTTGTCGGTTACGCGTATCATGAAGTGATAATCGCCAGGGTCTATGTCCTTTGGTATTGTTATGTTTACCTTCGCATCGTAGCTCTTTAAGCCAGCAGGAATAATCTCGTCTTGGTTGTATACCCATGGATAGACAGGAGATTTCTTCGGATCGAGCGGACAATCGCCAGCCGATGTAGAATGTGTGTGATGGTCGAAATTGTTGTGAATCTCGATGTTGAAGTTGCCCAACTCCACATTGTCTGTGAAGGTATACTGGAAAGAAATCACTTCGCCTCGCTTGTAAACTTGACAGTCTATGGGGTTGGGTAGTTCTCCATCCACAATCTTTGGTTTTTCTTGGTCGTTTGTTGTTGGGTCGTCATTATCGTTGGAGCAAGCGTTAAGGCATATCGTTGCACCCATAATCATAGTGGCGATAAGCAAATATAATATTGAAAATTTACTTTTTCCCATTTTATCCTTTAATCAAATTTTATTGAGAATTTAGAGGTTCCCCTCTAAATTCCCAGAATCTTTTATGTTTACTCTTTAGTTATCTGAATGCCCTCGGCCTCCTCTGTTGTAGAGTTGCCTGCGGCATCAGTCACAGTGAAGTGGATGTGGTATTCGCCCTCTGGAGCATCGATAGGGATTTCTGGATGTTCATGAAACAACACTGAAGTCTCACCAATGTATTTCTCGTCTGCATAGGTGTACTCCTTCTCGTACTTAGCGGCTGTGTTGTGAAACTCCACTACAATCTTGGCAATCTTGTGAGGAGCTTCAATCTGTGCCTCCAAGTGCATTTTTTGGCCAATCACTGCTTTGTGACTGTCGTTTTCACCTACCTCTTTGAACGTGATCTTAGGAGCGTTTTTGTCAAGAGCCTTGACGGTTAGGTCTGAAGTGAACGTCGTGCTCTGCCCGATCTTGTCAGTCACCACAAATGTCACTTTGTATGCTCCAGGAACAGCATTCTCTGGAATGTCAAGATGCTCGTGGAAAGTGGTGTTCCTCACTCCGATATATTTGCCGTCGGTGTAAGATTTCTGCACGATGGTCGTCTTGTCGTCGGCTGTGGTTATGGTCACATCTATGCGAGCTATCAACCCTTGTGCCTCCAAGTCGCCTTCCAAATGGAGGTCTTTGCCGGCAGTGGCTTCCTTGGAGTTCTCCTCACCTACCTCGGCAAGGGCTGCAACTGGCTTGGCGACATTCTGTTTAGGGTCATTATCATCGCTACAAGATGACAGCACTAAACTAAAAACGCATAGCAGCATTGAGGCTGCAAAAAATAATATCTTTTTCATTGTTATGATTCTGTTAAAAGTAAATTGAAAAATGTTTTGTTAAAAACTCCAGGTAACCATTGCCGAGAAGTTTCGCCCAGGTTCTGGCACACCTATGAGTCTGTAATAACTGGTGTGGTCGTAATAGCGTTGCCCCAACAAGTTTTCTCCACGAAGAGTCAGTTCAAGTTGCTTGTTTCCAAACGGAATTTTTTTCCCGACGCTGACATTCAAGAGCTGGTGTCCCTTGGTATTCTCCTCAGGAGGAACAATCCTGTTCTGAGAGCCAACCACTTGCCATTCCAGAGCTACATATCCTGATTTGGCAGGATCTTGTGTGGGCAACATATAGCGCAGTTCGGCACGTGTAGACCATGGGGTGGAGAATGGAAGACCATAACCTTTCTTTTCTCCGTTGAGCTGATTTGCGTAAAGGTATTCGCCATCAGCGTCCAACCGTAGGCAAGGAAGAATCTTCCATGACGCGCTTGCCTCAAAGCCCCATCTCATGACCTTTGCCTGTGTATAGTAGTAGAGCTGCAAGCCCTCCCTGTACTGCGGCGTTGGGTTGAGGTATATGTAGTTTGGGAAGTAGTTGATATATGGTGTCAATTCTACTGACCAAGCGCCATGCTCGAAGACGATACCAGCATCCACCTGATAACTTTGCTCAGGCTTCAACGAGGTGTTGCCCTTTTCATAGCGGAAGAGGTTGTAGTTTACACCATCCATCCCCAATTCCTTTGCTATCGGCATACGGAAACTCTTGCCCACATTGAGCTTGAGCACCCAGTCGCCAAGCATTCGGTTGATACCAACGGACCATGTGAAGCTATTGAAGCTGCGGCTCACATTGGCTGAGCGTTCCATGAAGACGGAGTCTTGTTGTTGGCTTGTACCATCTGTCAAAGCTGTAGGTTCTGACGCTTTCACAGGTGTCTTGTACCAGTCGTGATAACTATGGACACGAACTCTGCCATGGTCGAATCTCATGCCAGCCTTAAGACTGAGCTTTTCGTTGAGGTTCCATTTGTCCATGGCGAATGCTCCATAAGTCACCTGCTCGAAGTCTGGCAGGATAAATCCCCAGCCGCCTCGACGGTTGCGCTGATACTCAACTTTTGCTCCAACTTGAAGCTCATGCCTTTCCAGTTGCTGCACGGCTTTCACGTTTGCAGAAAATGTTTGCTTTTTAAAGTTTCTCTCCAACGTGTTTGGCGGTATTGGCATATAGCCGTGCGACACAGGTTCGGCAAGTTCACGCTGTCGATTGTCTTGATATGCGAAGTCGCCTTCCAGTGTGCCGTTTGTCCAGCTCCAGTCGGTATGGTTAGCCACAATGAAGTGGTTGACGGTGTGATAAGGCAAATCTATGTCTCGTCTCGAACTGTCATAGTCGATGTCAGACAACCTGACCTCCAGTCCATGGGCATTGGCAAAGAAACCTGCCTTTGTATTTACGTTTGCGAACCGCAAAGAAGTGTTCCACCGATCACCAGCATAACCGAGCATCAGATTACCATCAAGTTCTCGACCCGCCGTATTTCGAAGGCGCTGGTCTTTGAGCTTAATCCAATATGAGTAATACTCTATGCTGTCGGCAGGCACCTTGTAGTCGGCATAATCCACCCATGTGGCGTTGGCCTTGTACCAGAATCTACCGTTTCTGCCAGTCAAGCGAACCGATGAGCCTATCGACTCATTGTTTGTTCGCCCAAACAGGTTCACATGTCCGGCAAACTTTTTTACGGGCATGACATTGCTCTTCAGGTTGATAACACCACCGATGGCATCTGAACCATAGGTTAGTGATGCCGGCCCCTTGATGATTTCGGCTTGGTCTATGGCATACTGGTCTATTTCCAAACCATGGTCATCGCCCCATTCTTGCCCTTCGTGCTTTATGCCGTTCTCAGCCACAAGCACGCGGTTGAATCCCAATCCGCGAATCACTGGTTTCGACTCACCAGACCCCACGTTCATCGCCTGTATCCCAGGCAGTTTGCTTAACGTCTGCATCAGTGAGCCACCGAAGTTTTCTTCTATGAATTGTTTGTTAGCCCTCACCACATTGAGGGTCGACTTCATCTGTACTTCTTTGTTGGAGCTTCCGCTTACCACCACTTCCTTGAGGGACACGCCGTCCCTCATCATGCGCTTGATGCTGTCGGCACTGTTCTCCGTTCTCGCCGAATCTTTAGGGCAGGAGAGCGTAGAGCCTGTTGATGCAAGCACATGACTGAAGTGAATGAGAAGAGAAAGTGTGACAATAGTCAACTTCTTATTTCCCATTGTGAATCTTTGTAAATTAACCGGCCTAACCGACCATTAGGAGATAGCTATAGCCGATTCAAGTTTGATAAAGTTTCAAATAATGAACTACAAAGATAGAAGTGTAGGAGGTGCCCGAGTGGAAAAAATGATGCCTTCACGCTTCTTGACAAACGGATAAGCTAAGCTGAAGGCAATATGTGCAATAGCGATAAACACCGCTATCCTGACAATGGTAGGCACCACGTAAGGCAAACTGTGCAATTGGCAGAGCACGCACTCGTGAGTGAAAGAGTGCTCTGCGGTGAGATGTCCGTCGTGATGGATGTGATGCGCACAGTCATAGCAATAGGATGTAGTCGTAGCACCCTCCGCCTCTGAGTGGTGGTGGAAAGTGATGGCGACTAACATTGGTATATATACCAACATCAGTAGCCATGCGAACCTTATTCTCCTATGCTCCAGCTTACGCATTTTCCTACTGTAACTTGTTCAGTTAATGAATTATGCTTTACTGTTAATTTGAGTTATCCTCAAACAATTATTTTTATCGTCTGCAAAAATAATGCTTTGTATTGTAACGGCAACAAAAACGCTTAAAACATTAATCTTTTTAAGATTTTTTTTCCGCTTGGCTTTTCTTATTTTTAAAATTTAATAGTAGGACATCAAGCATTTATACCTTAGAAATCCTTGTTGCGCATTTGCATGGCAACACCGTCGGGCATCAGTTCGAATCCGTGGCTTTGGTAGAAAGTGGCGTTGCTGCTCTCCTCCGGCATTACATTGATATACAAATAGGATTGATAATGCTCCTTGGCTTTCTCCACGAGTTGTGAGGCGATGCCTTGGTGCTGATATTCGGGCGATACGAGGAGATAATGCAGAAAGGCTGTCATTCCTCCATCGTCCAGTCCTCTAACCAATCCCACCAGGCGGTTGTCGTCCCACGCCGTGAGCACGTAGGAGGAATGAAGCAAGGCTTGATAGAGTTGTCGTGGGTATTGCCCCGACACCCAGTGTATGGATAGGAATAGTTGTTCTACTTGCGCTTGCGTGAACTTCCTGTCTGTGGAAAATGTAATGTTTGTTTTCATCTCTCTTTTTTCTTATAAACAATCACGTTTCCAAATGGTAAATTATGATTCTTGAATGGTAAAATTACACAAACTTTTTCGTTTCCAATTCGTATAAGCCTAAATATACCATTATTTAGCTCAAATCCACAATGAACATCCTGGTAATTGTTCTTAATTTTGCCATTGACAAAAGAAGATACCCTCTTAAACCAGTGGGAGACAGAGGTAAGATAAAAGATTAATAACATTTTTAATTGAACACAAAATGGAAAAGAAAGTAAATGCTTATCTTCAAATTACGATGAAGATCAAGGAAAGCGACCGTCCAAGTGCGGCAAAGGTGTATTTTGACTACCGCGAGCCATTCCTCAACACCATCGAAGGCGCTCTGACCAAAGCTCTCTTGGTACGCGACGAGGATGTTCAGGTGCTCCATGGTTTCGATAGCAAGGAGCATGCTGCGGCTTACTTGGAGTCAGACATGTTTAAGGACGATGTAGCCAAGGGCCTCTCTCCTTACTTCCAGGCTGACCCTGAGATTCGCATCTTTACAGTAGCTGGATAAGCACAGGCAACACATAAATCCATGGTTTTCAAATCTTGAAAACAATGGATTTATGTATATTCTATTTCTTCTTTCTTTTGTTTTTCCCAACGGCTCAATTTATTATTCCAACATTCTCAACGTTTTTTGCATAAAATCTAACTTATTTACAGCTTTTGGTTGTATCTTTGTCCTGGATTATATAATATAAAAATGTGGAACCTTATTAAGGAATTGAAGCGCACGGACCATCCACATGTCCTTGGTGCTTTGGATATTTTCAAGTATATCGGGCCAGGCCTTTTGGTCACGGTAGGATTCATAGACCCTGGCAATTGGGCCACAAACTTTGCCGCGGGTTCTGAGTACGGCTATGCGCTTTTGTGGGTTGTGACTCTTTCCACCATTATGCTTATAGCCTTGCAACACAATGTGGCTCACCTTGGCATCGTCACGGGATTGTGTCTCAGTGAGGCTGCCGTGAAATATGCGCCAAGATGGGCCGGTAGACCTATTGTCATGACGGCATTCTTGGCCTCTATCTCAACATCACTTGCGGAGATTCTTGGTGGAGCCATTGCTATGCAGATGCTTTTTGGCATGAGCATCCCCATGGGTGCTGTGTTGACAACGGCTGCAGTGCTTATTATGCTTTTTACCAATGGTTACAAGCGCATTGAGCGTGCTGTCATTGGTTTTGTGTCAGTCATTGGCCTTTCGTTTATTTATGAGCTGTTCCTTGTGCATGTCGATTGGCATTCGGCATCACTTTGTGCCTTGGCGCCTTCCGTGCCCAAGGGCTCTTTGCTTGTCATCATGAGCGTGCTTGGTGCCGTGGTCATGCCACACAATCTCTTCCTTCATTCCGAGATAGTGCAAAGTCGTGAGATTAACCTGAAAGGAGACGAACGCATTAGGCACATGCTTAAGTATGAGTTTTTCGATACTCTTTTCTCCATGCTTGTGGGATGGGCAATAAATTCTGCGATGATCATCCTCGCGGCCTCTACTTTCTTTGAGCACGGCACACATGTGGAAGAACTCTCCCAGGCACAGTCCATGCTTCAGCCACTTTTGGGCAACAACGCTGCAAACATATTCGCCATTGCCTTGTTGCTCGCTGGCTTGTCAAGCACGATAACAAGTGGAATGGCAGCAGGAAGTATCTTTTCTGGGCTCTACAATGAATCATACAATGTGAAAGACACCCACTCCGTGGTTGGTATCTTGCTGTCATTGTGCATAGCCTTGTTCTTGATTTTTGTTATCGGAAATCCTTTTAAGGGATTGCTATATTCTCAAATGTTTCTCTCCATCCAGTTGCCTTTGACAGTTTTCCTACAAGTGAGTCTCACGTCCTCTAAACGTGTTATGGGAAAATATGCCAACAAGCCATGGAACAGTGTTTTCCTTTATGCTTTAGCCACATTGGTGACAATTTTAAATATCTGGTTGTTGATTGAGGCTATTGCTTGATTTTTGTTAACTTTGCATACGAACAAAATCATTGCTTATGATAGAATATGACCTTAGGAAGATAAAGGCTGTCATCTTTGATGTTGACGGCGTGCTGTCGGCAAACACGGTGTCGATGGATGAAAATGGATTTCCCTTGCGTACCCTTAATATCAAGGATGGTTATGCCATACAGCTTGCCGCGAAGATGGGGCTGAGGTGTGCCATAATTACGGGTGGCGACTCGGAGGCAATCAGGAAACGTTATGAGTATCTCGGCATGACCGACGTGTTCATGAGATGCTCTGTTAAGATAAAGACCTATGAGCAGTTCTTGGAAAAATATGATCTCCACGACGACAATATAATATATGTGGGCGATGACATCCCCGACTATGAGATAATGAAGCGTGTCGGGTGTCCGTGTTGCCCTAAAGACGCTTGCGAGGAGATAAGGGAAATATCCGTCTACGTGTCGCCTTTCAATGGCGGCTGCGGTTGCGCGCGCGACGTGCTTGAACAGGTGTTGCGTGCTCAAGGCAATTGGCTCAAGTCTGCCAAGGCCTTTGGATGGTAATTGAAATTGTAAATATAAGGGATAATAAAGCATTGAAAAAATTGATTTTGGCGAGCAATTCACCACGCAGGCGCGAGTTGCTCCAAGGACTTGACCTCGACTTTGAGGTGAGGGTGAAACGTGGAGTGGGAGAGAGCTACCCAGCTGATATGCCTGCGGAGAGGGTACCGGAATTTATCTCCAAGGAAAAAGCTGCCGCCTACGACATTGCCAATGGTGAGATATTGCTTACGTCCGATACTGTGGTAATACTCGACGGTGAGATTATGGGCAAGCCTAAAGACGCTAATGCAGCGCGAGCCATGCTCCACAGGTTGAGTGGACACACCCATCATGTCGTGACCGGCGTTTGCATCAAGACAAACTCGAAGAGCGAGTCTTTCTCCGACATTACCGCTGTCACTTTCAGGCAATTGGCTGATAATGAGATAGATTATTACGTTGACCACTACAAGCCATTCGACAAGGCTGGGGCGTATGGCATACAGGAGTGGATAGGTTATGTAGGCGTGACGCATATAGAAGGAAGTTTCTACAATGTCATGGGGCTTCCGGTTGAGCGTGTCTACGAGGAGCTCAAGAAGTTCCTGTGACAATGTTATAGCTTGTGATAATTGTGTTAAAATATTTGCCTGTCTAATCATCGTTTTCTATCTTTGCAACATAAAGCTAACTGTATTCTTAAACCTTGATGATATATGAAAACAACGCTTTTAATGTTTGCCTTTGCCGCTCTTGGTATGCCGGCCTCAGCGCAATCTTCGGGCAATGTGGCTTATCAAGACGGCAATGTCAGAATCACGATGATTGATGATGGCGCCGCGAGGCTTGAATACGCGCCTGACGGCAAATTCGTAGATAACTTTTCACAAGTGGCCGTTATCAGGACTTATGCTCCGGTCGCTTATAAAGTGAGCAACAACTCCAAGAGGGTGAGCATAAGCACCAATGAGATGACCATTACTTACACAAAAGGCAAGGGACCTTTCACCGCCGACAATCTCTCCATTGTTTCGGCCAAGAAGAAAGGTGTCTTGCCTTTTGCGTGGAAGCCAGGACAGAAAGACAACGACAACTTGAAGGGCACTTACCGCACGCTCGATGGTTATGACGGCAACTTGCGCGATGGCAAGCCAATGCCCATCGAGGATGGCTTGCTCTCAAAGAGCGGATGGACATTCATCAACGATTCCAAGTCTTGTCTCTTCGACCGTAGCGAATGGCCGTGGGTGGAGGAGCGTCCCGACACGGCCAATGCCCAAGACTGGTATTTCCTTGCCTATGGACACGACTATAAGAAGGCTCTTCGTATGTTCACCAAGTTCTCTGGCAAGGTGCCATTGCCTCCACGCTATGCCTTTGGCTATTGGTGGTCGCGCTATTGGAGCTATTCGGATGACGAGCTTCGTGACCTCGTGGACAACTTCCATCAGTATAACATTCCGCTCGACGTGCTTGTCATCGACATGGACTGGCACTACAATCAAGCTCCGCGAGGTGGCTGGACTGGCTACACGTGGAATCGTTCGTTGTTTCCCAGTCCCAAGGGTTTCTTGAGTTGGGTTAAGGACAATCAGCTTCAAGTGACCATGAACCTCCATCCTGCCGATGGCATAAAGACTTGGGAGGAGCAATGGCCAGCCATGTCAAGATGGATGGGCAACGACACGGCTCTGCACAAGGACATACCCTACGAAGGGTCAAACAAGCGTTTCATGACGGGATGGCT
>DAIOUH010000044.1:0-16971 GCA_036751585.1 Prevotella sp. | reverse complement strand
ATCGCTATTAATCAGCCGTTTAACCTTATTTGCCATATAATGGCGAAAAAAATATTTTCAAAAAAAGTTCACGAAAGTTTTGTCAGTAACGCAAAAAGCCGTACCTTTGCACCCGCAAAACAGAACAGAGGTCATCAAGGTCTTGAAGATGTTTTTGTAGAATGCGTCCTTAGCTCAGCTGGTAGAGCAACTGACTCTTAATCAGTGGGTCTAGGGTTCGAATCCCTAAGGACGCACTTCTTTTTAATTAAAAGGCTGGCGTCCTTAGCTCAGCTGGTAGAGCAACTGACTCTTAATCAGTGGGTCTAGGGTTCGAATCCCTAAGGACGCACGAAAAAGACTGATCTTCGCATGGAGGTCAGTCTTTTTTCGGTTATTGCCCCCATCATTTTAGGAAAAACAAAAAATACGAATTTCGACTATGATAACACTTACCAATCTTGCCATCCAGTTTGGCAAACGTGTCCTTTATAAAGATGTGAACATCAAGTTCACCCGTGGCAACATCTATGGTGTCATCGGTGCCAACGGCGCCGGCAAGTCGACCCTGCTTCGCGCCATCAGCGGTGACTTGGAGCCCAACAAGGGCACCGTGGAGCTTGGTCCGGGCGAGCGTCTCTCCGTGTTGGAGCAGGACCACTTCAAATACGACTCTTTCAAGGTGCTGGACACCGTGCTCATGGGCTACGATGCCCTGTGGAACAACATGAAGGAGCGCGACATGCTCTATTCCAAGCCGGAGATGACCGAGGAAGACGGCAACCGCGCCGCCGAGCTGGAAGAGAAATTCGCCGAGATGAACGGCTGGGAGGCGGAGAGCGACGCCGCGCAGCTCTTGCAGAACCTTGGCGTGGCAGAGAACCTGCACCAGAAACAGATGTCGCAACTGTCAAACACCGAGAAGGTGCGCGTGATGCTCGCCAAGGCCCTTTTCGGCAAACCCGACAACCTGCTGCTCGATGAGCCCACCAACGACCTCGACCTCGACACCGTGGAGTGGCTTGAGGATTATCTTGGCGAGATTGACGAGCACCAGACCGTGCTCGTGGTCAGCCACGACCGTCACTTCCTCGACGCCGTGTCCACGCAGACCATTGACATCGACTATGGCAAGGTGACCGTCTTCGCCGGCAACTACAGCTTCTGGTATGAGAGCTCACAGCTCGCCCTGCGCCAAGCGCAGAACCAGAAGATCAAGGCTGAGGAGAAGAAAAAGCAATTGGAGGAGTTCATCCGCCGTTTCTCTGCCAACGTGGCAAAGAGCCGCCAGACCACCAGCCGCAAGAAGATGCTGGAGAAGCTCAACGTGGAGGAAATCAAGCCGTCGAGCCGCAAATACCCAGGCATCATCTTCCAGATGGAGCGCGAGCCGGGCAACCAAATTCTTGAGGTGGAAGGATTGAAGGCTGTCGACGAGGACGGAACGGTGCTCTTCGACAACGTGAACTTCAACATCGAGAAGGGGCAAAAGGTGGTGTTCCTCAGCCACAACCCCAAGGCCATGACCGCGCTCTTCGAGATTATCAACGGCAACAAGGAGGCGGCTGCCGGCACCTACAAGTGGGGCGTGACCATCACCACGGCATATCTCCCGCTGGACAACACCAAGTTCTTCCAGTCGGAGCTGAACCTCGTCGACTGGCTCTCGCAATATGGCCCTGGCAACGAGGTGGTGATGAAATCATACTTGGGTCGCATGCTCTTCCGCCAGGAAGACGTGGACAAGAAAGTGAACGTGCTGTCGGGAGGCGAGAAAATGAGGTGCATGATAGCGCGCATGCAACTGCAAAACGCCAACTGCCTCATCTTCGACACGCCGACCAACCACCTTGACCTTGAGTCGATCCAGGCACTCAACAATAACCTCGTGGCATTCAAGGGCAACATCCTGTTCTCTTCCCACGACACCGAGCTCATAGAGACCGTCTCCGACCGCATCATCGAGCTCACGCCAAAGGGATGCATCGACAAGCTCATGCCATACGACGAGTATGTGCACGACGACGCCATAAAGGAGCAGAAAGCCAAGATGTATGAGTAAGCTGCCGCATGGCACGGTTTTTGTTGGCTTGGAATAACAAAAAGGTTATAGCATTATGGCAGAGAAAGAAGAAAAAGAAAAAGACATAAAAGCGCAGACCCAACAGTCTGGGGCTGAGACTAAGGAAACAACCAACGACTCCGACAAGAAGGAGAAGCAAGCCGAGAAAAAGGCTGAGAAGCCTTCCGACAAGGCCGAGAAAAAGGCTGATGAGAAGAAGGAGGAAGACCCGTTGGAGAAGGCCAACAAGGAGATTGCCGAGTTGAAAGACAAGTATCTCCGCACGCTCGCCGAGTTTGACAATTACAAGAAGCGCACGCTGAAGGAAAAGGCGGAGCTCATACTCAACGGCAGCGAGAAGACCGTGAAGGCCGTGTTGCCCGTGCTCGACGACTTTGAGCGCGCGCTCAAGGACAAGAGCGATGACCCGAAGGCCATCAAGGACGGCGTGAACATGATTTTCAACAAGTTCGTGAAGACCCTTGAGAGTCTCGGCGTGAAGAAGATTGACACTGCCGACAAGGATTTCGACACCGACTTCCACGAGGCCGTCGCCATGGTCCCGGGCATGGGCGATGACAAGAAGGGCAAGGTCATCGACTGCGTTCAGACAGGTTACACCCTCAACGACAAAGTGATACGCCACGCCAAAGTAGCAGTAGGACAGTAAAGACATCATGGCTGAGAAAAGAGACTATTATGAGGTGCTTGGCGTAGACCGCAACGCATCGGAAGACGAGATAAAGGCAGCTTACCGCAAGCTCGCCATCAAATACCACCCCGACCGCAACCCTGGCAACAAGGAGGCGGAAGAGAAGTTCAAGGAGGCAGCCGAGGCTTACGAGGTGCTCCACGACCCCGACAAGCGTCGCCAGTACGACCAGTTCGGGTTCGACGCCCCCGGTGGCGGATTCGGCGGAGGCTTCTCGGGCGGAGGCATGAACATGGACGACATATTCTCCATGTTTGGCGACATCTTCGGCGGTCACAGTGGTGGCTTCGGCGGATTTGGCGGCTTCGGCGGCAACAGTGGCGGCTCGCAAAGGGTTTACCGCGGTTCCGACCTTCGACTGAAGGTGAAGCTCTCGCTCCAAGACATCGCCAGCGGCGTGACCAAGAAGTTCAAGGTGCGCGAGGACGTGATGTGCGACAAGTGCAATGGCACGGGCGCGGAAGGCGGCTCAAAGCCGGAGACGTGCCCCACGTGTCATGGCTCGGGTATGGTGACACGCACCGTGCGCTCCATGTTCGGCATGATGCAGACACAAAGCGAATGCCCAACCTGCCACGGCGAAGGCACCGTGATAAAGAACAAGTGTAAGGCTTGCGGCGGCACCGGCGTGGTGAAAGGCGAGAAAGTGGTGGAAATCAACATTCCCGCCGGCGTGGAGGAAGGCATGGTGCTCAATGTGCACGGCAAAGGCAACGCCGGTCCACACAATGGCGTGCCAGGCGACATACAGGTCATCATTGAGGAAGAGAAGTGCGACACCTTCATCCGCGACAAGCAAGATCTCATATATAATCTCCTGCTCGACTTCCCGACTGCCGCTCTCGGCGGCGAGGCTGAGATTCCGACAATAGACGGCAAGAAACTGTCGTTGAAGATTGAGCCTGGAACACAGCCCGGCAAGACCGTGCGTCTTCGTGGCAAGGGTCTGCCAGCGGTGCAGGGATACGGCTCGGGCAAGGGCGACATAGTGGTTAACATTAGCGTGTTCGTGCCAAAGACCTTGAGCAAGAACGAGAAGAAAGCCATTGAGGAGCTGCGCGACAGCGAGAACTTCAAAGGCGATAACTCTACAAAGAAAAGCATCTTCGAACGCCTGAAAGAGCGCTTCAACGCTTGACAAGGAAGCGTCATCCGAAGGTGTTGTTATTATATGACTTTATATAATAGGTATTGGGTGAGATGAATTATCAGGAAACGGTTTCATATCTTTTCAACTCTGCTCCGGTGTTCGAGCACGTCGGAGCCTCGGCTTATAAGCCAGGGCTCCAAACCACAAAGGCACTGGACGAGCATTTCGGACACCCTCATCGTGCCTATAAGACCATACACATAGCCGGCACAAACGGCAAAGGCTCGTGCTCGCATAGCATCGCAGCCATACTGCAAGAGGCTGGCTATAAGGTTGGCTTGTACACCTCGCCTCACCTTGTAGACTTCCGCGAGCGCATACGCGTGAACGGAGAGATGATTCCCGAGCGGCGGGTCATCGACTTCGTGGAGAAAGAACGCGAGTTCTTCGAGCCGCTTCACCCCTCTTTTTTTGAACTTACCACGGCATTGGCGTTTCTCTATTTCAAGGAGCAAAAGGTAGACGTGGCGGTAATCGAGGTCGGTCTTGGAGGCAGGCTCGATTGCACCAACATCATCACGCCAGAGCTGTCGGTAATCACGAATATCAGTTTTGACCATACGCAGTTTCTCGGCAATACGCTCGCGCTCATTGCGGGAGAGAAAGCCGGCATAATAAAGCCTCACGTGCCTGTGGTCATTGGCGAGGACTTGCCGGAGACCCGCCCTTGCTTCCAGAAGAAAGCCGACGAGTGCGACGCGCCTATCGTTTTCGCCAAGGATCATCCAGTGGTGTTGTCGTCTGAGCCTTGCATGGATGGGGGCAGAGACTATCAAACATCCATTCTCGGACATATCCATGGCGACTTGGGGGGCGACTACCAAGAAAAGAACATGAACACCGTGCTCACCGCCATGCGTTTCATAAAGGATAAATTCACCGTAAGCGACGAGAACATCACACGTGGACTTGCCAACGTCTGCAAGCTCACGGGGCTGCGTGGCAGGTGGGAGACATTATGCGAAAAGCCCCATGTCGTTTGCGACACGGGGCACAACGTGGGCGGCTGGCAATATCTCGCCCCGCAAATCAAACGTCAACCTTGCAAGACTTTAAGGATAGTCTTCGGCATGGTAGACGACAAGGACATCAACACCGTGATGAGCCTTCTCCCAAAGAACGCCGTGTATTATTGGGCACAACCAACAACAAAGAGGGCATTCAGCGCTGACAAAGTGGCAGAGCTGGGCAAGCGACATAATTTAAAAGGTATAAATTGCGGTTCGGTGGCAGACGCATACCATAAAGTGATGGCAGACGCATCCCCCGACGACTTCGTTTTCATAGGCGGTTCAAGCTATGTCGTGGCAGACCTCCTCGCGCTATAAATAATCTTTAACATACGAAGTGCCATATTATTTTCGCATTTTAGTTGTCATTCTCAATTATTTTTACTTACTTTGCAAAAGACTATAAGAAACAACAACTAAAGACACATCCATATGGCAAACTCTGAAGAAACACCAAATGTATGCGGTCTGAGGCGTGAAGACTTTCAGACTACAGTGAATGGCAAGAAGACTGACCTCTTCATCTTGAAAAACAGCAAAGGCAATGAAGTTGCCATTACCAACTATGGCGGAGCAATCGTAGCCCTTATGGTTCCTGACAAGGACGGCAAGATGGGCAACGTCATCATGGGACACGACAATATTCAAGATGTCATCAATTCGCCCGAGCCATACCTTTCCAGGCTCATCGGACGCTTTGGCAACCGCATAGCCAAGGGCAAGTTCACATTGCACGGCAAGCAATACCAAGTGCCTATCAACAACGGACCCAACTCCTTGCACGGCGGCAAGAAAGGGTTCAACGTAAAGGTCTGGTCACCTGAGCAGATGAACGACTACACCCTCGCGCTAAACTATGTCTCACCTTACGGCGAGGAAGGCTACACAGGCGAGTTGAAGGTAACAGTGGTGTACACTTGGACGGATGACGACGAGTTGCACATTGATTATCTCGCCACGACAAACAAGAAAACCATCATCAATCTAACAAACCACGCTTTCATCTCATTGGCTGGCATCGCAGACCCCACTCCTTCTGTTGAGAACGTGGAGCTGCAAATCAACGCCGACTTCTATCTCCCGATTGACACAGTATCAATCCCGACTGGCGAGATAAGAAAAGTGGAAGGCACTCCTTTCGATTTCAGAACCGCGAAACCAATAGGACGCGACATCAACGCCGATGATGAGCAAATAAAGAACGGCACGGGCTATGACCACAACTTCGTGCTCAACAAGAACGAGGAAGGCGAGCTGTCATTGGCAGCGAAGGCATACGAGCCCGTGAGCGGACGCACGCTCGAAGTGTATACCACAGAACCAGGCGTACAGCTCTACACGAGCAACTTCCTCTCAGGTTTCAAGGGCACGCACGGAGCGACTTATCCGAAACGCTCGGCAATATGCTTAGAGTGCCAACACTTCCCAGACTCTCCTAACCGTCCTTATTTCCCGTCGGTGGTGCTGAATCCTGGCGAGAGATACAAGCAGACAACCATTTACAAGTTTGGAGTAAGCAAATAAGCGTTTACACGGACTTAGCCAAGGCTTAACATTAAATAAGCCGCGGCATTCAACCAAGGCTTAAAACATTTAACCATAACTTTAAATTAACCAGAACTATGCAGATAGATTTCGTAAGAAGCCGTTTCCTCAAGCATTTTGATGGGGAGACAGGCAACATCTACGCCTCACCAGGCCGCATCAACCTCATTGGTGAGCATACAGACTATAATGGTGGATTCGTGTTCCCAGGAGCCGTTGAGCAGGGCATCATGGCAGAGATTCGTCCTAACGGACAGAAGAGCGTGAACGTCTACTCCATCGACTTGAAAGACATGGCCCACTTCACATTAGACGACCCCAAAGGCCCTTCAGCGACTTGGGCACGCTACATCTACGGCATCTGCCGCGAGATGATGGAGCGCGGCGTGGACGTGAAGCCTTTCAACGCCGCTTTCGCTGGCGACGTGCCATTGGGAGCAGGAATGTCATCGAGCGCGGCATTGGAAAGCTGCTTCGCCTTTGCCCTCAACGACCTCTTCGGCGACAACAAGGTGTCCAAATGGGACCTCGCTCTTGCCGGACAAGCCACCGAGCATAAATACATTGGAGTTAACTGTGGCATCATGGACCAGTTTGCGTCTGTTTTCGGCATGAAGGGCAAACTCATGCGCCTCGACTGCCGCAGCCGCGAGTTCGAATACTTCCCATGGGAGCCAAAGGGCTACAAGCTCGTGTTGCTCAACTCAAAGGTTAAGCACGAACTGAAAGGCTCGCCTTACAACGACCGCCGCAACTCGTGCGAGAACGTGGTCAAGGCCTTGAACGCCAAGTTCACAGACCGCCACTTCGACACATTGCGTGATGCCAACTGGGACGACTTGGAGGCCGTGAAGAACGAGGTCAGCGCCGAAGACTACAAGCGCGCCCATTTCGTGCTCGGCGAGGTTGACCGCGTGTTGGCTGTCAGCGAGGCTTTGCAGAAAGGCGATTACGAGACAGTGGGACAGAAAATGTATGAGACCCACTACGGCCTGAGCAAGGAATACGAGGTGAGCTGCGAGGAACTCGACTATCTCAACGACCTTGCCAAGGAGAACGGTGTCACGGGCAGCCGCATCATGGGCGGTGGCTTCGGAGGTTGCACCATCAACCTCGTAAAGGACGAGCTTTACGACAAGTTCATAGAGAACGCCAAGGCAAAATTCAACGAGAAGTATGGCCATGAGCCACAAGTTATCGACGTGGTTATCGGTGACGGCTCACGCAGAATCTGCTGATAGGTTTCTTCTTGAATAAAAAGTTCTTTCTATCATAAAGACGCCCCCTCCAGCCTTTCGTTGACAGGAGGGGGCTTATTATTTATCGACTTTAGCGGCACAGCCGCCATTCCCAGTATTAGATATTCGTCATGTGGGCATTATCTCTTCTTCTTTCCATTGTAGCGCAATTGCTACCACAACATCATTTTTCCAGCATTCCGCCAGGCAATTACAGCGGAATCACTTGGATGGGAGGCAACAGGTACGCCGTGGTCAGCGATAAGTCGCCAGAAGATGGATTTTTCGTTTGGACATTAGACATTGATTCCGTCACCGGCGAGGTAAAGGCAGCCCATAACGAGGGATTCCGCTCCGCCTCTCGCCCTAATCGCGATGGCGAGGGCATCGCCTTCAACCCACGCTCAAACACAATATTCATAAGTGGAGAGGCGGACAATTACATCAAGGAGTACGATTTGGACGGCAAACTGACGGGTAGGGAAATACCACCTACCCCACTCTTCCGACAACTTCCAGGAAATCTCGGACTTGAGGCCTTGAGCTACAACGACTCCACGCGCCTTCTGTGGACGTGCAACGAGAGTGGTGACATATGCATACAAAACTATACCAGCGACCTCAAGCCGCACGATAACTATGCCTACAAGCTCGATGAGCCAATTGGCGACAGGACAAAGGCGCAATACTACGCTCATGGCATAGGCACGCTTTGTGCCCTCGACAACGGTTCATTGTTGCTGCTCGAAAGGGAGTTTTACGTGCCACACAAGAAAATAGGTTCCTTTGTCAACTGCAAACTGTTTCATCTCGTGCCAGGCAAGGGCGGCAAGCAACTCCTCGCACAATGGCGCACGTCGCTCACGCTCGTAAAAAGGAACATAGCCAACTATGAGGGCATGTGCATTGGCCCAAAGCTAAAAGACGGCTCACGCGTCCTCGTGCTCGTGGCCGATTCGCAAGACCAATACGCTGGCGTATTGAAAGACTGGATAAAGACCATTAGGCTTTACCTATAAACGGCATTCAGCCTTACCTGCAAAGCAGTCCTTCGCAGGAGGATGGAAAAATATGGGGCACAATGAAATATAGCAAGCCAAGTCATGGTTTGCAAAGGATATAGCAAACCTTGTCTTGGAAGCTCCTGCCGTTTGAGCCGTGCATCACACCTTGGTTGATGATTGAGAAACACAAATGATGACCGTTGGCGGCAGTGCAATAACCGCAGAGGCTTGCGATACCCTCAACCGTACCGGTCTTGGCATGCACATTGCCTCGCGTGAACTGTGAGCGCATGCGCTTCTTCAGCGTGCCGTCAACACCGGCAATGGGAAGCGCTGGCAACAAGTGGTTGTAAATGTTCTGGTTCTCAAAGGCATAGCGCAAAAACTTCACCTCCAGCTCAGGCGACACATAGTTGTACAGCGACAATCCACTGCCGTCAGCGAGGCGATAGCGCGAGGCGTTAAGCCCGAGACGCGTGATGAGCTGTCTCTCAATGCTCTTCGCGTCTTTCGCCGTAGCCGGACGATTGCCCGTGGATGCGGCTATCTGATAATACATTGACTCAGCATACAGGTTGTCGCTCTGCTTGAGCATCCGCATGAGGACCTGGTCAATGGTATGGAAACGGCTCACGATGCAGTTGGCGTCGTGCGGCTTGCGTTTCTCCGACACGTTGCCAATGAGCGTTATGCCCGCCCTGTGGATGGCATCAAGAAACTTGTCCATGAAAATGTCCTTACGTTGAAACACCAATGGCGAAAGCACGGGGTTGTCATCGTCCCAACACCAACCTTCACCGAGCCTGTCGGCATCCTTCATTGAGCAGTCGGCATAAAGGTTTCCACGTATGGTGTCCACGCCCATCTTGCGCAAAGCCTCGGCAAAAGCCTGCATGTCGTCACGGTTGAAACGCGGGTCAAAGCCACCCACGCAATACACGTCACCATTGAGCGACGTGGAATCCACACTGCCGGTATAGCACAGCTCCGTCTTAAACTGGTAGCTGCCACCAAGACGATCGAGCGCGGTGATGGCGGTGATGGTCTTCATCGTGGAGGCAGGACGCATCAGTTGCCTCTCGTTGTGCTTGAATATGGCTGAGTCGGCATCAAGATCATAGACCATGATTCCCACTTGTGAGGTCTTGAACATATCACTCTTGAGCAGTTGCTCAATCTCCGCCTGCACATTCTTCGGCCAAGCGAGCGTGTCGCTGCGATGTATGAGCGAATCAGCCCACGCCGAGTCAGCCACGAGAGTGGTGTCATTGTCATCGTTATCATCTACAACATCGGTCTGCGCCACGACTGGCAAGACCGAGGACAGCAGCAAAAGCAACAAGGCATACAGCTTATTCCGCATTACAAGCCTCCCTTTCCTTTTTAAGCGCGGCAATGAACGCCGTCTCGTTAACCGGTTGCACCGACACCATGGCATGGTTGTCGTTATAAGTAATGAGCAAATAGCGCACGAGGCCAAAGACCGAAGTCATTGGTCGGCACGAGTTAATCTGCCCTATCAATATAGTCTTGCTTTTTGAGAGCTTGCCATTGTCGATAATCAGCTTGCCATCGGAAATGACATATTCGCTATGGAGGGTCCTCTCCGTGAGGACAATGAGCAAGAACGCCATGAGAAGTCCCAAGATGACATTCTTTATCCAAAAAGCGTAGACGGCAAGCAAAAGGAAGAGCACTATGCCGCACACGGCGCCAAGTGTCGTCCTATGATGGAATGAACGGGTCATGAATTCAGTAAAAACAATCTTCATCTATATAATATGTGCAAAGTTACCACTTTTATTCGAGTTTTTAAACTAAAACAAAAAAAATGCTTGTCAGCATGTCACAAACCGACTACCTTTGCGTATAATAGTTGAACAAAGTAAAGAAATGACGCCAGAGGATTTCCAAAACGAAGCAGCCACCCTGCGCCCCGACTTGCTGGGCGAAGCCTTGCGATACGTCCGACGCAAAGACGTTGCCGAGGACATCGCGCAAGACTGCCTGATGCGCCTATGGGGAATGCACCCAGACCTGCACAGCCCTATGGCGCCATTGGCGAGGGTCGTTGTTCGCAACCTCTGTCTCGACTTCATTAGGCGCGCGCCACACGTGGAAGACGTGGCTCGCCTCGGAAACATTGAGGAAGGAAATGAGACCATGGAGCGCCACCAGGCCGTGGAGCGCATGATGGACATCGTGACTGAGCTGCCCATCGTACAGCAAACGGTGCTCAGGCTGCGCCACATCGAGGGACGCGAGATGGCTGACATTGCTCACACATTGGCCATGAGCGAGGCTGCGGTAAGGAAGGCCCTGAGCAGGGCTCGAATGGCCGTGAGGGAAAAATATCTGAAACGCTATCATCAAGGAGAAATATGAACGACAAGGAAGCTATACAATTGACCGACAGGTTCTTCAACGGCGAGACAACACTCAGCGAGGAGCAAGAGCTATACGCTTACTTCCTCTCTGGCAAGGTTTGCCCGAAACTCATGCCATTGCGACAAATGTTTCTCGACATGAGCCAACTGCAACCGCGTGAGCCTTCACAAAAGGCAAAGGTGGTCAGCATCAAAGGTTGGAGACGCTGGCGACGCGCGGCTATAGCTGCCGCGGCAGTGATAGCGGTAGGCATCACGGCAACGGTATGGATGGCAAGTGGCAACAGCGACTACGAGATGATGGCCTACGGTCAACGGCAGGACAATCGCGAGGCGGTGATGCACGAAGTTGAGCGGACACTCAACGACGCGCGAAACGGCACGCCAAATGTAGGGGCGGAATTGAAAGACGCGTTTGGACAATTTCAATAAACACATATAACAGACATGAAACTCAGACTTTTAATCTACATATTGCTGACGATGGTCTCCACCGCCGCCGGCGCACAGTCGGCAAACTTGAAAGTCAACCAGATATTCACTGGCAAGGTCGTCCCGCTGGAGCGCATGGTCGTGACCAAGGTCAAGGGCAAGGCCCTCAGCAAGTATGGGCTCAACTATTATCGCAGCGCGCGCTTCGTGGCGAACCGACAGGAGCGTTCCAAGTGCATCGACGCGGTGGAACAAGACATGAGGGCCATGGGAAGCGGCTCAACGGCACAAAAGCGGTCGGAGAAACATACCGCCATAGCCTTCATGCTAAAACCGCAAGGCGCAAGCAACCGGTTCATCACCCTTGTATGCACGAAAGAAGACCAAAACCAATATGGCATCACCGTAATCTACATGGAAGGCGCGGTGAGAAGCCTCAACGAACTCAACAAGCTGATAAACAAATAAAAAAACAAGATAGGCATGAAACATCTTATTCTCCTGGCGGCAATGATGACCGCCTCGCTCGCTTACGCCTCCGAGCCAAACGACACCATAACCGTGAACCACGCCCGCAAGGTGACCATCGTAAGTTCCGACTCGCTGCTCCACGTGGAGGTTAAAGGCACTGACAACGAGCCAGACTTCCACTACGAGACCACGCTTCGCAACACCGACGGCAACTATGAGAGCTCATCCGTGGGCGACCTTTTCAACTTCAGCATCGGCAACAAGTTTGGCAAGGCCAAGAGACGCCAGCCTCGCTACGACTCCAACCTGCACGTTTTCTTCGGCTTCAATGGCGCGGCAGGCAACGACGACATCGTGAAAACAGACCTATGGCAGGGCTTCAACATCGGCACCTACGTCGATTGGGGCATACACCCTTGGCGCGACGGCCACCGCTTCTCGGCTGGCATTGGCGTGGAATGGAAGAATTACAGGATGACGTCACGGAAACAGTTTGTGAAAGCCGACAACGGAAACATCACGGTGGAGCCACTCGAAGAGGGCGTCAATCCTAAATTCTCACGCATCAAGACTTTCAGCCTCATTTTCCCAATCATGTACGGCTATGAGCAAAAGAACTGGGGCTTCTCCTTCGGACCTGTCATCAACTGCACCTCGCATTCCTCCATCAAGACCCGATACACCATCAACGGCGAGAAGCACAAGGACAAGTTCAAGGACTTGCACCACAGCCCGGTGACCGTAGACCTCATGGGTACCATCATCACGCCGTGGCTCAACCTCTACATCAAGTACAACCCCTGCGACATTCTCGACACTGAATACGGCCCCAAGTTCCACAGCCTGTCACTCGGCTTCATGATATGATTACCTTCGCGAGAGGGATTTTTGATAATAGACGCACTTTTTTGCCAGTTCCTGTAGTTTTCTGGCAAGAGGGTGCGTCTAATGTGTGTAATCAATCTTAGAAAAGATGACAACAAACAGCAAACAGCAAGACGAACGGCTATTCGCTAAACTCGTCAACGAACAGAAAAGCACCATCTACACCGTGTGCTATATGTTCTCCAACGACGAGGATGGTGTGGCCGACCTTTTCGAGGAGGTGTTGATCAATCTATGGAAAGGCTTTTCCTCTTTCGAGGGACGCAGCGACCTCCGCACATGGGTCTACCGCTTGAGCCTGAACACCTGCATCTCCGCCGACCGAAAGAAACGAAAGAGGAAGACCATACCACTGAGCATGGACATCAACCTCTTTGAGGACGACGACTCCGACAGCCGTCAAGTGCAAATGTTGCGGAAACGCATCATGCGGCTTGCCCCTTTCGACCGCGCCATAGTGCTGCTCTGGCTTGAGAACATGAGCTATGAGGAGATTGGTCAAGTGGTGGGTATCACCGCCAAGAACGTTAGCGTTCGTCTCTACCGTATCAAGGAACAACTCAAAAAACTACAGGAATCATGAACACACAAGACACAACCCAACTGGAAGAGATGCGCTCGCAATTGGCCATCCTCCAAGACAAGCTCAACAAGGAGAGCATCGTCAATGAGCGACTGCTTCGCGAATCCATGAAGCACCGCTACTCAAGCATCGACAATTACCTGAAGCTGCAATTGTGGCTATTGCCGCTCATCTTCGTTGGCTTCACGCTGTTTGTATTGGCCTATGACCTATCGTGGTACCCCACGATATTCCTCTTCGTGGCAAGCGTTTACGCCGTCACTTTCGACACCAAGGTGAACAAGTTGAAAAAGGACGCTTTCACTTCCGACAATCTCATTGGCACCGCCATGCGCCTTCAGCGCGCCAAGAAACTGAGCTTCTACGAGATGTGGATCAACATGCCTCTTCTGTTGGTGTGGTTCATCTGGTTCATGGTCGACTTCCTGCAACACCTAACCCACGGCAATTTCTCCTCGCTGCCTCCAGAGGCCACGGGAGGCATCATCGGGGGCTTGATTGGCGCGGCTTGCGGTTTCATCTACGACTTTTGCTTATACCATAAGCAGCAGAAGACACGCCAACAAATCATCGACCAGATTCACGAGCTGAAAGGCGAGGAATAACCGTCAGTCCACGAAGCGCCTCAATATGTCGCCATACTTGTCTATCCTCCTGTCCCTGAGGAACGGCCACCAGCGCCTCACCTGCTCGGAGCGGTCAAGGTCTATCTCCACCACTTGCTCACACTCGTCTTCATTGCTCGCGCGGAACAACAGCTCTCCCTGCGGACCCGCCACGAAGCTGGAGCCCCAAAACTGTATGCCACCGGTCTGATGGCTCGGGTCTGGCTCAAAGCCCACGCGGTTGACCGTGACCACGGGCAGGCCATTGGCGACGGCATGACCGCGCTGCACCGTGGTCCACGCCTCGCGCTGACGCTCTTGTTCCTCCTTGGTGTCAGACGACTCATAGCCAATCGCCGTGGGGTAGATGAGCATCTCCGCGCCCTGCAACGCCATGAGCCTCGCTGCCTCGGGATACCACTGGTCCCAGCAAACCAAGACACCAAGACGGCCTACCGACGTGTCGATGGGACGGAAGCCGAGGTCGCCCGGAGTGAAATAGAACTTCTCATAATAGGCTGGGTCGTCGGGGATGTGCATCTTGCGGTATTTGCCGGCAATGGTGCCATCGCTTTCCATCACCACCGCCGTGTTGTGGTACAGTCCGGCGGCACGCTTCTCAAAGAGAGAGGCGACAATGACCACGCCAAGCTCGCGCGCCAGTTGACCGAAAAACTCGGTCGAAGGCCCAGGGATGGTCTCGGCAAGGTCGAAGAGGTCAACGTTCTCCGTCTGGCAGAAGTAAAGACTATTGTGAAGTTCCTGCAACACTATGAGCCGCGCCCCGTCATCGGCGAGCCGCTTGCATTTCTCGGCAAGCCGCTTCTTGTTCGTGTCTATGTCGGCAGTGTTGTGCTGTTGTATTATTCCTACTTTTAATTTCATGGTCAATTATTGTTTTTCTTACTCTACATATTGGTTTTTATCGCGCCCTCGGGCAGTTGCATCGTGAGACAATGTATCGAGCCGTGCTGACGCACTATCACTGAGGCGTCCACGGGTACGACTTGCCTGTCAGGGAAAGCCTTGGCTATCAGCGTTTTCGCTTTTTCGTCTTTTTCTTTTTGCCCATAGACAGGCACGATGACCGCGCCATTGATGATGAGGAAATTGGCATAGGTAGCCGGCAGACGCTCCCCATCATAGTCCATCTCGTCGGGCATGGGCAACTTGAGCAACCTGTATGGATTGCCGTCCGCGGTGGTCAGGGCTTGGAGCTCAGCCTCAAGCGCCTTGAAATCGGCATATTGCTCATCAGCCTCATCATCGCAGTCCACATATAATATTGTGTCGTCTGGGCAAACTCTCACGATAGTGTCGATGTGGCCGTCGGTGTCGTCGCCCACGAGATTGCCATGCCGCAACCACACCACGCGCCGCGCGCCGAGATAGCCGCTCAGCCTCTCGCCTATTTCCGCCTCGCTCAAAGGCTGGTTGCGATGTGGCGCGAGCAGGCACTGGGCTGTGGTGAACACGGTGCCCTTGCCGTCGCTCTCTATCGAGCCGCCCTCAAGCACGAAATCCAAGTGATCCTCCTTCGTTGCGGAGAACACGCCTTTGCCATAAAGCGTGGCGGTGATGGCATTGTCTTTCTGCCAGTCAAACTTCTCGCCCCAGCCGTTGAACTTGAAGTCGAGCAGCTTCAAGCTGCCGTCCTTCGTGTTTCGCAAGGTTATGGGACCGTGGTCGCGCGCCCAAGTGTCGTTGAGGTCGCACTCCACCACCGTGACATTTGCCATCTCCGCCTCGGTCAGCGATGTCCGCAACAATGCCGTGACCCCTTCGGCGTCTTTCGCCGCCACGAGAAGTCGCTCGCGCGAGGCTATCGCCCTCGCGAGTGTCACGTAAGTGGCAGTTATCTCCGTGAGATAAGGCTTCCAGTCGGTATCAGGATTTGGCCAAGTGAGCATTACGCCACTTTGCGGCTCCCATTCGGCTGGGAGCGTGTATTCGCGTTGTGCCATGAATGAATGTTTTGTTTTTGCAAAATTAAGGAATAAGAACAAGACGGCAAAACACAGGACGAAAATTGTTCATGTATAGGCAAGGCTAACAAGCGAAACGCTGAGGTACAGACGCTCGACAAGCAGCTCCACCTCGGGCAATTTGTATAAGTGACAAGTTTATTTGGTAGATTATGGATTATGAATCATTTCCAGCATTTTTCGCAGGTATTCTTCACCCTTATCCTCAAACAGCACATGATTCTTCGTAAATTCCTCCGCGGCAAATTTCTCTTTTGCCCAAAACTCCACCTGTTCCATCGGCGTATCGCTCACGATGAAACTATTCAGAACCAAGTTATCGTTGCCTAATTGCGCAGCCACTTCGGTTTTCAGATACTTGAAGAGTTGAATCTTCGGATCGTTCAAGCCTTTGAGATTGCGAATGCCCTTCGGGTCGATAAAGGTGATATATTGCTTTTCCTCCTCCAAAATCCAAAGGATGAAGTCGGGATAGAAATTGTTGGCCTCGAAGAAGCCCAAGCCCTTCTTGCTCTCGTTGCGCAGCAGATACACCCGCTTGCCAGCCAACACGTCTTCCCTATGCTCCACACAATACTGGCGGAAAGCCTCAACGAAGTTCTTCTCGCCTAAGTTCAGCGGTACAGGGCTCACTTGCAAGACAGGCTCTCCCGTCACCTCGTCCATGAACGGACGCTTGCCATTGGCATCACGCTCCGCCAAAAACAGCAAAGGCTTATAGAGATGAATGTCCACATTCAATGACTTGAAACAATCGTCAAAGACTCTATCCTTGTGGAAATTGCCTTGCTCTACTTCATCCCTCACCGATGTCACATGGTCGATGAGTCCCTGCTTGTCGTTTCTCACCTTCACCGTATATCCCTCGGGCACACCTATATTATAATAGGTGACACGAGTGTCCTTCAGATGCTTCTGCTCTT
>DAIOUH010000043.1:0-17065 GCA_036751585.1 Prevotella sp. | reverse complement strand
GCACAGGGTTCTCCTTGTCCTTGATGTCTATCTCTGCCTTCAATATCTTGTCTATGCGCTCCATTGAGGCGAGACCTTTCGGTATGTTGTAGCTTGCCCTTGAGAAGTCTTTCAGCGGGTTGATGATGCTGTAGAGCATGACAAGGTAATAGATGAACGTGGGACCATCGAGCAACGACTTGTTGAGCACGAGTATGCCTCCCACCCACAACACCACTATGATCATGACCGTGCCAAGAAACTCCGACATCGGGTGGGCCAACTGCTGCCTCACGGTGACTTTCAGCAACTGGTTGCGATACGACGAGTTTACCTTGTCGAACCTGGCGTTCATCTTCTCTTCGGCGTTGAACGCCTTTATTATCCGGAGTCCGCCCAACGTTTCTTCCACTTGGCTCATCGTGTCGCTCCACAGGCTCTGGGCGAGGATGCTCTTAGCCTTGAGCTTTCTCCCCACAAAGCCCATGAACCACGTGAATATGGGCGCGAAAATGATGGTGAAGATGGTCAGCTGCCACGAGATTACAATCAACGTGACCAGATAGGCCACTATGAGGATTGGGTTCTTGAAAAGCATGTCGAGCGACGACATGATGCTGTTCTCCACCTCCTGCACGTCACCGCTCATCCTGGCGATGATGTCTCCCTTGCGCTCCTCGCTGAAGAACGACAGCGACAGGGACGTGATCTTGTTGTAGAGCATGTTCCTTATGTCCCTCACCACGCCAGTGCGTATCGGCATGACCGTCGCCGATGACAAGAAATATGCCATGGTCTTGAGAAAAGTGGTGAAGGCGAGAAACAGGCCTATTATCAACAGTGTCGTCGTGGCTGAGGTGCTTATGATAAGTTCCTGCACATAATACGACAGGTTGTTCTGCAACACCTCCTTGTTGAGAGCCCACGGCAAGAGTTCGTTGGCTCGCAAGCCACCGTCAACCTGGAAAAGAATTTGCAGGATTGGTATGAGAGCCGCGAAGGAGAAGATGTTGAGCAATGCCGAAAGCACATTGAAGAACACCGAAAAGAACAGGTATTTCTTATATGGCGGCAGGAATCGCCGCAACACAATCAAGAACTCTTTCATGTATATGCCCTGAATGGATGATTAAGACAAAAGCTCGCCCATCAGCGTGGCCGACGAGCTGCCCGTGATTCTCACTCTTACAGTTTCACCTATGTGGTGGTTTCCCTTGGGTATCACCACCGCCTTGTTTTGCAGCGTGCGCCCCATGAGCTGGTCATGGCTACGCTTTGAGAATCGCTCAATGAGGATGTCAAACTCCTTGCCCTCGTCTTCCTTGTTTCGCTCAGCGGATATTTGCGTTTGCAGGCGTATGAGCTCGTTGAGACGGCGTATCTTCTCCTCCTCGCTCACGTTGTCGGGCAGGTGCTTGGCGGCATAGGTGCCAGGACGCTCTGAATACTTGAACATGAAGGCGGAATCGAAACGCACGGTCTTCACGAGCGACAGCGTCTGTTGGAAGTCTTCCTCGGTCTCGTCGTGATAGCCCACGAATATGTCGGTGGTGAGTCCGCAGTCGGGTATTATCCGGCGTATGGCGTCGACCTTCTCAAGATATTCCTCACGCGTGTATTTCCGGTTCATGTCGCGCAGCACCTTTGAGCTTCCGCTCTGCGCCGGGAAATGTATGTGATTGCAAAGGTTCGGCTCATCGGCAATGGCATGGAGAATGTCCTCTGTCATGTCCTCCGGGTTGCTCGTCGTGAAGCGCACCCTCATGTCGGGCACGGCCTCCGCCACCTTGCGCAGCAGTTCGGCGAAAGAGCACACGTAAAGCTCCTTGCCGCCCTCTTCTTCTATTATGATGCCATTCTCCGGTCGCTTGCCGTTTGGCAAGAGTCCGTAGCTGTTGACGTTCTGCCCCAAAAGCGTCACCTCCTTGAAGCCACGGTCATGCAAGTCGCGCACCTCGGCGAGGATGCTCTCCACGTCGCGCGAGCGCTCCCTGCCCCTTGTGTAAGGCACTATGCAATAGTGGCAGAAGTTGTTGCAGCCACGCATTATGCTCACAAATCCGCTCACGTGGTTTCCGCCAATACGCGTCGGCAACACATTGCGGTAAGTCTCCGTGGTGGAGAGTTTCACGTCCACGGCAGGCAGTCCTTGCTCCGCCGCCGCCATCATCTCCGGCAAGCTCAAGTAGGCGTCTGGGCCGCAAACGATATTGGCGTGATGGTTCTTCACAAGGTCGTCCCTCACGCGCTCAGCCATACAGCCAAGCACACCAAGCACCGTCTTCAAGCCTTTTTTCTTCTTGTCGGCGAAGAGCTGGTCGAGTCGCTGGTATATCTTGTTCTCGGCGTTTTCCCTTACCGAGCAGGTGTTGAGGAATATGGCGTCGGCGTCTGCCTCGTTTTCGGCAGGTTCATAACCAGCCATTTTCATTACCGAAGCCACCACCTCCGAGTCGGCGACGTTCATCTGGCAACCATAAGTCTCTATGTATAATTTCTTCATGAGTCGTTCGTTGATGTGAATTATAAAAAATCAATGTGGCTAAATCGCCTTCCATTTGGCGACTCCCGCCCAAAGCGCGTATAAGAGGAGTCCGGTTATCAGTCCGGCGAAAGCGTCAACGGCATAATGCGCGCGAATATACACCGTGGCGAAGAATATGCCTATGCATAAAGGCAAGAGGATGAGCACGAGGGTCTTGTTGCGCGTGCGCAAGGCGAGGATAAAACATACCACTGCAATGCCTATGTGCGAACTGGGGAATGCCCCCGTGGGACGCTCATTCTCGTGCACGTCGGCTATGAATTGGTAGCCCAGGCCATCGGTCCACCCCGGGGCTTTCATTATGTGCCAGTTGCCGGCCATCTTGTCACCTATCATGGGGAACACTCCCTTGACGACATTCTCCATGCCTATGGCGGGATAATAATACATCGGGCCGGCCACGGGGATGAAGTCGAAGAGAAGAAAATAGGTGAAGAATGTAGCCATGATGATGAAGCAGCACTTCTCAAAATCCTTGTTTCTCGCGAAGAAATAGAAAAATGTCACCACCATGATAATGGGATAAAAAGACACGTATGAGAGCTCAAGAAACTCGCTCAACACTGGCTGCGCGCACTTCTCGGCGAAGACGAGGGCTGGCTGGAAGCCGAATATCGTCTGGTCCCATGCCGCGAACACGTGGTCGAGATTGGGGAACAACGAGTTGATGTCGCACGTGTCTTGATACCACCAAGCCAACAGCGACATTTGAATGGTGACGCGAAGAAAAAGCGTCATCTTGCACGGCATGAACCGATACACCGCCCACAATCCGGCGGTGATGGCGACGACGCGCACGCGTCCCCAAATCATGGCCTGGGGATTGTCTATCTTCGTGAAACAAAACAGCACCACCAAAAGCGTAATAGCCGCGTAAGCGAGTATCACCCATTCGAGCGCCAAAAGACCTTTGCGAGGTCTCTCCTCTATCGTGAATAAATCTTTTAACTTCAAGGTTGACAATCAATAAAACGTCTAAAGCCAATGGTTCTCCTTGTACCACTCCATGGCTTTCCTCACACCCTCGCGGAGCTTGAAATGTGGGGTGAAGCCCAACTCGTCGCACGCCGGCTCAATGTCGCACCGCCAGTTGCGCTGCCGGAGGATGTTGAACTTGTCGTTGTTGAGCACTATCAGCTTTCCGGTGGCCCTGCCCACATACTCTCCCACGAGCGTGACGAGCCTCAACACCCATACGGGGGCGGTAATCCTTATCCACCAAGGCTTTCCCAACTCTTCGTGTATATAGTCGCTGAAGGTGGAGCTTTGATACACGTCGCCATCGGAGAGGAAGTATTTTCTTCCCGACATGCCATGGTCGAGGGCGAGAAACACCGCCTGCACCAAATCCTCCACGTAGATGAAGGTGATGTCCTGACGGCGATACCCCACCGCGAAATCCACGTGGTCGCGTATGCTTTTCGCCATGACGAAATAGTCTTTCTCGCGTGGTCCGTAAACCCCGGTCGGGCGAAGCACTATATAGTTGAAGTCGTTGCCTATCGAGTCGAGGAACCTCTCCGCCATGAGCTTGCTCTTTCCGTAAGCCGTGTTTGGCCGTGGCGTGTCGTGCTCCTCTATTTCCTGGTAAGGCTGCTTTTCCTTTATGGCCCCGTAAACGCTCAGACTGCTCATGTAGACAAAGCGCTTTATGGGCATGTGGAGCTTCAGTATGGCATTGACAAGGTTCTTTGTACCCCCATAGTTGACCTTCATGAAATCGTCCCTGTGAAGACACTTGGTGACACCTGCCGCGTGCACGATATAATCGAAGTCGTGGCCACGGAGCGCGTCGACAAGGGCGCTCTCGGAAGAGAAGTCAAGGTCTATGAAATGAATGCGCTCATCTTGCAGATACCGGCGCGAACTGGTGCGTCTCACACCCGCCCACGTCTCAAAGCCGCGTCGCAACGCTTCCTCTACAACAAAACTGCCAATAAAGCCGCTGGCACCGGTTATTAATATCTTCATAATCAATCAGGTTACAAAGTTAATACATAAATCACAATATTTTGCAAAATAATGTGATTTAATTAGGATTGTTGAAAAGTTTTTCGTTAATTTGCAGGTAAATATAATTCAAACCTTTTATACTATGGGAAAGAAGGACCATCAAGCCAAGAAGGAGCGTCGAGGCGGCAAGCGCATGACAAAGAAGCAGCTCGCCAAGGCTCTTGAGGCATTTTTCAGTTCGCAACCAGACAAGACACTGACCCTGAAAGACATATTCCACTCGCTTCGCCTTAACACGCATCCACTGAAGATGCTCGCCATGGACATCATGGACGAGATGACATGGGACGACGCCATAACCAAGGTCAGCGACAACTCGTATAAGCTCAACACCAAGGGGCAAGTGCAGGAGGGCCGCTTCGTGAGAAAGTCGAACGGCAAAAACTCGTTTATCCCCGACGGGAGCGACAAGCCCATCTTCGTGTCGGAGCGCAACTCCATGTCGGCTCTCACGGGCGACCGCGTGAGGGTGTCGATGATGGCGCGCCGTCGCAACCACATCAAGGAGGCGCAGGTGATAGAAATCCTGCAAAGGGCCAAAGACCAGTTCGTGGGCAGGCTGAGGGTCGACAAGGACATCGCCTTCCTCGTGACGGCGGAGAACACCATGGCGCAAAACATCCTCATACCGAAAAACAAGCTCAAGGGCGGAAAGACCGACGACAAGGCGGTGGTGAAAGTCACGGCATGGCCCGACAGCGAGCACAAGAGCATCATTGGCGAGGTGGTCGACGTGCTCGGAAAGACCGGCGACAACGACGTGGAGATGAACACCATCCTCGCGCAATACGGACTTCCATACAAGTATCCTAAGAACGTGGAGGCGGCAGCCGACAAGATAACTGGCGAAATCACCGACCAGGACGTGGCTGAGCGTGAGGACTTCCGCGACACATGGACGTGCACCATCGACCCGAAAGACGCCAAGGACTTCGACGACGCGCTGTCGATAAAGAAGCTCGACAACGGGCTTTACCAAGTCGGCGTGCACATAGCCGACGTGAGCCACTACGTCACCGAGGGATCCATCATTGACCGCGAGGCAGTGAAGCGCGCCACCTCTGTCTACCTCGTGGACCGCACCATACCAATGTTGCCGGAGCATCTATGCAACTTCGTGTGCTCGCTGCGACCCAATGAGGACAAGCTATGCTATAGCGTCATCTTCGACCTCGACGACAACGCCGAGATAAAGGCCTCGCGAATAGTGCACACCATCATACGCTCCAACCGACGCTACGCCTACGAGGAGGCGCAGCAAGTGCTGGAAGACAACGGCGTGGTGGACGGCACGGGAGAGCCAGCGCCCAACCCGGGCAAAAACGGCTTCAAGGACGAGTATGGATGGGAGATATGCACGCTCGACCGTCTTGCCAAGCTGCTGCGCAAGAAGAGGTTCAAGGATGGCTCGGTGATGTTCGACACAGAGGAGCTCCACTTCGACATCGATGAGAAGGGACACCCCATACGCTGCTATTTCAAGCGCTCGAAGGATGCCAACAAGCTCATCGAGGAGTTCATGCTCCTGGCCAACCGCACCGTGGCAGAGAGCGTGGGCCGCGTGCCAAAGGGCAAGAAGGCCAAGGTGTTCCCTTATCGCGTGCACGACAATCCAGACCCTGAGAAGATGGAGACCCTCAGGAAGTTCATCGCGCCTTTCGGCTTGAAGGTCAAGACCGACGGCACGCGCAAGGCCATGATAAAGAGCATCAACAAGCTCATGACCGACGTAAGCGAGCAGCGCGAGGCAAAAGTGGTGCAGACCGTGACGCTGAGGGCGATGATGAAGGCCAAGTATACCACGCACAACATCGGTCACTTCGGTCTCGGGTTCGACTATTACACCCACTTCACCTCGCCCATTCGCCGCTATCCCGACACCATGGTCCACCGCTTGCTCACCAAATACCAAAACGGCGGACGCTCCGCCAACGAGAAGCACTATGAGGACTTGTGCGAGCACTGCTCCGACATGGAGCAACTGGCGCAAAACGCCGAGAGGGATTCCATAAAATACAAGATGGTGGAGTTCATGGGCGACAAGATCGGCAACGAGTATGATGCCCACATCTCAGGCATCACGTCGTATGGCATCTATGCCGAAATCGACGAGAACCACTGCGAGGGCATGGTGCCAATGCGTGACCTCGACGACGACTACTACGAGTTTGACGAGAAAAACTTCTTGTTGCGCGGGCGCAGACACCACCACAAGTACCAGCTTGGCGACCCCATACGCATAAAGGTGGCGAGGGCCAACGTGGAGAAACGCCAGCTCGACTTCACGCTCGCCGACAGCAAAGCATGACTTTCAGCTTAGACAAGACACATTCTCATGTCCGCGATGCCTTCGGGCATCACGGACATTTTTTTATTGTTTTGAAATGTCAAAAAACGAGAGATTTTGAGTTAAAGAAATAAAATAGACATATACGTTACAAAAATATTACATACTTTTGTAATATAAACTTAGACCTATCTTTGTAAAAGATATTGTTTTATAATCTGTTTTATTTTTAAACCAAAAACTTTCATTTTATGAAGAAACAATTACTATTCATTGTGTCAGCAGCCATGGCGATGCAGCTAAACGCGGCACCGGAAAGCAGTTCTGTCAGTGAATCGGGCGACACTCCTGAAATCTCAACTGTTGACAATGAGCAACAATCGACCAAGCAAGAGTCGAAATGGGAAAGCATACTGAGCCACTTGCCAAAAATATCCGGATACTTGCAGACTGGCTGGAACTACAGCAAAACAACCGCTGACGGCGCACGCTCGTCATCATCGTTTCAAGCCAAGCGCCTGCGCTTGATAATGGACGGCAACGTGGGCGAGAAGGTTGACTTCCGCTTGCAGATTGAGGCATTCAATGGCATAGCGGGCTCTACCAACGGCAACGGCCAAAAGAACATCCAGGTGATGGACGCTTTCGCCACATTGAAACTGTTGCCTGAGTTCAAGATCAGGGCCGGACAATTCTATACTCCTTTGGGCTATGAGAACTATGACATCTCACCAAAGACCTTGGAGACAGTGGATTTCTCCAACATCGTGTACCGCATGGCGTGCCGCAACCCATACGAATACAACTTCGTGGACTACGGACGTGACCTCGGCGTGATGATCATCGGTGACGCTTTCGACAGCGGCAAGGGTTTCCGCTACCTGCACTACGACTTGGCATTGACCAACGGTGGATTGCCATGCAAGGACGACCAAAATAGCTCAAAGGACATCTACGCCAGCGTGACCGTGCGCCCGACGAAGTATTTCAACGTGAAGGCTACATATAATTATGGCAAATACTCAAGCAACTCTCTGGCTGGAGGCAAAGGCGTGGGTTCGGGCAAGTATAACCCGCTCAACCGTTTCGTCGTGGGCGCGTGGTACAACGATCCCACTGGTCTCGACCTGCGCGCTGAGTATGGCGTGATGAAGTCGAAGGTGGACGACGTGAAGTTCGTGGACGAGCAGGGTGCCTACTTCCTCGCGGCTTACCACATCGGCAAATGGTTGCCAATGGTGCGTTGGGACATGTACAAGGACCACAGCCTCTACTACGACGACAACCAGCAGCTGCAGAGCCGCGAGACCACGACCAACAACTACAACCGCATACTCGTGGGCTTGAACTATCAGCTTTTCAAGAACGTGACCATCCAGTTCAACTACCATCACTTCTTCTATGACAAGAAGGCAAAGGATGCCATTGGATACGATGGCAACAACCAAATACAGTTGATGGGTCGCTTCGCATTCTAAAACTCATTAAACACTGCATAACCAATAAATTAACTCTAAATTCACTTACCAATGAAAAAACTGTTTTTCCTCTTGTTTGCCAGCATCATTGGCACGAGCGTCTACGCACAGCACCTCGGCACGGAATATCGCTTGAAGAAGGTGATCCAGGTTCCGGCTCGTCAAGGCATCGCCGCCGACAAAGACTATTTCTACCTCTCCGACACGCGCGGACTCTACAAGTATGACCACAACTGGAATCTCGTGCAGAAGAGGGTGCAATCGAAGAGCGACCCATTGTTCCCACACCCCGAGAAGGCCAACCACTTTGGCGACATCGACGTGTACGACGGCAAGATCTACACCGGCAACGAGCACTTCAACTTGGGTCGCGGCGAGAACATCGCCATCTCCGTCTACGATGCCAAGACCTTGAAATGGATTGAGGACATTCCATGGTGCCCCGAGTCGGGACAGGTGGAGTGCTCCGGCCTCGCCGTAGACCGTGAGAGCGGACTCATCTGGATGTCCGACTGGGTTGACAGCCGCTATGTCTACGCTTACAGCCTCGCCACGAAGAAATACTACACCAAGATGCAGTGCCGTCCTGAGCCTTACTGGTGCCAGGGAATCTACATTGCCGATGGCAAGATGCTCTTCTCTGCCGACGATGGCGAGTCGACCTACAACATTCCCGACAACCTCTACATCGCCGACATCGCCGGAGCTCCTTACTATGGCTTGAAGCAAGGCACGGAACCCGTGAAGGCTGACCCATGGAACGTGAAGACCGACGAGAACGGCAAGGTGGTGAAGCGCACAGGCCTCATAGCGGCAGGCGCTTTCGCGCGTCCGCTCACACTGTTCCGCGAGATGAGGGACTTCCGTCGTTGTGGCGAGATCGAGGGTCTCACCGTTGACCCATTGACCGACGACCTCTTGGTGCTCAACAACCGTGGCACGCAAATCATCCTCGGCATGAGCCAGGGCCCGTTCACGGAAGAGGGTTACACGGGCGAGATACACGAGGTGTATGTCTACGAGAAAATAAAGTGAAGAATTGGAATGACACCACAATAGAAACAATACCCGTATAAAATGGCAAATCCCCGACTCAGCGCTCTGAGTTGGGGATTTGTGTTAACCTAAAAAACTAACTTTTAAACCTAAAAACTAAAAACCTATATGAAACAATCTACTAACCTAAACTGTGTATATGAAATAAAATCTAATAAGACGATCTTCTCACGAAGACCATTGTCCGTTTGACGCTGCAAAATTAGCCAGAATAGGAATATGCACCAAATATTTTCAAAGAGTTTATGTATTTTTTCCAAATCATTTTGACTTAGGTCAATACTGTAAACACATACATATAATAGTTAACACTCGTTCATATTCCTAACGAACTTAAATTTTCATATCTATCTGTTTATTAGATGATAAGAAGGACACCATAATCGTGTGTGTGCGCACACATATTTTTGACATATATCAAAAATAAGGCAGAAAAACGAATAAAACAGGAAAAATAATTTGAGGCTATTGAAAATCTGTCTACCTTTGCAGTGTCAAAAGGAAAAAGGAGCTCCGACAAGAGTTCAACCCTCGCGAGAAGGTCATTCCGAAATTGACACATGACATTTGAAGATTAGTAGATTGTTTCATATAGGTTTTTAGTTTTTAGGTTTAAAGTTAGTTTTTAGGTTTTCATTAGGTCTTAGTTAGTTTTTGGTAAATAAATTAAGATTGGTTTTTAGGTTAACACAAATCCCCAACTCTGAGAGCAGAGCTGGGGATTTGCTTTTTATGTGGGCTCGATGGGCAAATAGGCATAATAAAAAAAATACCACGGTGTGGTATTGACAATACCACGCCCTGGTATTGGGAGTACCACGGCGTGGTACTGACGCTACCAAAGCGTGGTACTGAATTGAAAATAACGCAAAAAAATACTATTCAGGCTGATTTTCCTCAAACGCGGCCTTCTCAGCCGCCGCTATGATGTCCTCGCGTCCGCCTTCCTTTTGCGAAAGAATGGCCTCGCGCTCCTCTCCTAAGGCGCTCTCCTTCTCGGAGTAGACACGCTCGCGGAAAGCCGTCTCGTGCTTTGTCTCTTCATCGTCTGAGACCGTGTCGGTCATGAAGACCTGCGTGGAGTCGATGTTGGGAAGTGCGTTGACAGGCTCTTCCTCCATCTTGGTGCGCTCACCCTTCGCCTTAAACACCGCGTCGATGAATTGCGGCTCACGCTTCAGCTTCTCCAGCGTGTCCTTGGAGGCCTTTTGCTGGCTCTCCTTCTTGGAGAATCCGTCGCCTTGGCAACCTTCCACGCCCTCAAGCATAACCTGATAGCTGAAAATGGGATTGCCTTCCTTGTCCTTGCCGCTGTTAAGGAGCTTGAAGTCGAGATTCACCTTGTTTTTCTGTGTCCACTCGATGAGTTTCGACTTGAAGTTTACTTCCTTGTAAGCCACCTTGTCTATGTTGATCATCTTGGAGAGAATGCGCCTCTTGATGAATGTCATGCACGCGTCGTAGCCCCTATCGAGATATAACGCGCCCACGAGGGCCTCAAAGGCGTTGCCCCCAAGATAACTGTTGTGGGTGTTGGAGCGGCTGCTGGACAGGATGAGGTTGCATATGCCCATCTCCTTTGCCAGCTTGTTGAGCGTTTCCCGCTGCACGAGTTTCGACCTGGTGTTGGTAAGGAAGCCCTCGCGCTTTCCTGGGAAATGGCGGAACACGATGTCGCCAACGGCACAATCGAGCACGGCGTCGCCAAGGAACTCCAGTCGCTCGTTGTTGACAGGCTTTCCCTTGTTGTTGCGATGCCTGATGCTCTTGTGCATCAGCGCTATCTTATAGTAAGAAATGTTGTGAGGATATACCCCTATGATGGAATGCAATGAAGCATAAAGCTCCTTCTCCTTTCGGAAAGGGAGCTTTATGCGATCTATTATGTTGACTAACATAAAAAGTTATTCAGCAAATTTCTTGAAGATGACACAAGCGTTGTGTCCGCCAAAACCAAACGTGTTGGAGAGAGCGGCGCGCACCACGCGCTTCTGCGGCTTGTTGAACGTGAAGTTCAGCTTGTAGTCGAGATCTGGGTCATCGTCACCGTCCTCATGGTTGATTGTCGGTGGCACCACGTCGTTGACCACGCTCAGCACGCTGAACATGGCTTCCGCCGCGCCAGCGGCTCCGAGCATGTGTCCGGTCATTGACTTCGTGGAAGAAATGTTGAGCTTGTAAGCCTCGTCTCCGAAGAGGTCCTTGATGGCCTTTGCCTCAGACAAGTCGCCCACGTGGGTTGACGTGCCGTGCACGTTGATGTAGTCGATGTCCGCCGTTGACATTCCGGCATCTTTCAATGCTTCCTGCATGACGAGCTTCGCGCCAAGTCCCTCTGGGTGAGAGGCCGTGATGTGATAAGCGTCGGCGCTCATTCCCTCGCCTGCCATCTCAGCGTAGATGTGTGCTCCACGCTTCTTGGCATGCTCCAGGGTCTCAAGTATGAGACAAGCGGAGCCCTCGCCCATCACGAAACCGTCGCGGCTGCCACTGAATGGACGGCTGGCGTGCTCTGGGTCGTCGTTGCGGGCAGACAGTGCCTTCATGGAGCAGAAACCTCCAAGGCCACACTCGGTGATAGCCGCCTCAGCGCCTCCAGCCAAGATGATATCCGCCTTACCAAGACGCAGCAGGTTGAATGCGTCGGCAAGGGCATGGGATGAAGATGCGCAAGCACTTGTCGTCACATAGTTGGGACCATGGAATCCGAAATGGATACTGATCTGACCTGCCGTGATGTCGGAAATCATTTTGGGGATAAAGAACGGGCTGAACTTAGGACCATCCTCATAGTGTTGGCCATAGTACATTACCTCCTCCTGAAAAGTCTGTATGCCGCCGATGCCTATGCCATAGACAACGCCCACGCGGTTCTTGTCCACCGTGTCCAAGTCGATCTTTGAGTCGGCCACGGCCTGAACAGCCGCTGCCACGCCAAGCTGCGTGCAACGATCCATCTTGCGGGCGTCCTTACGGTCGATATAGTCGGTAGCCTTAAAGCCCTTAACTTCACAAGCGAACTGTGTTCTGAACTTGGAAGGGTCGAAAAGCGTAATAGGAGCCGCGCCGCTCTTTCCGTCGAGAATGTTTTTCCATGTCTCCTCGACACTGTTGCCAAGCGGAGTGAGAGCGCCAAGTCCTGTTACTACTACTCTGTTCAATTCCATTTGAAAAACTTTCGTTAATACAAAAAAAGCGTTTAATGGCAATCATTAAACGCTGGGCATGACGCCAAATTTATTTATTTAGCGTTCTCGTTGATGTAGTTGATGGCATCCTGCACAGTCTGGATGGTCTCAGCCTTGTCGTCAGGGATAGAGATACCAAACTCCTTCTCAAACTCCATGATGAGCTCGACAGTGTCGAGAGAATCTGCGCCGAGATCGTTGGTGAAGCTTGCCTCTGGCTTAACGTCTGCCTCGTCAACACCAAGCTTATCCACGATGATTGCCTTTACCTTTGATTCAATTTCTGACATAATTGTAGTCTTTATTTTTATTAATTAATAAATGAATTTCTAAAACATTTTTTCTCAAAAACTTGTGCAAAGTAACTAACTTTTTGGCAATTACGCAAATAAAACATTGAAAAATTGAAGTAATTATGCACAACAGATAGCATATTGTGCATTTAAGGTGCCATTTCAATTGATATATATCACTATTCGATGGTCATTTAATTTATGAAAAGGTTGGATAGTTCGAAATAAGTTATTAATTTTGCAAAAATCTAAAGACAATTGATTCAAGTATGTCATTTACTCAGAAATGTAATGAAATCTTCAATAAAGCCATTGAGGATTACCACGTGAAAAACGATATAGACACTCCTATCAGCAACCCTTACGGGCACGACACGATAGAGAACCGTCTGTATCTGAAATGTTGGATTGATTGCGTGCAATGGCATATGGAGGACATCATTCGTGACCCGCACATCGACCCGCAGGAGGGAATGCAGCTCAAGCACCGCATCGACCGCTCAAACCAGGACCGCACGGACCTCGTGGAGCAGATAGACTCGTGGTTCAGGCAGCATTTCTCTGATGTCACGCCCAAGCCTGAGGCGCGCCTGAACACGGAGAGCCCGGCGTGGGCAGTGGACAGGCTCTCCATACTCGCATTGAAGATTTACCACATGAGGGAACAGGCAACCCGCGATGACGCCACGCCGCAGCACCGCGAGCTGTGCAACGGAAAGCTCAACGTGCTCTTGGAGCAGCAGAAAGACCTGTCGCTCGCCATAGACCAGTTGCTGGACGACATCAAGGAGGGAAAGAAATACATGAAAGTGTATAGGCAAATGAAGATGTACAACGATCCCAGCACCAATCCCATACTCTACCAGAAGAAGTGAAGACCGACCACATACTCATCATCCGCTTCTCCGCAATGGGCGACGTGGCCATGACGGTGCCCGTGGTCTACGCCTTGGCAAAGGAGTACCCAAACTTGCGCGTGACCATGCTCTCGCAACCCTTCGCGAGACCACTTTTTGAGAACCTCGCCCCGAATGTCAGCTTCATGGAGGCCGACATAAAAGAAGAATACAAGGGGATAAAGGGTCTCAACGCGCTATACAGGCGATTGGCGGCAAAGCAATTCACGGCGATAGCCGACTTGCACAACGTGTTGAGGTCGAGCTATCTACGCATGAGATTCAACCTTGGGCAAAACAACGTGGCTCACATCAACAAGCACCGTGAGCTGAGAAAACAGCTCACAGCCACGAAAGACAAGGTGATGGAACCCATACCGACCGCCTTCGACAATTATAAAGAGGTGTTCGCGCAGTTGGGCTATCCCATAAAGAAGATGGACTTCAAGTCGGTGTTCCCGTCGAAAGGCCCATTGAGATCGCTGCCCGCCGAAATTGGCGAGAAGAAAGACTTTCAACAATGGATAGGCATAGCGCCGTTCGCGGCACATGAGGGCAAGGCTTATCCTTTGGACAAGATGGAGGTCGTCATCGACGACATCGTAAAGCGTCATCCCTCGGCGCGCATATTCCTCTTCGGCGGCGGAAGCCAAGAGACCGACTTGCTGAAAGGCGTGGCGAAGAGACATAAGTATTGCACGGTGGTGCCTGGCTTGCTTCACGGCTTGCACGAGGAGCTCATACTCATGAGCAACCTCGACGTGATGGTGAGCATGGACTCAGCCAATATGCACCTTGCCTCGCTCACGGGCACGCCGGTGGTGAGCGTGTGGGGAGCCACACACCCTTACGCTGGATTCATGGGATGGAACCAAAAGGAGGAAAACGCGGTGCAGGTGTCGCTGCCATGCCGCCCATGCTCCATCTTCGGCAACAAGCCTTGCCAGAGAGGTGATTACGCCTGTCTGCAACGAATAGACCCTATGACCATCGTACAGAAAATAGAAAACAACTTATAACAAAACACGGTGGATAACACTGTGGATAAGGGTGTGGAAAACGATTGCGATTTCCACACCCTTATTGTTTAAGCCAAGTCGCGGGGGATATCAACATGGTTATAAAAGCATTTTCAAGCCATTTTCAACACAATATCACAACCAAAAGTTATTCAACTTATGCTTATCCACATATCCACCATTTTGTGGAAAACATTGCAACAGGCTACAAACAAGCACTTTGATATTATGCATCGATGTATATAAGCTGGTCTCTACGGTTTATAACATATCTGGCAAATATTACGGCAACAAAGTATCAACATATCCACAGCCTATCATCATACTATTATTTTTCTTTTTAATTTTTAAAATAGAATAGATAATAATAATAAGGTTGTGGAAAAGCGTTAACTTTGCATCCATGCAAGGACTGTCTATTCTTATTCCCGTTTATCGCGACTCATGCGTGAGGCAAGTCATGGCATTGCGCCGTCAATGTCTGTGCTTGGACTTGCCATGGGAAATAGTGGTGGCAGACGATGGCTCACCGTCGCCTTGCGATGGCTTGAACGATGAAATAGGCTCCATGGCTGGTTGCAGACTCATAAAGCGACGAGAAAACGTGGGCAGGGCGGCAATAAGAAACTTTCTCGCGCGTGAGGCACGGTTCGACACATTATTATATATAGACGCCGGAATGATGCCATCTGAGGGCTTTGTGGCCACCTACGTGGAAAACATGGGCAAGGCCGACGTGGTGGTAGGCAGCCTGAAGGTGGCAAGGGCCAGCGTGGACTTATCCAATCTGAGGTGCAAGAATGAGCTGAAGGCGGAGCAAGGACATTCGGTTAGCAAGAGCAACGAACACCCGTACAAGAACTTTCATTCGGGAAACTTCATGGCTGGGAGGCAGGTAGTGCTTGACAATCCTTTCCGTGAGGATATAAAGACATACGGATATGAGGACACCCTCTTCGGGAAAGGCTTGGCAGACAGGCAAGTAAGCATAGTTCACATAGACAATCCATTGCTTTTCGTGAGGTTTGAGAGCAATGAGCGTTTTCTTGAGAAAACACGAGAGGCCTTGCGCACACTCTATGATTACAGGGAAGAGCTGAAAGGCTATTCTGCCCTACTCCGCCTTGTGGACAGTTTACAACGGCATCATCTATTGTGGATAACTGTGTGGATAAACCGGTTGACAAGCACAACCATAAGACGCAGACTCATGGGCAAACGTCCAAACCTGTTTTTATACAATGTTTTCAGAGTGTGCTGTCTTTCAAGTAATTATATGAATAAAAAGTAACAATATTCAGCAAATGAATGAAATAGCAGAAAAGGAAGAACAGATATTAATAAGCATAACAGGTCAAGACAGGCCTGGTCTCACGGCATCGGTCATGCGCATCTTGGCTAAGTATGACGCTCAAGTGCTCGACATTGGCCAGGCGGACATTCACTCCACCTTGTCGCTGGGCATTCTCATGCGGCTCGACGGCATGCACTCGTGGCAAGTGATGAAGGAATTGCTCTTCAAGGCCACGGAGCTTGGCGTGCACATAGACTTTTCCCCAATAAGTGACGATGAGTATGAGAGTTGGGTGAACCAGCAAGGCAAGAACCGATACATACTCACTCTAATAGGCCGCTCGCTCTCGGCACGGCAGATAGAGGCTACTACGAGGACAATAGCTGAGCAGGGGTTGAACATCGACTCTATATTGCGTCTCACTGGCAGGATGAGCATCAAGCAGCCCAAGCGAAACGTGAGGGCGTGTATAGAGTTCTCGCTGCGAGGCAATCCCGCCGATACGACGGCCATGCAGAAAGAGCTGATGAACATGTCGCAGGAGATGGCGGTGGACTTCTCGTTCCAGCATGATGACATGTATCGCAGGATGAGAAGATTGATATGCTTCGACATGGACTCTACGCTCATACAGACTGAGTGCATCGATGAACTGGCAAAGCGTGCCGGAGTGGGCGACAAGGTAAAGGCCATCACGGCGCGCGCCATGCGTGGGGAGATAGACTTCAAGGAGAGTTTCAAGGAGCGCGTGGCGCTGCTGAAAGGTCTCGACGCAAGCGTGATGAAAGACATAGCCGAAAACATGCCCATCACGGAAGGTACAGACAGGCTTATGAGTGTGCTGAAGACTTGTGGGTACAAGATAGCAATCTTGAGCGGAGGCTTCACCTATTTTGGTGAGTACTTGCGGAAGAAATATGGCATCGACTACGTTTACGCCAACGAATTGGAAATAGGCGATGACGGCAAGTTGACAGGCAACTACGTGGGTGACATCGTTGACGGGCAGCGCAAGGC